>NZ_JBEXSX010000030.1:0-102481 GCF_040613835.1 Streptomyces sp. NPDC006207 | reverse complement strand
TCCACACCAGGCCAGAAGGCCCTCACCCATTTCAAGATCCCTCAACCGAGACCTGCATCACCCGTCCACAACCTCCCGGGACAGAACACCTAGGCTCCGCCGTCATGGCCTCGCCGGATGAGCAAGTGACGGACGCACGACGTGACTTCGGCCGCCTGTGGGGCGCCTACGCGGTGAGCGCGGCGGGGAGCGCGGTCGGCTCCGGGGCCCTGCCGCTGGTGGCCGTCCTGGCGCTGGACGTCACGACCTTCCAGGTCTCCCTCCTCGCGGCGCTGTCGGCGCTCGCGGGCGCCGCCATCACCCTCCCCCTGGGCGGCCGCATCGAACACCGCCGTAAACGGCCGGTCATGATCACCGCAGATCTGCTCCGCTGCCTCGTGCTGCTCAGCGTCCCGGTCGCGGCGGCCCTCGGCGTGCTCACCTTCGCGCAGTTGTGCCTGGTGGGCATCGTCCAGGCGGCCGCGGCCATCGTGTTCGGCGCGGCAAGCACCGCGCACCTCAAGGGCCTCGTCCCGCCGGGGGACCGTCTCCGGGCGGCCTCGCGGCTGGAGACCACCGACTGGCTCAGCCTGAGCGCGGGGCCGCCGGTCGGCGGACTGCTCGTCACCGCCTTCGGGGCGACGATCACCCTGGCCGTGGACGCGGTCTCCTTCCTGCTGTCCGCGCTGGGCGTCCGCCGGATCCGCGGCCCCGAACCGGAGCCCCCGGCCCGGGCCGGGTCGCACGGCCGCGGCCGGGACCTGGTGGCCGGCTGGACCTACGTCCTGGGGCACCGCGGACTGCGGCCGCTCTTCTGGAACGCCATGCTCTTCGGCGGGTCCATCATGATGAGCAACCCGCTGCTGGCCGTCCTGATGCTCCGCGAACTCCACTTCACCCCGTGGCAGTACGGCCTGGCGCTGGGGCTGCCGTGCCTCGGCGGTGTCCTGGGCTCCCGCCTCACCGCCCCGCTGACCGGCAGGCTCGGCCCGCACCGGGTGCTGCTGCTGTTCGGGGTGCTGCGCACCCCCTGGCTCCTGCTGCTCGCCTGGGCGCCGCCCGGTCCCCTCGGGCCCGTCGTCCTGGTCACCGCCGACACCTTCCTGCTGCTGGCCGCCGGGGTCTTCAACCCGTCGTTCATCACGTACCGCATGGCCGCCACGGACGACGGCGTCATGACCCGGGTGGTGACCGCGTGGTCGGTGAGCTCCAAGACGGCCCAGCCCCTGTCCATGCTGGCCGGCGGCGCCATCGCCGCCGTGGGGGGCGTGCGCGTGGCGATCGTCGTCGCGGGCGTGCTGTGCCTGGCCAGCGCCCTGCTCCTGCCCTGGCGTGCCCTGCCGTCCACGGCGACCCGCCCCGGCCGGGCGGACGGACGGGAGGAGTCCGAGCCCTCGGGGAAACCCGCCACGACCTGAACCGGGGGCAGACAACAGGGGGTTGACAGCGACAACCCCGGGTTGTCACCCTGTGGGCATGGCAGACACCAGGGACCTCTCCGCGCACGAGCCTGCCCTCCGCCGCATCAAGGAGGTGCGGGCGCAGGCCATCCACCATGCCCGTCTCGCCCAGCAGTTCGCCGCCGAGCGGCGCGAGTTGATGCAGGACCTGATCGGCCAGGGCGTGTCGCAGGCCGACATCGCACGGGAGCTCGGGGTGACGCGGCAGGCGATCCAGAAGATGCTGGCGGGTTAGGCCGTGGCGTCACATGCCCTCCCCCAACCTGCGGCCGGGGGAGTTGTCGAATCGTCCGAGTAGCCCACTACGAGGACGACTCTCCGCCTTGCGATGCACCGCACCTGGGGGCACCTCCCAGCGGAGCCGGGGGAGCTCATGTGACGACACGACCTCGGCGCGCTTGCCCGGGCCCGGCGTTCACACCCTGGTGCCGCGGCCCGTCCTACGGCGCGCCCCCACGCAGCGAGGGCGCGGCAGCGGCCACCGCATCCGCGGGCGGCGACGGGACGGGCACCACGGGAGCGGCCACCCGCTCCGGAGCCCGGACACGCGCCGCCCACGGCCCGCGAGCCGCCTCCACACCGAAGGCCCTCCGCGGTCAGCCCGTCGCCCGTGCCGCCGGGGCCGCGGCCGGGGCGGCTTTCGCCGTGCCGGACTGGGGGAACAGCGGTGCGGGGGACGGGAGGCGGCCGTCGTCCCCGGCCGTGCAGCGCTGCGCGATCAGGGCCGCGGCACCCGGCAGGAAGGGCTCCAGCTCACCGGCGAGTGCACGGCAGGCGTGCACGAGGGCGGCCAGCACCCCGTCCAGGCGGCGGCCGGCGGAGGCGTTGCGGTGCCGGCGTTCGGCGCGGGCCAGCTCCCAGGGCCGGGTCTCGTCGATGCAGCGGTTGGCCTCATCGACGATCCGCCAGACGGCGGCCGTGGCACGCCGGAAGTCCACGTCGTGCAGCGCCGCCGCGACGGCGTCCGGCGTTTCCCGACATGCCGTCAGCAAGGCCTCCGTGCCCGGCTCTCCGGGCCCGCCCGCCTCCGGGACGACGCCGTCACGGAACCGGTGGACCATCGTCACCACCCGGTGCACCAGGTTGCCGAGCCCGCCGGCGAGGTCCGCGTCGGCGCGGGCGACCAGCCGTTCGCGCGTGAAGTCGGCGTCTCCGACCCGCGGCACCTCGCGCAGCAGCCACCAGCGCACCGCGTCGGTGCCGTGCTCGGCGGTCAGTTCCTCCGGGTCGACGGTGGTGCCCGCCGACTTGCTGATCTTCCGCCCCTCCACCGTCAGGTAGTCGTGGACGAGGATGTCCGTCGGCAGCGGCAGCCCCGCCGACAGCAGCATCGCGGGCCAGTAGACGGCGTGGAAGCGCAGCACGCCCTTGCCCACCAGGTGCACGCGCCGCCCGTCGCCCGCCCACCACCGGCCGTACGCCGCGTCGCGCTCCCCGTCGGGGCCGCCGTAGCCGAGGCTGGTGACGTAGTTGCCGAGCGCGTCCCACCAGACGTAGATCACCTGCCCGGGGTCGCCGGGCACCGGGATGCCCCAGCCGCGGGCCCGGGTCTGGGACCGGGAGACGGAGAAGTCGCGCAGCCCGCGCGCAAGCAGGGCGAGCACCTCGTTGCGCCGCGCGGCCGGCTCGATGCGCAGCCGCCCGTCCTCGATCAGCCCGCGCAGCTCGTCGGTGTACCGGGACAGCCGGAAGAACCAGTTCTCCTCCGCGACCGTCTGCGGCTCGGTGCCGTGCTCGGCGCAGCGGCCGCCCACCAGGTCGTCCGGCGTGTAGAACTGCTCGCAGCCCACGCAGTACAGGCCCTCGTAGTGCTCGCGGTAGAGGTCGCCCGCGTCGGCGCAGCGGCGCCAGAGCCGCTCCACGCCCGTGCGGTGGCGGGGGTCGCGGCTGGTGCGGATGAAGTCGTCCAGGGAGAGCGCGAGCGGGCCGTCCAGGGCCGCGAAGGCGGCCGCGTTGCGGTCCACGAGGTCCTGGACGGGGATGCCCTCGGCCTCGGCGGCCAGCACGTTCTTCAGCGAGTTGTCGTCGGTGCCGCTGAGGTAGCGCACCGGTTCCCCGCGTCGGCGGTGGTGCCGTGCCAGCACGTCCGCCTGCACCAGTTCGAGCGCGAAGCCGAGGTGGGGGCGGGCGTTGACGTACGGGATGGTGGTGGTGACGTAGAAATGGGAAGCCTGGGGCGCGGTCATCGGAACCTCCGGGAAGGACGGTGGCGGGGCTCCGACGCGCAAAAGGATCGAGGCCCCGGTGGGGGCCTCGGAAGACGCGGACGCGTCCGGTGTCAGCGGCCCCGGGCGGGGGCCATCATCTGCCGGTGGTACGGGTTCGCGATCATGCCCCGATGCTAGCAGCCGGGGCGCCCGGTTCGCGGAACCATTTCGCGAGGAAGGCGATGCGCAAGGGCCGCCCGGCGTGGGGCGGGACGACTCCCTGAGGGGTCGTCACACCGCGGGCCCGGCCGGCCGTCCCGTCACGTGGGTGAGCAGCAGGGCGATGTCGTCGTTGCGCGGGCCGGACCGCTGGGCGTGCCCGAGGAGGCTGTCGGCCAGGGCGTCCATCGAGGCGTCCGGGCCGGCCCGGGCGAGGTGCGCCGCGAGGTCGGCGGCGGACACGTCGATGTCGACGCCCGGGGTCTCCACCAGACCGTCGGTGTACAGCGCGAGCACCGCGCCGGGCGGCAGCGCGATCTCCGTCGTCGGGTAGCAGGCGTCGGGGTCGACGCCCAGCAGCGGGCCGGGCGGCAGCGGCAGCACCTCCGTGGTGCCGTCCGGGTGCCGCAGCACCGGCGGCGGGTGTCCGGCGGTGGCCACGCAGGCGGTGTGCCGTTCCAGGTCCAGCTGGGCGTAGAGGCAGCTGGCGAGCAGGCCGGGGTCGAGGTCGACGAGCAGCCGGTTGGAGCGGGCCAGCACCTCGCTGGGGGAGGCGCCCGCGGTGGCGCGGACGGCGGTGCGGACCTCCCCCATGAGCGCGGCGGCGTTCACGTTGTGACCCTGGACGTCGCCGATCGTCACGGCGCAGGTGGTCGTGTCGAGCCGGATCACGTCGTAGAAGTCGCCGCCGATGTCGATGCCGCGGGTGGCCGGCATGTAGCGGGCGGCCACCTCCAGGCCGGGGACGTCCGGCAGGGCGCGGGGCAGCAGCCGTGCCTGCAGGCTGATGGCGAGGTTGTGCTCGGCGTCGTACAGCCGCGCCCGGTCCAGGGCCTGCGCGACCAGGCCGGCGATCGAGATGAGGACGCTGCGCTCGCCGGAGGAGAAGGGGTGCGGGCGGTCGTAGGCCAGGGCCATGGAGCCGACGGGCCGGCCCGAGGTGATCAGGGGCAGGAAGGCCCAGGCGGCCTTGCGGTCCCGGACGACCGTGCCGGGGTAGATCCGCAGGAACTCGTCGACGTTGGCGAAGAAGCTCGGGACCCCGGTCTTGAGGACGCGCACGGCCGGGTTGTCGACGTCCATCGGCTGGGCGTCGACGGACTCCATGAAGTCCTCGTGGTAGCCCCGGTGCCCGATGATCCGCAGTCGTCCCTCCTCGGTGGTCAGCAGGGCCACGGCCTGCACGCCGAAGACGGACAGCATCTGCTCGACGACCAGGTCGATGACGTCCTGCGTGCCGACGGCCTCGGTGAGCGTGGCCGACATGTGCAGCAGGTGGTACAGGGCGATGGCCCGGTCCGGTGTGGGGCCCGCGGGCAGCTGCGCCGCGGGGGTGTCCGCGGCCTCGGGCGTGGGGGCGGGCGTGACGCGGAGGCTCACGCCGGTGCCGTCCGGGTAGAGCTCGAAGGTGAGCCAGCGGTCCGGTGGGCGCAATGCCGTGGCCGAGCCGGGCCGGCGGCTGATCATCGCGCTGCGGAAGCGGTCCTCGAAGACCGGGTCGTCCAGCCAGGACAGCAGCTCCCAGGGCTCGGTGCCCAGGAGGTCGGGCACCTCCGCCCCGAGCAGGGCGGCGGCGGTCTCCGTGACGAAGGTGATCCGGCCGTCCAGGTCCAGGGCCAAGGAGCCCTCCGGGAGCCGTTCCGCGAGGTCGGCGGCGGCCAGGGCCTCGGCCGGGCTGTGGGTGCGGGTGCGGAGCGCGGGCAGCACCCGCGGCTCGGCGGGGGGCAGCACCGGCTCGCCGTCCTCGGCGGCCCTGCGCAGGAGGCGGCCCATGCGGTCGCAGGCCCCGCGGTACGCCTCCCGGGCCCGCCGGGGGATCCGCCCAGGATGCCCGCCCGGCCACACCAGACACAGCGCGCCCCAGATGGTGGAGCCGCTGGTGATCGGGGCCGCGGCGAGCGGGAAGTCGTACGGCAGGACCAGGGCGAGCCGGGGGTACAGCCGGGCGGTGTCCTCGTGGCCGCACAGCAGCACCATGCGTCGTTCGCGCACCGCGTCGGCGATGGGGCTGGAGGCGCCGGACGCCACCCGGCCCCAGATCGTATCGATCTTGCGCGAGACGCCGACGACCACCGCCAGCCGCAGCAGGTCCTGCTCGGGGGTCATCAGGTAGACCAGGCCCATGGAGGCGCCCGTGTCGCGCACCACCTGGCTCAGCGGGGAGTCCAGCAGCGCCGGACCGGTGTCCGCGGCGACGAGACCGGCGAGGTCCGGCGGCATGCCCTCACCGCCCCCCGTCCGGTGCCGGGTCCGGTCGCGTCCTGACCTCGGGGACCATCGACTCCTGCGCCTCCGTTCCGCCGTGGGGGCCGGCCGGCCGACGCGGCGGCCGCCCGGGATCGCCACCCCACGTCAGCTGCCAAACTACCCGATGAACCGCATGCGGCACCTTTCGGGCGGCTGCCCCCGCCGCCCCGCCGTGCCCGGTACGTCCCTGCGGCCCCACGGGACTCACGCCACCGGGCTCACGCCACGCCGAGCGCCTTCGCGAACCGCGTGCCCGCGGCCGCCCGGGGCACGCTGCCGTCCCG
The DNA here is from genome assembly GCF_040613835.1 of Streptomyces sp. NPDC006207. Taxonomy (NCBI): domain Bacteria; kingdom Bacillati; phylum Actinomycetota; class Actinomycetes; order Kitasatosporales; family Streptomycetaceae; genus Streptomyces; species Streptomyces sp. NPDC006207. Next base: position 96,145 of record NZ_JBEXSX010000030.1, on the reverse strand, counting down.
CCAGGTACGGCACGGGTGCACGGAGTTGGCGAGCAGCACCAGGAAGCCGTCGGTGGCGGGGTCGATCACCAGGCTGGTGCCGGTGAACCCGGTGTGGCCCGCCGCCCCGCGCCCCGCGAGGGCGCCCATGAACCAGGGCCGGTCCAGCTCGAAGCCGGGGTAGGGGCCGCCGCCGTCCAGCAGCGCACGGCAGAACAGGGCGAGGTCCCAGGCGGTGGAGAACAGCCCCGCGTGGCCGGCCACACCACCCATGACGTGGGCGTTCTCGTCGTGGACCGTCCCGCGGAGCGGGCCGCGGTCCAGCCGCGCCCAGGGCCTGCGCTGGTCCTCGGTGGCGGCGATCCGCGGGGCCCAGGAGGCGGGCGGGTTGTAGCGGGTGTCGTACATCCCGAGCGGGTCGGTCACGTCCTCCCGTACGAGGGCGTCGAGGGCCTCTCCGGTGGTCCGCTCCAGGACGTGCTGCAGTGCGATGAGGTTGAGGTCGGAGTAGATCCGCTCGGTGCCGGGCGCGACGACCGGGGCCTCCTCCCAGAGCAGCTTCGCCCGGGCCTCGGCGTCGGGGTGGTCGTGGAACGGCAGTTCGGGACGGAGTCCGGAGGTGTGGTCGAGGAGTTGTCCCACGGTGATGCGCTGCTTGCCCGCGGCGGCGAACTCGGGCACGTAGGCCGCGACCTCCCGGCCGAGTTCCAGCCGGCCCACCGCGACGACGGCGGTGAAGAGTTTGGTCAGCGAGGCCAGGTCGAAGACCGTGTCCGGCCGCATCGGGACCCATCGCTCGCGGCTCAGCTCCACTCCGCGGTCGGCGCCCTCGTCGTAGGACGCGTAGCGCACCGCCCAGCCCACGGCCTCGTGGAGTGCGACCGTCCCGCCGCGGCCCGCCAGGACCACCGCCCCCGCGCACCACGGGTGCACGGAGGGGGGCACGGGTTCGAGATATGGGGTGATGTCCTCGACGAGCAGACTCAGCTCGTCGCCGCGCAGCTGCGCCTCACGGGAGGTACCTCTCGACAGCTGCGGGGCCATGCTCCTCCAGCAACTTGCGGGCCTTCTCGATGAGGGCCGGCGTCGGCTCACGGCCGGAGGCCATGACCAGGTCCTCCGGATCGATCATGTGTTCGGACCCGGTGTGCAGACAACTGTCCGCAGTCTTCCAGGCCCACCTGCTCTCGTCGATCGGCTCGGACATCGCTGCCTCCTGACTCGGCGCGGCAATGACGGCAGGTGTCACCGTGCATCCACAGTACGCCGCCACGGTCGGCACAGCCCGGCGAAGCAGACCCAGGCCGCCAGGACGCTTCCCAGCTGTACCAGGGCCATCGGCACCGCCGTGTGCTCGCCCGCGATCCCGACGAGCGGCGAGGCGACGGCGCCCACCAGGAAGGAGGTCGTGCCGAGCAGCGCGGAGGCCGAGCCGGCGGCGTGCCGGGTGCGCATCAGCGCGAGCGCGTTGGTGTTGGGCAGGACCAGGCTCATCGCCGCCATCAGCACGAAGAGCCCCGCGGCCACCGGCACCAGCCCCACCGGCCCGAGCCACCCCGCGGTCAGCGCCAGCAGCACGGCCGCGGCCACCGTGATCACCGCCAGCCCCACCCCGGTGACCTTGTCCATGCTGACCCGCCCGACCAGGATCTTGCCGTTGACCTGGCCCAGCGCCACCAGGCCGACGGAGTTGAGGCCGAAGAGCAGGCTGTAGGTCTGCGGCGAGGCGCCGTAGATCTCCTGGACGACGAACGAGGACGCCGAGACGTAGGCGAACAGCGCGGCGAAGGTGAAGCCGCCGGTGAGCATGTAGCCGGTGAAGGCCCGGTCGGCCAGCAGCCCGCGCATCGCCCCCAGCGTGGCGCCGAACCCGCCGCCGTGCCGGTCCGCGGGACGCAGCGTCTCGGGCAGGCAGCGCCACACCACGAGGGTGAGCAGCACGCCCACCACGGTCAGCACGACGAAGACCCCGCGCCAGTCGGTGATCCGCAGCACCTGCCCGCCGATGAGCGGCGCGACGATCGGCGCGACCCCGGAGATCAGCATCAGGGTGGAGAAGAAGCGCGCCATCGCGACACCGTCGTACAGGTCGCGGACGATCGCGCGGGCGATCACGATGCCCGCCGCGCCGGTGAGGCCCTGCAGCAGCCGGAAGCCGATCAGCAGTTCCGTGGTGGGCGCGAAGGCGCAGACGGCGGTGGCGAGGACGTAGAGCGCCATTCCGGCCAGCAGCGGGCGGCGGCGCCCCCAGCGGTCGCTCATGGGGCCGACGATCATCTGCCCGAGGGCGAGGCCGAGCAGGCACGCGGTGAGCGTGAGCTGCACCGTGACCGCCGGGCTGCGCAGGTCCTCGGTGACCTGCGGCAGGGCCGGCAGGTACATGTCCATGGAGAGCGCGGGAAGCGCGCTGAGCGCGCCGAGCAGGAACGTCACCATCAGGCTGGTGCGAGCTCCTGGGACGTCTCCGGCGCGTCGTACCGGGATGGACGGCCCCGGTGTGGATATCTGGTCGGGCGGGGTCGCGCCGGCTTCCGGCATGGGTCTCTCTCCGTGGTGTGTGAATCGTTCTCTATGCTCTCAGCAATCACGAGGTGGTCGAGGCCAGGTGGGGGCAGATTCATGACGGAATCGGTCGGTTCCGGTAGGAAAGTGCGCTGGGGCATCCTGGCCACCGGCGGCATCGCAGCGTCCTTCGCCGAGGACCTGCGGGAGATGAAGGACGACGCGGAGATCGTCGCGGTCGGCTCGCGCAGCCTCGCCTCCGCGCGCGCCTTCGCGGACCGCTTCGACATCCCGCGCGCGTACGGCAGCTGGACCGAACTCGCCGACGACGACGGCGTCGACGTGGTGTACGTCGCCACCCCGCACTCGGCGCACCGCGTCGCGGCCGGGCTGTGCCTGCGGGCCGGACGGTCGGTGCTGTGCGAGAAGCCGTTCACCGTCAACGCGGTCGAGGCGCGCGAGCTGGCCGACCTCGCCAAAGCCCGCGGGCTCTTCCTGATGGAGGCCATGTGGACCTACTGCAACCCCGTGGTGCGGCGGCTGACCGAACTGGTCGCGGACGGGGCGGTCGGCGAGGTCCGCAGTGTGCACGCGGACTTCGGCCTCGCCGGTCCCTTCGAGCCCGGCCACCGGCTGCTCGACCCGGCCCTCGGCGGCGGCGCCCTGCTGGACCTGGGCGTCTACCCGGTGTCCTTCGCCCACCTGCTGCTCGGTGAGCCCGACGAGGTCCAGGCCTGGGCCCACCTGACCGAGCACGGTGTGGACGACAACACCGGCATGCTGCTCGGGTACGACAGCGGCGCCATGGCGGTGCTCAGCTGCTCCCTCACCGCCGACACCGCCCAGACCGCGGTGGTCACCGGCTCCGCGGGACGGATCGAGGTTCCGGCCGGCTTCTTCCACCCGGACCGCTTCGTGCTGCACCGCGAGGGCCGCGAGCCGCAGGAGTTCGGCGCCCCGGACGACGGACTGCGCGGGCTGCAGCACGAGGCGGCCGAGGTCATGCGCTGCCTGCGCGCGGGCGAGCGGGAGTCCCCGCTCGTACCGCTGGAGGGCAGCCTCGCCGTCATGCGGACGCTCGACACGGTCCGGGACCGCATCGGCGTTCGCTACCCCGGTGAGGACTGAGCCCCTCAGGTCTCCCGCAGACCGGGGTCCCCGGCCTCGGTCACGAAGGACGCCGCGGTGGTCAGGTCGGCGCCAGGGGTGGTCACGGAGTCGACGGTCTTGAAGTCGGCCCGCGCCTCCTCGGCGTCCAGCCGGACGGTCACGTAGCCGCGGCGCCCGTCGTAGAACCGCAGGTGCGGGTTGGCGGCCAGGAGCGACGACCAGTTGGACGGGCGCGGGGAGCCGTTGCGGCCGCTGCTGATCGAGCTGGTGACCAGCTCCGTGCCGACGGTGCGCGAGGTGGGGTCGTCCCAGTCGGCCTTGATGTCCATCGCGTAGTGGACGTGCACGTCGCCGGTGAGCACCAGCAGGTTCTCGATGCCGGCGGCTCCCGCCCCGGCCAGCACGCGGTCCCGGGAGGCCGGGTAGCCGTCCCAGGCGTCCATGCTGAGCGGGGAGGCGGCGGCGGCGTTCCTCCGCCGGGAGAACACCACCTGCTGCGGGATCACGTTCCAGACGGCGTGCGAGCGGGCGAAGCCGTCCAGCAGCCAGCGCTCCTGGGTCGCCCCGGTCATCGTGCGCGCCGGGTCCTGCGACTGCGGCCCGGGGTCGTGCCAGCGGCCCCGGTACGCCTGGTCGGTGCGGTACTGGCGGGTGTCGAGGATGTCGAACTGCGCGAGCCGTCCGTAGTGGAAGCGGCGGTAGAGCGTCATGTCCGGGCCCCGGGGGAACTGCGGGAGGCGCAGCGGCTGGTTCTCCCAGTAGGCCCGGTAGGCGGCGGCGCGGCGGACCAGGAACGCGTCGGCGGAGCCGCCGTGCTCGTCGCTGCCGCCCGCGTAGTTGTTCTCGGTCTCGTGGTCGTCCCAGGTCACGAACCAGGGGAAGGCGGCGTGCGCGGCCTGCAGGTCGGGGTCGGACTTGTAGAGGGCGTAGCGCAGGCGGTAGTCCTCCAGCGTCACCGTCTCCTTGGCGAACCACTCCGGCAGGGTGCGGTCGGTGAGGGCGCGGGCGCCGCCGGTGGCGCTGACGGCGTACTCGTAGAGGTAGTCGCCCAGGTGGAAGACGGCGTCGACGTCCTCGTTCGCGAGGTGACCGAACGCGGTGAAGTACCCGTCGTGGTAGGCCTGGCAGCTCACCGCGGCCAGCCGCATCTCGTACGGGAGGGCGCCCGGCGCGGGGGCGGTGCGGGTACGGCCCGGGGGGCTGATCCAGGGGCCCACGCGGAAGCGGTAGTAGTACACCCGGTCCGGCTGGAGGCCCTGGACGTCGACGTGCACGGTGTGGCCGAACTCCGGGTGCGCCAGGGCGGTACCGCGGCGGACGACCCGCGCGAACCGGTCGTCCCGCGCGATCTCCCACCGGACGGGCACGCGGGCCTCGGGCAGTCCGTCGCCCGGCGCCGGCTCGTACGGGCGCGGCGCGAGCCGGGTCCACAGCACCACGCCCGAAGGCGTGGGGTCGCCCGACGCGACACCCAGCGTGAACGGGTCCCCGGCCAGCGCCCCGGGCGGCGCCTCGGCCCCCTGCGCGGCACCGGCGACGGGCAGGTTCGTGCTGAACGCGAGGGCCGCGGCGGCCCCCGTGACGGTCAGGAAGCGGCGGCGGTCGAGCAGCGCCGCCGCGGCGCGCAGCGTGCGGTCATGGCGGCTGCGGGCCTGTGGGTGCGTCACGTGTCCCTCCCTGGCGGTGGGTTGCGTGGCCCCGGTCGCGCACACGGACTCCCGGAACCCCCCGTTCGGCCCACGGTGCCCCTGTCCGTTGTTGACGCCGCGTCAGCTCCGCGACCCGGAACGGCCACCCTAACCGGGACATCTCGCCCCCGCGACGCGAAGCCCCCCGTCCGGGAAGCTCCCGGACGGCAGAGGGTGTGCAGCCGGGGGCGCCCCGCCCCCGCCCCGGCAGCCCATCAAGATCACCCCGACCGGGGACACGGCACGCACGGGTCGCATCCCCGCCAACGGGGTGACGGCCCGTCAAGGCCTGTGGCTGCCACTAACCGGGCGCACGCGCGCCGATACGGCCCCCTGCCGCACCCGGACCCGAGCCGCCCGCCACCACCGCCCCGCCTCGCGCCGGCAACACCACCCACCGGCCCGCACGCCACGAAGCGTCTGCGCTCGGCTTGACCGGCCGTCATCAGGGCATCCACCAGGACACCACGTGGGCGCACACCCGCCGATACGGCCCCCTGTCACACCCGGGCCCGGGCCCTCGCACCGCCGCCACCGCCCCGCCTCGCGCCGGCAACACCACCCACCGGCCCGCACGCCACGGGGCACTCGCGCCCGCGCGGGCCTGCCGCTACGCGGCCCCGTGGGCCGGGGCGATGGCCTCGATGCGTTGGGCCAGACCGAAGTCCCGCTCCGTGAGCCGGCCGCCCGCCGCGTGCGTGGTGACGGAGACGGCGACCGACTGGTAACCCAGCGTCAGGTCGCTGTGGTGGTTCAGCTCGTCCTGGATCTGGGCGATGTGCATCACGAAGACCGCCGCCGGGATGTGCGGCAGCCGGTACGTGCGCAGCAGGCTCGCGCCGTCCTCGGAGAGGGACCAGCCGGGCAACTCGGCGAGGCGGTCCTCGATCTCCTTGTGCGACAGGGGGTCGGCGTAGGGTGACATGGTTTCATCGTGGCACCGCATACCCTGCGGAGCCATGACTGAGATCGCGGGAAATGGAACGGGCACCGCGCACCGGGTCGCGGTGGTCACCGGGGCCGGGTCGGGCATCGGGCGGGCGGTGGCACGCGAACTGGCGTCCTCGGGCTGGGCCGTGGCCCTGGCCGGCCGGCGGGAGGAGGCGCTGCGCGGGACCGCCGACGGGCTGCCGGACGCGGCGGTGGCGGTCATCCCGACGGACGTCACCCGCCCGGAGGCGGTGGACGCGCTGTTCGCCGCCGTGGGCGCCCGCTTCGGCCGGGTCGACCTGCTGTTCAACAACGCGGGGATGGGGGCGCCCGCCGTGCCGGTGGACGAGCTGACGTTCGAGCAGTGGCGTGCCGTCGTCGACGTCAACCTCACCGGCGCGTTCCTGTGCGCGCAGGCCGCCTTCCGGACGATGCGCGCGCAGCGGCCGCAGGGCGGCCGGATCATCAACAACGGGTCGATCTCCGCGCACGCGCCGCGGCCGCTGAGCGTGGCGTACACGGCGACCAAGCACGCCGTCACCGGGCTGACGAAGTCCCTGTCACTGGACGGCCGTCCGTACCGGATCGCCTGCGGGCAGATCGACATCGGCAACGCGGCCACGGAGATGACGGAGCGGATGGCGGCCGGCACCCTGCAGGCGGACGGGCGGCTGATGACCGAGCCCCGGATGGACGTCGCCGACGTGGCCCGCACCGTCGCGCACATGGCCGCGCTGCCGCTGGAGTCGAACGTGCAGTTCGCGACGGTGATGGCGACGACGATGCCGTACATCGGCCGCGGCTGACGCCGCAGCGGGGGCCACAGCCACCCGCGGCCGAATTCGACCACTTCACCCACGGAAATGGTCAAGTCCGAAATACGTCCCATAGGACTGCTTGCGTCGCGTTACGTTGCGGCATGCTCTCCAAGCACCACCGCGACGTATGGTCAGAAACGCCCGCAGACGATGTCGGGTCCGAGGCCGGGCCCCCCGAGCCGGAGACCGAGCTGATAGCGCTGCCCGGCCCCGTGTTCGTCGATTCCAGCGGGAGACGGGCCCGTGCAGTACGCAGGGCCGGCTGGCTGGTCGGCGCGGCATGCTCCGTCTACACGGCGGCGCTGGCACTCAGCCTCTCCGGCGCGACGCCGATCGCGCCGAAGACGCTGCTGCCGCTGCCGGGGGTGCCGAGCACAGCGCCGGACGACGCGGGCTCCTCGGGGACGGGGGAACTCGACGTACCGGCCGACCAGGCCGCAGCACCCCCGGTGACGGCGGGCTTCCTCCGGGCGGGGGCGGCGGCCGCGCCGTCCCCGTCCGGGACGGCCGGCCCCCCGTCCTCCCCCAGCCCCAGCGCCTCCCCGACCAAGCGCCCGGCCAAGGGCGGCGGCGCCCCCGCCACCCCGCGGGCGACGGCGGGCAGCCCGACCACCGGAGCGACCCCGACCACCGGGGCGACGGCGACCGAACCGGCGCCGTCCGGCTCCCCGTCGGGGCAGCCCAGCGGTTCCGCCTCCCCCGCCCCGGGCGCCTCCGACGGCCCCGTCGACCAGCAGCCGCAGGGCGGCCAGTGACCGCCCTGCGCCCCCGCCTCGTCATACCCCTGCTCGCCCTCGTGGTGCTCGTCTGTGTCCTGCTGCTCGGCGGCTACGTACGCGGCGACTTCGAGGCCGACCACCGGGTCCACCCGCCGGTCTCGGCGGACAAGGTGCCGGAGGCGGTGCTGGAGGGCGGCCCGGTCGTCGACACCACCGGTGACAGGCCCCGCTCGTACCGCACCCCGGACCGCACCATCGCCCTCACCTTCGACGACGGACCCGACCCGGTCTGGACGCCGGAGGTGCTGGACGTGCTCAAGCGGCAACACGTACGCGCCACCTTCTTCGTGACCGGCGGCATGGCCGCCCGGCACCCCGCGCTGATCCGGCGGATGGTCGCCGAGGGCCACGAGATCGGCGTGCACACCTTCTCCCACCCCGACCTGGTGTACCAGTCGCCGGGGCGGATCGACCGGGAGCTGTCCCAGACCCAGCTGGCGCTCGCGGGGGCCGCCGGCATCCACGCCTCCCTCTTCCGCCCGCCGTACTCCTCGACCGCCGACGCGCTGGACGACCTGTCCTGGCCGGTCGTCCAGCGGGTCGGCAAGCAGGGCTACGTGGCCGCCTTCATCGACCGCGACGCCGAGGACTGGCGACGGCCCGGTGTGCGGGCGATCGTCGACGCCTCCGTGCCGGCGAAGCCGGGCGAGGGCGCGATCGTGCTCATGCACGACGCCGGCGGCGACCGCTCGCAGACCGTGGCGGCGCTGGACCGGCTGGTCCCGCTGCTCAAGGAGCGCGGCTACCGCTTCGCCACGGTGGGCGAGGCGGTCGGCGCCACGTCCACCAACGACAAGGTCAGCGGCTCGGAGCTGTGGAAGGGACGGGTCTTCGTCGCCGCGGTGGAGGTCTCCGAGGCAGCGGTGCCGGCGCTCGCCGTCCTCCTCGCCGGGGTGGGCCTGCTGGTGCTGGCCCGGTTCGCCGCGATGCTGGTGCTGGCGCGCCGGCACGCGCGGCAGCGCCGGGCGCCCGGCTTCCGCTGGGGGCCGGCGGTCACCGAACCGGTGAGCGTCATCGTCCCCGCGTACAACGAGAAGGAGTGCATCACCCACACGGTGAACTCCCTCGCCACGAGCGACCATCCCGTGGAGATCGTGGTCGTGGACGACGGCTCGACCGACGGCACCGCCGACATCGTCGAGGCCCTTGACCTGCCCGGCGTCACCCTCGTGCGGCAGCCCAACAGCGGCAAGCCCGCGGCGCTCAACAACGGTGTGGCGCACGCCCGGCACGACCTGATCGTGATGATGGACGGCGACACGGTCTTCGAGCCGGCCACCGTCCGCGAACTGGTGCAGCCCTTCGGCGACCCGCGGGTCGGCGCGGTCGCGGGCAACGCCAAGGTCGGCAACCGCACCCGGATGATCGGGCGCTGGCAGCACATCGAGTATGTGATGGGCTTCAACCTCGACCGGCGCATGTACGACCTGCTGCGCTGCATGCCCACCATCCCCGGCGCGTGCGGCGCCTTCCGGCGGGACGCGCTGCGCGACGTCGGCGGCATGAGCGACGAGACCCTCGCCGAGGACACGGACGTCACGATGGCGCTGCACCGGGCCGGCTGGCACGTGGTGTACGCCGAGCGCGCCCGCGCCTGGACCGAGGCGCCGTCCTCGGTACGGCAGTTGTGGAAGCAGCGCTACCGCTGGAGCTACGGCACCATGCAGGCGATGTGGAAGCACCGCGGCGCCGTGCTGGACCGCGGGCACTCCGGCCGCTTCGGCCGGGTCGGGCTGCCGCTCGTCGTCCTCTTCCAGGTGCTCGCCCCGCTGCTGGCCCCGCTCATCGACGTGTTCGCGATCTACGGGCTGGTCTTCATGGACCCGTTTCGCACCGCGCTCGCGTGGGCGGGCGTGCTCGCCGTGCAGGCCGCGTGCGCGGCGTACGCCTTCCGGCTGGACGGCGAACCGCTGCGGGACCTGTGGCCGCTGCCCCTCCAGCAGGTGCTGTACCGGCAGTTGATGTACCTCGTGCTGCTGCAGTCCTGCGTGACGGCCGTCAACGGCGGCCGGCTGGGCTGGCACAAACTGCGGCGCACCGGCGAGGTCGGCGCGCCGACCGTCGGCAGCGGCACCGCCGGCCGCGTCTGAACACCCGTACCCTCCCGAGGAGTTGCCCCATGTCCGATGCACGTGAGGCGGGAGCCCCGGCGGCCCCGCCCCGGCCCGCGGACGGCGCCGGGACGCGCATACCGGGGCCGCGCAGCTCCACCCCCGCCGCCCCCGCCCCCTCCACCGGGGGCGGGGGCGGCGGCCGGGACCGCTACCTCGACCTGCTGCGCGCCCTCGCCCTGGTACGGGTGGTCGTCTACCACACCTTCGGCTGGGCCTGGCTGACCCTGCTCCTCCCGTCCATCGGCATCATGTTCGCCCTGGCCGGGTCGCTGGCCGCGCACTCGCTGCAGCGTCCCGCGCTGTCCGTGGTGCGCGGCCGGCTGCGGCGGCTGCTGGTGCCCTTCTGGCTGTTCGCCGCCGCCGTGACCGTCCTGATGCTGCTCCACGGCTGGCGGCCGCACTCCTGGCACCGGATGCTGCTGTGGATCCTGCCGCTGGCCGACCCGCCCGGCACCGCCTGGGCCGAGCAGATCATCGCCCCGCTCTGGTACATCCGCACCTACCTGTGGCTCGTCCTGCTCTCCCCCTGGCTGCTCAAGGCCTTCCGGGCCGCGCCGCGCTCGTGCCTGGCCGCCTGCGGCGCCCTGGTCGTCCTCGCCCAGTACGACCGGCTGCCGCTCGCCGAGCCGGCCCTCACGCCGGTGGTCGACCTCGTCACCTTCGCCGCCTGCTGGCTGCTCGGGTTCGCGCACCGCGACGGCCTGCTGGACGCCCTGCAGGCCCGCACCGTGGTCGCCTCGGCCGCGTTCTGCCTCGCCGCGGGCGGCTGGTTCGCATACACCCACCCCACCGACGAGGGCATCGACCTCGGTGAGATCCCGCTGGCCCAGGCGCTGTGGTCGGCCGGTTTCGTCCTCCTGCTGCTGCGCTTCCGCCCGCGCCGGACGGGCCGCCTGCCCGTCGCCGACGGCGCCGTCGGACTGCTCAACGCCCGTGCCGTCACCGTCTACCTGTGGCACGAGGTCGCGCTCTTCGCCAGCGTCCCGCTGATCGACCTGATGTGGGACGTGCCCTTCTTCGAGGCCCATCTCCCGCTCGACGCGACCTGGTTCCAGTTCCTCGTCGTCTGGCCGCTCATCGGCGCCGCCGTCCTGCTGGTCGGCTGGACCGAGGACGTCGCCTCACGACGCCGGCCGCGCCTGTGGCCGACGGGCGGTCGCAAGCGCGGCCGGCGGGCCCGCGGCCGCGCCGCCGGGGCCCGCTGAGTCACCGCGGCGCCCGGTCCCGGCGGCCCACCAGCAGGACCCCGCCCGCGATACCGCCGAGCAGCCAGACGAGGAGCATCGGCATCGTCCGGCCGAGCACGAACAGGACCGGGAAGGCGACGAGCACCCCCGTGAGGACGGCCGCCGCCGCCCGCCGGACGGTGCCGCCCTCCGCCCATTCGAGGCGGAGCACGCCGGAGCGCCGCCAGAAGGTCCACAGCCCCACCCCTGCGCCGAGGATGGCGAACACGGCGAAGGGGAAGGGCAGCCGGGGCAGCCGTTCCGGCGCCGCCGGGTCCCGGACCAGCACGAGCAGACCGGTCACCAGGACCACCGGCCCGGCCAGGGCGAACACCCCGGCCACGCAGCGGACGAACCCGATGCCGACGGCCGGTGGCCGGCCCCCGCCAAAGGGCGCGGACCGCGAGGACATCGTGTGGAAGCGACGCGCCGCACCCCGGAAGTCCGTCACGAGGACCCACCCGAAGCCGGTCGCCCCGAGCCCCCAGACCACCGAGAACAACGCGCCGCCGCCTCCGCCGCCCGCCATGTGGGCTCCCCCCTGCCACGCCACTGCCACAGCGAGGGTGGCAGGTCCGCGGGCCCGTGGGCATGGCCCGTTCCCGGCAGTGTGCGCGCGCGAACGGCGCCGCCTCACGGACCGCCGCGGAGCCGGCGGCCCTTGTCGATGACGCGCTGGACTGCGTCGGCCATGAACTCCTCGGCCGCGCGCACCTCGTGCGCCGCGCCGAGCAGGCCGGCGGTCCTGGCGAGCATTCGCTCGGTGTCCTCGTAGCCGCGGGAGCGCAGCCGCTCGAAGGTGGCGGGCGAGAAGTCCGGCAGTCCGCTGGGGGTGCCCAGGGTGCCCTCGGGGGTGAGCGGGCGGGACGGGCGGACGCGCAGCAGGGTCAGCCCGGGGTGCTCGATCTGCCGCACGGTCTCGCCCGGGGCGAGCTGGACGACGATGACGATGTCGCAGTGGTCGAGGTCGGCCAGGGCGCGGATGGGCGTGTTGTCCCGGCCGAGCATGCCGTCGCGGTAGTACTCCCCCGCGACCTGGCGCGGCGCGAACAGGAACGGAAGCGCGGCGCTGCCCAGCACGGCCTCCTTGATCTCCGCGTGCTCCAGGCCGTTGAGGTGGGGGATCCGCGAGCGGCTGCCGAGGAGTCCGGCCAGCCATTCGGCGGCCATCTGTCCGGCCCGCAGGTGCGGCAGCGGGTGCGGGGCCAGGACGGGGAACGCCGCGACCCGCATGGTGACGGCCGCCGGGCGCCGCAGCGCGGCCGCGTCGACGGCGCGGTCGGCGAGCCGCTCCAGGTCGCCGTGCGCGCCGAGGAGGCGGACGACCCGGGGCGCGAGGTTGCCGAACCTCTGCAGCAGGGACTCGGAGACGGCCCCGTCCGCGACGGCCCGGGTGCCGAACGGGGCGTCGCCCATGCGGGAGGTGAAGTCGCGCCACAGCTCCGCCAGGCGCGCCGCCCCCTCCCGCAGGCTCGGCGCACCGGCCAGCGCGACCCCGTTGAGGGCCCCGATGCTGGTCCCGGCGATGGCGGTGATCCGCGCGCCGTGGTGGGCCAGGCACTCGACCGCGCCCACCTGGTAGGCGCCCTTGGCGGCGCCTCCCGCCAGTACCAGCCCGAACCGGTGCGAGGCCGTCCCCTGTGCGGTCTCCCACCGGTCCGGGGCCGGTACCGCCCCCGTGCCCGGGCCCGCCGCCGCGCCGTACTCCGGCAGCGGCCCGGAACCGATGCCCGCGGCACGCCGCCGCAGGTCCCCGAAGCGGTCCGGCACGGGACTGCCCCCGTCGTGGGGCCCGATGCCCGGACCGGGTCCGGCGGGCCCCACGCCCCCCACCCCCCGGACCTCCCCCTGGTGCTCAGGCATCGGGCCCTCCCCCTTCCCCCGTCCCCCGTCGCTTCTCGGTCTCGGTGCGCAGCGCGGCGCGTGCCTGGCGGGCGGCGTCGGCCTGCTCGTGGATGACGCCGCGGACGAACTCCTCGTGGGTCACCGCGGGTACGTGGCCGCAGTCGCGGCGGGCGTCCTCGACGGCCACGCGGGCCGGGTCGTCCGGACGGCGCGCGGGCGGCCGGGTGGACAGGTCCAGCGCGCGGGCGACGGCGTAGCCGATCGGCCGGTGCGGCGGCCGCAGCCGCGCGGACAGGCCGACGCCCGCGACCTCCGCGACCATCCGCCGCTCGTCGGGGTCCGGAATGTCGGCGAGGATCCGCTCCAGCCAAGGGCCGCCCCACGGTCTCCCCGATGTCGACGGCGAGCCGGCCGATCTCCTCGCAGCCGTCCTCGTCCACGTAGCGGGGCTCGGCCTTGACGGTGCGGTAGACCCGCAGCTCGATCTCGGTCTGGTCCTCCCGGGTGGGCAGGATGGTGAACGGGAAGGCGTCCTTCACCCGCACGCTGTCCAGCCGCCGCACGGCCACGGCGAAGCGGCCCACGCAGAGGATGTCGCCGTCGTCGTCGCGGAACATCCGCATCGGCGAGTCGACGCTCTCCTCGAACAGCTTCGAGGTCTCGAAGCCGTAGGTGTACTTGGCCTGCCGGGACAGGAACACCCGCGGGTTGTACGCGAAGTGGGTCGCCCCCTCCAGCACCGCCAGCGCCGGGTCCGGCGGCACCAGGATGGGGTGCCGGGAGCCGAAGTGCCGGTGCATACGCTCCCGCAGCCACTGGGACTTGGCGAACCCGCCGACCAGCACCAGGGTCTCCGACCCCGTGGCGCCCGCGCCCGCGGCCTCCCCGCTGGTGCGCCGGATGGCGGCCAACTGCTCCTCGACCTTGTCCAGGATCCCCTCGCCCACGCTGTCCAGGAGGACCTCCACCTCCTCCGGCGCCAGCACCATCCGCTGCGGGCGGCCGCCCGCCTCCTCCGCCAGCCGGGCCCGGCTGCCCTCGTCCAGCAACTGCCAGACGGTGACGGGCAGGTCGATCCGGACGGTGTCCATGATGTGCGGGGTGCCGTCCTCGTCCCACTCGACCTCCGCGGTGGTCTTGGCCCGCTCCCACTGCTCGGACAGCTCCAGCAGGTCCCCCGAGTGCTCCCGCTCCAGCCGCCTGAGCAGCTCGGGCCCCAGCCGCTTGCCCAGGGCCTGCTCACGGAAGGCCTGGTTGACGTACTCCGAGCCGAGCCGGCCGCCGGTGGCCACGCCGATCTCGCGGAGCGCGATGAGCTCGGCCGCTCGCTGGAGGTCTCGTACGCCGTGACGTCCACGGTGCCGCCGCCGCAGTCGACCACCATGAAGCGGAAGCCGTCCACGTTGAGCTGCAGCCGGTCGCGCATGCCGGTCCCGTCGGTCAGGTCGGCCATCCGCAGGTAGCAATAGAGCGCCGCGGCCTCCGGCTCGATGGACGGCAGCAGCCGCTCCGGGTCGTCGGGGAAGCCGGCGTCCACCGCCGCGTGCCGCCCCTGGCGGCCACCCCGGCCCGTACCTCCGCCCCGCAGCTCGCCCGGCTCCGCCTGTGGCAGGCCCGCGCCCTGCGCGCCTGCGGCCGCCCGGACGCCGCCGCGGAGGCACCGCGGCTGCTGCGCTCGGCCCGCGCGGTGGCGGAGGAGTACGGGATGGCACGGCTGGCCGCGGAGTGCGCGGCGCCGCCGGCGGAGGCCGACGGCGGGTGAGGCAGACGAGTCGAGCTGTACGCCGGGTTCTGTCCCCGGTCGGCCTCGCGGCCGGCCGGGCGACGGCCATCCATCTAGGACCGGCGTTGCCGCCGGCCTCGTGCGGTCTACCCGCGGACTCGGGCGGGCAGCCCTCGATCGTCCGCGCAGGGCCGTCTCACGACGGCCCCTTTTGACCTTGCTCCGGGTGGGGTTTACCTAGCTGCCCAGGTCACCCTGGGCACTGGTGGTCTCTTACACCACCGTTTCACCCTTACCGGGAGCCTTGCGGCCCCGGCGGTCTGTTTTCTGTGGCACTGTCCCGCGGGTCACCCCGGGTGGGCGTTACCCACCACCCTGCCCTGTGGAGCCCGGACGTTCCTCGGCAGGACCAGGTCCTGACGCGGCCGCCCGCTCGGCTCGTCTGCCGTGGCGACCATGCTACCGGCCGATCACGCCGGGGTGAAAAGCACGGTGTGGCGGCCGGGGTCGGCCTGCGTCAGACGGACCGGGAGCGGCTCGCCGAGCGGGAGGGGTGCGGCGCCGCCGCGGACGCGGGCGACGACGGCCGGGGCACGCAGGTGGACCGTGCCGGAGGTCGGGTCGGAGTCCTTGATGTCGATGACGTAGGCGTCGAAGACCTCGCCGACGCGGTCCTTGAGCAGGGCCGCCTCGACGAGGTCGAGGGAGGCGCTCTCGATGGTGGCCGCGAAGTGCGATCCGCCGCGCATGTCGCGGGGCAGGTCCCGGAACGCGGCCGCGACCCACTCCGGCGGCTCCTGGCCGGCCACCGCGGCCAGGCAGAACTCGGCGGCGTAGCGGTCGACGAGGCGCCGCAGGGGCGCGGTGCAGTGCGTGTACGCCTCGGCGACGGCGGCGTGCACGGCCGGCTCGGCGGGGTGGCCGGGCCAGAAGGGCGTGTAGTCGGCGCCGCGGAACAGGCTCGTCGCCTCGTGCAGGAACGCAGCGTGGGTGGTGCGCTCCGGGTCCAGGGTGCGGACGAGTTCGGCGTACGAGGTTATGTGCGGCCAGTCGATGCGCAGCGCCGCGGCCACCCTGCGCAGCCTGGCCACCTCCCCGTGCGGGGCGAGCGGGAGCGTACGAAGGATGCCGGTGCCGGAGCGGAGCATGACGCCGGCGGCGACCATGCCCGTGAGCAGGGAGATCTGGGCGTTCCAAACGTCGACGGGGCGCGGCGCCCGGTACCGCAGGGCGTAGCCGCCGTCGAGCTCCACGACCTCCTGCTCGGGCACGTTCAGGGAGATCCCGCCGCGGGCCCTCTCCTGCTCCTCGCGCAGCCGGCCGACGGTGCGGAGCAGCGCCACGGGCTCCTCGGCGGTGCCGGCGTCGATCGCGTGCTGCACGCCCGCGTAGTCCAGCCGGGCGCGGCTGCGGACGAGCGCCCGGCGGACGTCGACGTCGGTGACCGCGCCGTCCGCGTCGAGGTCGATCCGCCACAGCACGGCGGGCCGGTCCTGCCCGGCCAGCAGGCTGGCCGCCCCCTCGCCGAGCACCGGCGGGTGCAGGGGCACCCGGACGTCGGGGAAGTACAGGGTCTGCACGCGCCGGTGCGCCTCGGCGTCCAGCGCGCCGCCGGGCGTGACGAAGGCGGCGGCGTCGGCGATCGCGTACGACACCCGGTAGCCGCGGCCGCCCTCGCGCACGGCGAGGTGCATCGCCTGGTCCAGGTCGAGCGACCCGGGCGGGTCGACGGTGAAGAACGGCACGTCGGTGGCGTCGTACGCGGGCAGCCGGGGATCGCGCGCCGCCTCCTCGGCCTCCCCGAGCACGTTCGCCGGGAAGTCCCGCCGCACGTGCAGGTCCGCGCGGAGCGCGTCCAGCGCGGACCTCAACCGGACTCCGTCGGCGGTGGTGACGCGCAGGGGACGACGAGGCATGGAGCGAGCCTAAGTCGGGCGGTCGTAGGCTGCACTGCACCGGGGAAACGTGAAGGAGAACAACAGTGCTCGTCCTGCTACCGCCGTCCGAGGGCAAGGCCACCGACGGCACCGGCCCCGCCGTCGACCTGGGCTCCCTCTCCCTGCCCGGGCTCACCACGGCCCGCGCGACGGTGCTGGACGAGCTCGTCGGGCTCTGCGCGGGCGGCGACGAGGACAAGGCCGCGGACGTGCTCGGGCTCAGCCCCGGACTGCGCGGCGAGATCGCCCGCAACGCGGGGCTGCGCGAGGCGCGGACCCGGCCCGCGGGCGAGATCTACACCGGCGTGCTCTACGACGCCCTCGGCCTGGACACCCTGGACGCCGCCGCCCGGCGCCGGGCCGCCCGCTCGCTGCTGGTCTTCTCCGGGCTGTGGGGCGCGGTCGGCGTCCGGGACGCGATCCCCGCGTATCGCTGCTCGATGGGCGTGAAGCTGCCGGCGCTCGGGTCGCTCGCCACGTACTGGCGCACGCACCTCACCGAGGCCCTCCCGGACGCCGCGGAGGCCGCGGGCGGGGGCCTGCTCCTGGACCTGCGGTCCTCGGCGTACGGGGCGGCGTGGAAACCGGCCCCGCGCAGCGCGCTCGCGGGGCGCACGGCGACGGTGCGGGTGGTGCAGGCCGAGACGCGGAAGGTCGTCAGCCACTTCAACAAGGCGACCAAGGGGCGGATCGTGCGGGCCCTCCTGGAGTCCGGGGCGCGCCCCGGGAACCCCGACGCGCTCGTCGCGGCCCTGCGCGACCTGGGCTTCACGGTGGAAGTGCCTGCGCCCGGCCGCCTCGACGTGTTGGTGACGGACGTCCACTGAGTTCTTGTGCGGGTGGGTTGTGGTTGCGGCTCGCTGTTGTGTGCGGGTCGTTTGCGCCTGCGGCGGGCATCCCCCGCCCTCCCGCCCGATTGCCCGGCGCGGTCAGTGCGGGCCTCGCACCGTGTGCCTGGGTCGGGGCCGCGCCGGCGCACGTCCTCAGCGCTCGCGGTTTACCCCCACATCGTTCGGCGCCGCGCGTACCGCTCGTCGGTTCCGGGCGCACCCCGCCACACCCCCTCCCGTTGTGTGGGCGCATGACGGCCGGTGGGGGTTCAGAAGGGCACTTGTGGCAACCCCGGACCGCCTTCTCACCCCTACCGGCCGTTAGTCGCCTAGACAACCGGAGGGGTGTGGCGGGGTGCGCCCATGGGGGTCCCCCCGACCGAAGGCTGGGGGGCGTGCCCCGGCGCGGCACCGGCCCCACAACGACCGCGCGAGGCGGTCACTGACCGCGCCGGGCAATCGCGCGGGAGGGCGGGGGACGCCCGCCGCAGGCGCAACGGAGCCGCACACAACAACAGGCCGCAAGGGGCACCCCGTTGCGCAGGCTGCAACGCGCGTTGCGGGGGCCGCACGGGGGCGGCACGATGCCACGGTGCTGAACCTCGCCCCCGCCGCCCCCGTGATCCCCGTCCTCACGCTGGACGACCCCGCCGACGCGGCCCCGCTCGTCCGGGCGCTGGTCCGCGGGGGGTTGACCGCGGTGGAGTTCACGCTGCGGACGCCCACCGCGCTGGAGGCGATCGCCGCGGCGGCCCGCGAGGTGCCCGAGGCAGTCGTGGGGGCCGGGACCGTGGTGCGGGCGGAGCAGGTGGGGGCGGCGGCGCGGGCCGGGGCGCGGTTCCTGGTGAGCCCGGGGTGGACGCCGGGCCTGCTGGACACGATGACCGCGTCCGGGCTGCCGTTCCTGCCCGGCGTGTCGACCGCCTCCGAGGTGGTCGCCCTGGCCGAACGCGGCGTGACGGAGCTGAAGTTCTTCCCCGCGGAGGCGGCCGGCGGCACGGCGTACCTCAGGGCGCTGGCCGCCCCGCTGCCGGACGTCCGGTTCTGCCCGACCGGCGGCATCGACGCGGAGCGCGCGCCGACGTATCTGGCGCTGCCCAACGTCGCCTGCGTGGGCGGTAGTTGGATGGTCCCGCAGGACGCCCTGCGGGACCGCGACTGGGACCGGGTGGAGCGGCTCGCCCGCGAGGCGGCCGCGCTGCGGGCAACGGCGCGGCCCGCGCCGTCAGCGCAGGTGTGACGTGTCGTTGAGCAGCCGCAGCGACGCGTTCCCGTCCCCGTAGTACGCCACCGCCGACAGCGCCGCCGGCGACAGCTCCATCCGGAACAGCGACTCCGGCGGGGCGCCCAGGGCGAGGCGGACCAGGGTCTTGATCGGGGTGACGTGGGTGACCAGCAGGACCGTGCGGCCGGGGTGACGGGCGAGGAGCTTGTCCCGGGAGAGGGAGACCCGGCGGGCGACGGCGGCGAAGCTCTCCCCGCCGGGCGGGGCGGCCTTGGCCGAGCCGAGCCAGGCGTCGAGTTCGTCCGGGTAGCGCTCCTTCGCCTCGGCGAAGGTGAGCCCCTCCCAGGCGCCGAAGTCGGTCTCGCGCAGCCCTTCGTCGACGCGTACGTCGAGGCCGAGCCGGTCCGCGACGGCCTGCGCGGTCTGCCGGCAGCGCGCCAGCGGCGAGGTGACGACGGCCTGGACGGTGCCGCGGGCGGCGAGGGTGTCGGCGGCGCGCCGGGCCTGCCAGAGGCCCTTCTCCGAGAGTTCCGGGTCGTCGCCGCCGCTGCCGGAGAAGCGCTTGTCCGCGGTGAGCGGGGTCTCGCCGTGCCGCAGCAGGACGAAGGTGGTGGGCGTGCCGAGGTCGGCCGCCGCCGCCCAGCCGACGGGCGGGGCCTTGGGTGCCTCGTCCACGGCCTCGTCCACCGGTTCGGGCTCGGTGGCGGCGGTGACCAGCGCGGCGGCGGAGCGGCCGGGCTCCCACTGCTCGCCGCGCTTGCCGGCGTCCATCGCCTCGTTGGCGAGCCGGTCGGCGTGCTTGTTCTTCTCGCGCGGGATCCACTCGTAGCTGACCTGCTCCGCCGGCAGGACGGTCTTCGCCTCGGCGGCCAGCGGCCGCATGTCCGGGTGCTTGATCTTCCAGCGGCCGGACATCTGCTCGACGACCAGCTTGGAGTCCATCCGCACCCGTACCCGGGCCTGCGGGTCGATCGCGCGCGCCGCGCGCAGCCCGGCGATCAGGCCCCGGTACTCGGCGACGTTGTTGGTGTGCCGGCCGATGAACTCGGCGGCCTCGGCGAGCACTTCACCCGTGGCGCCGTCGCAGACGACGGCGCCGTACCCGGCCGGTCCCGGGTTGCCCCGGGACCCACCGTCGGCCTCCACCACCAACGTACGGGCCATTACAGGCCCGACTCGGGGGTGCGGACGAGGATGCGGCGGCAGTTCTCGCAGCGCACGACCTCGTCGGCGGCGGCCGCCCGCACCTCGTTGAGCTCGGTGATGTTCAGCTCCAGCCGGCAGCCCTCACAGCGCTTCTGGTAGAGCCGGGCGGCGCCGACGCCGCCGGACTGGCCGCGCAGCTTGTCGTAGAGCTTCAGCAGGTCGGCGGGGACCGAACCGGCGATGATCTCGCGCTCCTTGGTGACCGTGGAGCCCTCGGCGTCGATCTCCTGCAGCACCACGTTGCGGCGCTCCGTGGACTCGCCGGCCTTGGCCTGCACGGACTCCAGGCGCCCGGTCAGCTCCTGGACCCGCTCCTGCAGGCCCTCGCGGCGCTCCATGACCTCCAGGACGACGTCCTCGAGGTCGCTCTGCCGCTTGGCGAGCGAGGCGATCTCGCGCTGCAGGTTCTCCAGGTCCTTGGGGGAGGAGACCGCGCCGGAGTCCAGCCGCTCCTGGTCGCGGACGGCGCGCTTGCGCACCTGGTCCACGTCCTGCTCGGCCTTGGTCTGCTCGCGGGCGGTGTCGCTCTCCTCGGTCTGGGCGGCGACCAGCAGGTCGCGCAGCTGGGTCACGTCGGAGTTCAGGCGCTCGATCTCCGCGTGCTCGGGAAGGTTGATGCGCTTGTGGTCCAGCTGCGCGAGGCGCGCGTCGAGGGCCTGGACCTCAAGCAGTCGGATCTGGTCTGCGGGCGCGGCTTTCAGCGGGGGGCTCCTGAGGTCGTGGGTTCGTCAAGGGGAAGTGCCGGGGCGTGGGCCGTCCACGGGTCGGTGACGGCGCGCGAAACGGACGTTCGCAGTGCCCAGCCGTGCCGTTCGCAGACCTCGTCGAGCCGGCGCGCGGCCTGCTCGCACCAGGGCCATTCGGTGGCCCAGTGGGCGGCGTCGACGAGCGCGGGCGGACCCGCCTGCTGCGCCTCGGACGCCGGGTGGTGGCGCAGGTCGGCGGTGAGGTAGACGTCCACCCCGGCCCTGCGCACATCGTCGAAGAGGCTGTCGCCGGAGCCGCCGCACACCGCCACGGTGCGGACCTGCCGCTCCGGGTCGCCCGCGACGCGCAGTCCGGTCGCGGTGGCCGGCAGGCCGGCCGCCGCACGGCGCGCGAACTCCGCCAGCGTCATCGGCTCGGGCAGTTCGCCGATCCGGCCGAGGCCGCGGCGGCCGGCCGGGTCGGCGGGGTCGGGCACGAGGGGTCCGGTGACCCGCAGGCCGACGGCCTCGGCGAGGGCGTCGGAGACCCCGGGGTCGGCCCGGTCGGCGTTGGTGTGCGCCACGTGCAGCGCGACGTCGTTCTTGATCAGGGTGTGCACGACGCGGCCCTTGAAGCCGGTCGCCGCGACCGTCGTCGTCCCGCGCAGGTAGAGCGGGTGGTGCGTGACCAGCAGGTCGGCGCCGGTGGCGATCGCCTCCTCGACGACCTCCCGGACCGGGTCGACGGCGAACAGGACCCGGCCGACCTCCGCGTCCGGGTCCCCGCAGACGAGACCGACGGCATCCCACTGCTCGGCCCATGCCGGAGGCCAGAGGGCTTCGAGGGCGGCGATGACGTCGGACAGTTTCGGCACGGGTCGAGGTTACCGCGCCGGTGGCGGGCGGCCGGAATCCCGGGCTGGTCATGAGCACACCGAGCATCCGAAGTCCGACGGAACGGGACGAGAGCCACCCTTATGTGTGAAGACCACCAACTCGTGTCGGACGCCCGGGCGTGCCAAAACTAGCGTCGTGGCCCGGAGGTGAGCCACACCATGACAGCCTGCGCCACCGAGACCACCACCGTGCGACGGGCCGGGTTCACGATCGCCGCGGACGGCTCCTACGCCGCCTGCCTGGCCCAGGCACCCGACGGGGGTGACGGCTGGTACCCCGAGCGCTGGACGCTCGGCGGGCCCGAGCCGTACACCGTGCCCCTGCCCGGCAACCAGCCCGAGGAACAGTGCTCCGAGGTCCTGCCGTTGCCCGACGGCCGCGTGCTCATCCGCCGCCGGGTCGCCGACCGGTACGACCTCGCCCTGCTCTACCCGACCGGTCCCGGGACCGGCGAACTGCTCGTCGGCTCGCTGCCGGGCGGGGACGCGGAGGCGCGACTGCTGCCCCCGGTCGCCTCCGGCGAGGCGTACGCGCTCACCTACGACCCGGTGCGCGAGGTGTCGGCGGTGTGGCTGGTGCACGACGACCGGGACCTGCGGCCGCGCCGGCTGGCGGAGGTCCCGGGCCGCTGCGGGGGCGGCGCGTGGCTGGACCGGGCGGGCCGGCTGCTCGCGCTGGACCGCGAGGCGGAGGGGACGGTCAAGACGGTCGCCGTCGACCTGGAGCGGGCCGGGGCGGTCAGCCCGCTGCTGCAGATCACCGAGGGGAGCAACGACCGGTTGCTGCTCGCGGAGCCGGACAGCGGGCTGCTGATAGTGCGCACCGACGCCACCGGCGAGGACCGCATCGGCTGGGGCGTCCTGGGCAGCCGCCGGCCCCTGCGGTTCGCCGAGTGCCTGCGTGTCCCGGACGCGGTGCTCACCCCGTTCGCGGCGCAGCCCGGCCAGGTGCTGATGCCCGAGGCGTGCGCGGTGGCGCTGCGCGCGGACGGCCCGCACGGCACGTCGCTGGCGGTCTGGCGGCCCGGGGAACGCCGTACCACCTGGCTGTCGGCGCCGGAGGGCTGGCTGCCCGGGGCCGGCCTGTGGTCGGACCGCGGGGTGCTGCGCCTGCCGTACGCCTGCACGCACTGCCCGTGCGGCACGGTGGAGTACCAGGCGCCGCCCGCGGTGCCCGTGCCGCCCCCGCCGGGGAGCGCGGCGGAGGGCGCTCCCGCGGACGTCCCGGAGGCGGCCACGACCAGCCCTGTGCTCCCGTTGCAGAAGGCGCCGCTGGCCACAGGATCTTGAATCGGTAAACTCCTGCGGCGTTCCGCGCACCTTGCACGCTAGTCACGGGGAGTTTCCTCATGTCCGATGCCCGACACGACACCGCCGCCGAGGCCCGCCTCGAGGACGGTTCCGCCGAGGGCCAGCACGCCGGCCGCCACCGCGGTACGGCTTCCGCCCAAGACGACAGCGCCCAGGTGGTCCAGGCGCCGCACGGCCGCCACCGCCGCCCCTCCGGGCCCCCCGCCATGGAGGTCTGACGGGCCCGGAGCCCGGAAGGCCCGGTTCAGCCCCCGTGGCGCAGGGCCAGGACGTCGGTGGCGGCGAAGGTGTCACCGGGGTCACGGCCCGCCCAGTACGGGGTGAGCAGGTCGTCCAGCTCGTCGTGGGTGAACGCCTCCTTGGCGGTGTCGAACCTCGCCGCGACGCGGGGGCGGTCCATCACCGCCACCATCCCGCCGTGCACGACGAACAGCTGACCGGTGATCCGGTCGGCCGCCGGTGACGCCAAGTAGCCGACGAGCGGGGCGACATGCTCCACCCCCAGCGGGTCCGGCCCGTCCCCGGGCCGCCCGAGGCCCGCGAAGACGTCCTCGGTCATCCGCGTGCGCGCCCGGGGGCAGATGGCGTTGACGCGTACGCCGTACCTGCCGAGGGCGGCGGCCGTCGACGAGGTGAGGCCGACGATGCCGCCCTTGGCTGCCGCGTAGTTGGGCTGGCCGGCCGAGCCGGCGAGGAACGCCTCGGACGAGGTGTTGACGACCCGGCCGTAGACCGGGGCGTCCGTGGTCTTGGCGCGCTCGCGCCAGTGGGCGGCGGCGAACCGGGTGGTGGCGAAGTGGCCCTTGAGGTGGACCCGGACGACGGAGTCCCACTCGTCCTCGGTCATCGAGAAGACCATGCGGTCCCGCAGGATCCCCGCGTTGTTGACCAGGATGTCGAGGGCCCCGTACGTGCCGACCGCCAGCGCGACCAGGTCCTGCGCCTGCCCGAAGTCGGCGACGTCCCCGTGGTGCGGCACCGCGTGGCCGCCGGCGGCGGCGATCTCGGCGACGACCTCGTCCGCGGGGGTCGCCGACGCCGCGCCGGAGCCGTCGCGGCCGGGCTGCCCGTAGTCGTTGACGACCACGTTGGCGCCCAGCCGCGCCAGTTCCAGCGCCTCCGCACGGCCCAGGCCGCGTCCGGCCCCCGTCACGATCGCCGTCCTGCCGTCCAGCACGCCCATGCCTTCTCCAGCCCTGGTGTCAGACCGCGATGCAGGTGCGCAGCGCCTCACCGCTGCGCATCTGGTCGACGGCCTCGTTGATCTGGTCGAGCCGTACGCGGTGGGTGATGAGCCCCTCCAGGTCCACGCGTCCGGCGCGCCAGAGGCGGATGACGCGGTCGTAGGACCGCAGGACGTCGCCGCCGCCGTAGAGGGAGGGCAGGATGCGCTTCTCGTCGAAGAAGAGCTCGAACATGTTGATCTGCAGGAGGTCGTCCATCGCCCCGGCGCCGACGACGCAGAGCGTCCCGCCGCGGCGGGTGGTCTCGTAGGCCGTGCGGGCCGTGGCGCTGCGGCCGACGACCTCGAAGACGTAGTCGAAGCCCTCGCCGCCGGTGATCTTGGCCTTGGCGTCGGCCAGTTCCTCCGGGGCGACCGCGTCGGTGGCGCCGAAGCGCAGGGCCGCGTCGCGGCGGGACTCCACGGGGTCGACGGCGATGATCTCCGAGGCGCCGGAGGCGCGGGCCCCCTGGATGACGCTGATGCCGACGCCGCCGCAGCCGATGACGGCGACGGACGAGCCGGGGGTGACCCGCGCGGTGTTCAGCGCGGCGCCGATGCCGGTCGTGACGCCGCAGCCGATGAGGGCGGCGATCTCGTACGGCAGGTCGTCGGGGATGGGCACGGCGCAGGAGGCGGAGACCACGACCTCCTCGGCGAAGGTGCCGGTGCCCGCGAAGCCGAAGACGTCCCCGGCGGGGCGGCGGAAGTTGGGCGTACCGGCGTTCATGAAGCCGGCCAGGCACAGGTGGGACTGGCCGCGCCGGCAGGCCGGGCAGGCGCCGCAGGCCGGGAGCCAGCAGACCAGGACCCGGTCGCCGGCCGTGAGGCCCTCGACGCCCTCGCCGGTCTCGACGATCTCCCCGGCGCCCTCGTGGCCGGGGACGAAGGGCGCCGGCTGCGGCAGGACGCCGCTCATGGCGGACAGGTCGGAGTGGCACAGCCCGGTCGCCCGCAGCCGGATGCGCACCTTGCCCGGGCCGAAGCCCACCGTCTCGATGTCGTCGACGACCTCGAGCTTGTCCTGGCCGATCTCCTGCAGGAGCGCTGCACGCATGGGTGTTCCCCTCTCCCCTCCGGGGCCTACGAGTACTCGACGACGGTGTCGGCGAGGACCGGCGCGTCGTCTCGTTCGACGGCGGTCGCCGACGCCAGGACGCGGCCCTGTTCGGACCACATCCGGATGCGCAGGGTCTCGCCGGGGAGGAAGACCCCGGCGAAGCGGGTGGAGCAGGACCGTACGCGGCCCGCGTCGTCGCCGAGCAGGGTGTCGACGACGGCCTTGAGCGTGATGCCGTAGGAGCACAGGCCGTGCAGGATGGGCCGGTCGAAGCCGGCGTGCTTGGCGAACTCGGGGTCGGCGTGCAGCGGGTTCCAGTCGCCGGAGAGCCGGTAGAGCAGCGCCTGGTCCTCCCGGGTGGCACGCAGGACGGTGCGGTCGGGGGCCCGTCCGGGCGGCGCGGTGCGGGCGGAGGGGCCGCGGTCGCCGCCGAAGCCGCCCTCGCCGCGGACGAAGATCTGCGCGTCGGAGGTCCACAGCGGCCCCTGCTCGTCGGTGACCTCGCGGCGCAGCACGATGACGGCGGCCTTGCCCTTGTCGTACACGTCGGCGACGCGCGAGGTCTGCAGCGCCCGGCCGCGGACGGGGACCGGGCGGTGCACCTCGATGCGCTGCGCGCCGTGCAGGACGGCGGCGAGGTCGATCTCGATGCCGGGAAGGGACAGCCCGCCCCGGGCGTCCCCGGCGGCGACCGAGCCGCCGGCGACGGTGGCGAAGCTGGGCAGGACCTGCAGGCCGGGGCCTTCGAGGGCGTAGTTGAGGGTGTTCGCGCCGAGGCCCAGGTGGTAGAGGATGACGTCCCTGTGGTCCCAGACGAGTTCGGCGCTGCGGGGTTCGGCCGAGGTGGCGGCGACGACGTCGATCGGCATGTCCGGCGGCTCCTTCGCTGCGCGGTGGGCCCTGGCGCGGCCGTCCGCACCGTCGGCCCCGCCAGGGCGTCTACTAGAACGCGTTCTAGCCAGCCCATGTATAACGCATCGCCCGGCCGCTGGGAATAGCTGACGCGTCGTCAGAACGGACGCCGGTAGTGACATTTGTCCTGCCCGGGTCCGTACATTCCCCACTGACCCGGCGGGGGGCGGCCGCCCTAGTGTCGGTGACATGACGACGACAGTGAATTTCACCAGGGCCGTCAAGACGTTCGGCGCGGTACGCGCGGTGGACGGCGTCGACCTGGAGATCCGGCGGGGGGAGTCCGTCGCCCTGCTCGGCCGCAACGGCGCGGGCAAGTCCACCACGATCAGCCTGCTGCTCGGGCTCAACGAACCCGACAGCGGCGAGGTCAGGCTCTTCGGCACCACCCCGCACACGGCGGTCCGCGCGGGCCGGATCGGCGCGATGCTGCAGGACGGCCGGCCGATCCCCCGGGTGACCGTACGGGAGCTGCTCACCTTCGTGGCGCGCACCTACCCACGCCCCATGCCCGTGGCCGAGGCCCTGGAGCTGGCCGGCCTCACCGAGGTCGCCGGCCGCCGCGCCGACCGGCTCTCCGGCGGCCAGGCGCAGCGGGTCCGCTTCGCCGTGGCCCTGGCCGGCAACCCCGAGCTCATCGTGCTGGACGAGCCCACCGCCGCCCTCGACGTCGAGGCCCGGCGCGCCTTCTGGGACTCGATGCGGGCGTACGCGGCCCGCGGCAACACCGTGCTGTTCTCCACCCACTACCTGGAGGAGGCGGACGAGAACGCCGACCGCATCGTGGTCATCGACCGCGGCCGTGTCGTCGCCGACGACAGCGGCGAGCGCATCAAGCGGGCCGTCGGCGGCAACCTCGTCTCCTTCGACCTGGCCGGGACCCCCACCGAGGGCCTGCGGCAACTGCCCGGGGTGGTGACCGTGGAGGTCCGCGGCGACCGCGCCCTGCTGCGCTCCGCGGACTCCGACGCCACCGTCGTCGCCCTCGCCGACCGCGGCATGGTCCGCGGCCTGACGGTGACCGCCGCCAGCCTGGAGGACGCGTTCCTCTCCCTGACCTCGCAGTCCTCCGCCGAGGACGCCACCCCCGCCACCGCCACGGACACCGCCGCCCTCACCGAGGAGAAGGTCTGATGCTGCTCGCCTACGTCTCGCTGGAGATCCGCCGCACCCTGCGCGACGCCGGATTCGTGATCTTCGGCGTCGGCATGCCCGTCATGATGTACCTGCTCTTCACCAACCTCGGGGTCAGCGGCTCGGAGGAGGACAAGTCCATCGCGCTGGCCTCCATGATCGGCATGGCCGCGTACGGCGCGCTGGGCTCGGCGGTGTCCACCGGGTCCAGCGTCGCGGAGGACAAGGGCCTCGGCTGGCTGCGCCAGCTGCGGATCACCCCCATGTCCCCGCTGCTGGTCGTCACCGGCCGCTGCATCAGCGGCTCGGTCACCGTGCTGCCCGCCATCCTGGCCGTCCTGCTGGCCGGCGGGCTCGTCAACGGCGTCGAACTGGAGCCCTGGCAGTGGGCGGCGGTCGGCGGGCTGCTGTGGATCGGCACCGCCCCCTTCACCCTGCTCGGCCTCGGCAACGGCTACCGGCTGTCCGGGCAGACCACCGGCGTGGTGAACATGGCCTGCAACCTGGGCCTGTCCGTCGTCGGCGGACTGTGGATCCCCTCGTCCGTCTTCCCCGGCTGGCTGCGGGCGGTCTCCGAGTGGACCCCGTCCCACCGCTTCGGGCAGCTCGGCTGGAGCATCGCCGACGGCGCGGTCCCGCGGGCGGGTACCGTCGCCGTGCTCGCCGCGTGGACGGCCCTGTTCGGCGCGTACGCCGTGTACGCCTACCGCCGCTCGGCACGCACCCCGTGAAGACCACCGGCACCGTGGAGAAGGAGGAGACGACGGCCATGGCGACGACGGAATCCCGGCCCCCGCTGCCGGCACGCATCTGGCGCGAGTGGCGGCACCTGCGGGTGACCCGGTCCGCCTCCGCGGAGATCGAGGACCTCAAGCCCCCGACCCGCTTCACCTTCCTGCCCTGGCTGCTGATGGGCGTGGGCGCCCTGTCCCACCTCCTGCAGGGCAAGGCCGCCAACCCCTGGCTCGGCGGCCTCGGCCTGCTGGCCTTCAACTCCCTCTACATCGGGGTCGTCTTCACCGCCCTCAACCCGCGCGCCGCGGCCGGGAAGGCGCCCCGGCTGTACCTGCTCGCGCTGGCCGCCGTCACCTACGCCCTCGCCATCGGCTACGGCGGCAGCTGGCTGGTGTTCTTCCCGCTGCTGTCGCTGGCCGTGGGGATCGTGGTGCGCGGCCGGCGGATGGGTCCCGTCCTCGTCGCCCTCGCGGTGTCCGCCGGGATCGTCTCCGGGCTGCGCAGCGGCGACATCTGGGACGGCGTGTCCATCGGGTACGGCAGCCTCATCTCCGGCCTGGTGACCGCGGCCATGCTCACCCTCTTCGACGCGGTGACCCAGCTGCGCGCCACCCGCCAGGAGCTGGCCCGCAACGCCGTCGCCGAGGAGCGGCTGCGCTTCTCCCGCGACCTGCACGACCTGCTGGGGCACACCCTCTCCGTGGTCGTCGTCAAGGCCGAGGCCGCCCGCCGGCTCGCCCCGCGCGACCTGGACGCCGCCCTCGCCCAGGTCGCCGACATCGAGGCGGTGGGGCGCCAGGCCCTCACCGAGATCCGCGAGGCCGTCACCGGCTACCGCGAGGGCAGCCTCTCCACCGAGCTGGACCGCGCCCGCTCGGCCCTGACGGCGGCCGGGATCGAGGCCGTCGTCAAGGAGTCCGGCCCGCCGCTGCCCTCGCAGACCGAGGCCCTCCTCGGCTGGGTGGTGCGGGAGGGGGTGACCAACGTCGTACGGCACAGCGGGGCCACCACCTGCGTCATCGAGCTCGCCGGCGCCGACGGTCAGGTACGCCTGCGGATCACCGACGACGGCCGCGGCGTAGGCTCGGCCCCCGGGTCGGGCTCCGGCCTGAAGGGGCTCACGGAGCGGCTGGCCGCGGCCGGCGGTTCCCTCGGCACCGGCCCCGCGCCCCGCGGCGGGTTCCGGGTCGTCGCCGAACTGCCGGTGGAGGAGGAACAGGCCGTATGAGCAGCCCCATCAAGGTCCTGCTGGCCGAGGACCAGGGCATGATGCGCGGGGCGCTCTCCCTGCTGCTGAACCTGGAGGACGACATCGAGGTCGTCGCGGAGGTCGCCGCGGGGGACGAGATCGTCACCACGGCGCTGGAGGCCCGGCCCGACGTCGCCCTGCTCGACATCGAGCTCCCCGGGCGCAGCGGGCTCGACGCGGCGGCGGAACTGCGCGAGCGGCTGCCGCAGTGCAAGGTGCTCATCCTCACGACCTTCGGCCGCCCCGGGTACCTGCGCCGCGCCATGGAGGCCGGGGCGTCCGGCTTCCTGGTCAAGGACGGCCCCGTCGAGGAACTCGCCGCCGCGATCCGGCGCGTCCTCGCCGGGCACCGCGTCATCGACCCCGCCCTGGCCGCGGCCGCCCTCAGCACGGGGCCCAGCCCGCTGACGCCGCGCGAGCAGGACGTGCTCAACGCGGCGGCGGACGGGGCGACGGTGGCGGACATCGCGGCGCGGGTGCATCTGTCGGAGTCGACGGTGCGCAACTACCTGTCCTCCGCCATCGGGAAGACGGGCACCCGGAACCGTACGGAGGCGGTGCGCACGGCCCGCCACAACGGGTGGCTCTGACCCTCTGCCCGGGGTGCGTTCTGTGGGGCCCGGTTGTCGTGTGCGGGCTGCCTGCGCCTGCGGCGGGCATCCCCCGCCCGCAACACACAACGGCGCCGCACACAACAACGGGCCGCGGGGGTCACCCCCCGCATCGGGGACCGCACGCGTGGGGGACGATGGGGGGCATGAGCACGCCACCCCCCGCAGACGTCCCCGCGGACGCACTGGCCGCCTTCGAGGCCGCGAAGGGCTTCATGCCCACCCACGAGGGCCTCGCCCTCCACGCGGCCGCCGCCGACGCCGCCACCCGCCTCCCGGGCCTGCCCCTGCTGGAGGTCGGGACGTACTGCGGCCGCTCCACGATCCTGCTGGCCGCCGCCGCACGCGAGGCCAAGACCGTCGCCGTCACCGTCGACCACCACCGCGGCAGCGAGGAGCAGCAGCCCGGCTGGGAGTACCACGACACGGCGCTCGTCGACCCCGAGGTCGGCCTGATGGACACCCTCCCCACCTTCCGGCGCACCCTGCACGCCGCCGGGCTGGAGGAGCACGTGGTCGCGGTCGTGGGCCGCTCCCCGCAGGTCGCGACGGTGTGGGGGAAGCCGCTCGCCCTGGTCTTCATCGACGGCGGGCACACCGACGAGCACGCCGGCAACGACTACGAGGGCTGGGCGCCGCACCTCGCGCAGGACGGCCTGCTGGTGATCCACGACGTGTTCGCGGACCCGGCCGACGGCGGCCAGGCGCCTTGGCGGATCTACCGGCGCGCGCTGGAGTCGGGCGCGTTCGAGGAGCTCTCGGTGACCGGTTCCCTGCACGTACTGCGGCGTACGGGCCCGGGAATCTGAGCCTGCGGATAGCATCGCTGACGTGTTCAAGACCAAGACACGCATCGCCGTGGCCGTGACCGCGCTGGTGCCGACGTGTGCGGCGGCCTGGCTCGTATGGACCGCGTCGGGCGATCCGGCAGCCGGCAAGAACGCCGACCTCTCGCTGAACGCGCAGCCGCTGCCGCCTTCGGCCGCGGCGTCGCAGCAGCCGTCGGCGCCGAAGGCCCTGTCCGTCGCCAAGCCGCTCGCCGGGAAGGTCGTCGTCCTCGATCCGGGGCACAACACGAGCAACAGCCGCCACACCCGCGAGATCAACCGCCTGGTCAACATCGGCACCGGCCGCAAGGCGTGCGACACCACGGGCACCGCGACCAACTCGGGGTACTCCGAGGCCTCGTACACGCTGGACGTGTCCCGGCGCGTGAGGGCGCTGCTCGCGGCGCGCGGCGCCACGGTGAAGCTGACGCAGGACGGGAACCGCGCGTACGGCCCGTGCATCGACGAGCGCGCCCGGATCGGCAACAAGGCGAAGGCCGACGCCGTCGTGTCGGTGCACGGCGACGGGTCGGCGGCCGGCAACCGCGGCTTCCACGTCATCCTCCCGGCCTCGGTGCACCGCGGCATCGCCGACACCCGCAAGATCGTCGCGCCCTCCAAGCGGCTGGGCACCGCCGTGAAGAACCACTTCGCGACGGCGTCCGGCACCAAGCCGTCCAACTACGTGGGCCGCGGTACGGGCCTGGTCGTCCGCAGCGATCTGGGCGGGCTCAACCTCAGCACCGTGCCCAAGGTGCTGATCGAGTGCGGCAACATGCGCGACCCGAAGGACGCGGCGCTGATGAAGAGCGCCAGCTGGCGGCAGAAGGCGGCCAAGGGCATCGCGGACGGCATCACGGCGTATTTGCAGGGCAGGCAGTGATCGACCGGTGTCCATCGGGTCCCGATCCTGTCACCGGGACCCTGCCGGGCTCAGCCGCGGACGCGCGTCCTCATACGATGGGGAACAGCCCTGCGACAGCGATGACGAGACGACTGACAAGGACCCCCCGTGAATAACCGCTCCCTCACCCGAGGAGACGGCGCGGTGATCGGCGCGGCGCTGCTGCTGCTGATCGCCTCGTTCCTGAACTTCTACGCCGCGAAGAACTGCGACGCGGACGGGTGCGCCGTCAGCGCCTGGAAGAGCGAGCTGTTCCCGCTGCTGCCCTCGGTGCACCTGCTGGGCCTGGTCGCCGCCGGCCTGTTCGTGGCCTCGCGTTTCCAGCCCGAGGGGCGCAAGGTGCTCGGCATCGGCCTGGCCCAGTGGGGCGCGGTGCTGTCCGTGGCCGCCGCCTGGGACGCCCTGTGGTCGCTCTTCAACGGCAACGAGGCCTTCGAGCTGGGCGCCGGCGCCTACCTCTCCTTCGTCGCCGCCGCCGCTCTCGCCGCCGCCATGCTGCTCACCCTGCAGGGCCTGCCCGCGCTGAAGGCGCCGCTGCTGCCCGCTCCCAAGCCGCAGCAGCCCCAGCAGGCGCAGCCGTACGGCGGCCAGCAGGGCCAGCCGTACCCGGGCGTGCAGCAGGGCGGCTACGGGTACCCGGGGCAGACCGGTGGGCACGGCGCGCCGGCCGACCCGTCGTTCGGCGGCGGGCAGTACGGCTACCCGCAGGCACAGCAGCAGCCCCAGCAGCAGCCGCAGGCCCAGCCTTCGGCGGAGTTCACGGCCTTCTGGTTCGCGGTGCCCGTGGCGCGGCCGCTGTACGCGGAGGACGGTTCGGGCCGGCAGATCGCCGAACTGACCCCCGGCACCTGGTACCTGGCGGTGGACCAGAGCGGCACCGCCCTGGTCGCGCAGACCCAGGACGGCCGGCGCGGCGTCCTGCAGGACGCCGGCGGCATCCAGCGCGGCTGATCCCCCCGCTCCTCGCGCACCAGCCGTGCCCCGGGCCGTCCGGTCCGGGGCACGGCTGTTCCCCTTCCGGGGCGGGGGAGGTTGCCGTACCGTACGGCTGACATACCGTCAGATGCGGCAGGAGGCCTGCGCATGCGGCTCGGTCTGGCCCTCGGCTACTGGGGGCGCGGCCCCTCCCCCGACCACCTGGCCCTGGCGCAGGAGGCCGAGCGGCTCGGCTACGACTCGGTGTGGACGGCCGAGGCCTGGGGCTCGGACGTGTTCACCCCGCTCACCTGGATCGCCGCGCACACCAGCCGGATCCGGCTCGGCACGGGCATCGCCCAGATGGCGGCCCGCTCCCCCACCGCCACCGCGATGCACGCGCTGACCTTGGACCACCTCTCCGGCGGCCGGGTCATGCTGGGTCTCGGCCTGTCGGGACCGCAGGTGGTGGAGGGCTGGTACGGCAGGCCGTTCCCGCGCAGTCCGCTGACCGCGACCCGGGAGTACGTGGACGTCGTGCGGCAGGTGCTGCGCCGCGAGGGCCCGGTGGCGCTGGACGGGCGCTTCCATCCGCTGCCGTACGCGGGGCCGGACGCGACCGGCCTCGGCAGGCCGCTCAAGCCGATCACGCATCCGCTCCGGGCCGGCCTGCCGATCCTGCTGGGCGCCGAGGGCCCGAAGAACATCGCCCAGACCACCCGCATCGCCGACGGCTGGCTGCCGCTGTACTGGTCGCCGTTCCGCACGGACGTGTACGAGGCGTCGCTGGCGGACGCGCCGAAGGAGTTCATGATCGCCCCGATGGCGCGCGCCCGGCTGTGCGACGACCCGGCGGAGGGGTTGCTGCCGGTGAAGGCGATGCTCGGCTTCTACATCGGCGGGATGGGCGCCGCCTCCCGCAACTTCCACGCCGACCTGATGGCCAGGATGGGGTACGAGGAGGAGGCCCGGCGTATCCAGGAGCTGTTCCTGGCCGGGCGGCGCGAGGAGGCGGTGGCGGCGGTGCCGGACGCCTTCGCGGACGAGATCTCGCTCGTCGGCCCGCGCGGGAGGATCGCGGAGCGGCTGGAGGTGTGGCGGTCGGGCCCGGTGACCGACCTGCTGGTCACCGCGCCCGACCCGGCCACCCTGCGGGTGCTGGCCGAGCTCATCCGCCGCTGAGCTGGGACAGCGAGGGCACCTTGTCGGTGACCTTGGCGCCGGCGTCCTCGCCGGCCGACTTGACGCCGCTGATGGTGTCCTGGAAGGTGCCCACGATGTCGTCCGTGCCCTGGCCGCTGCGCAGCTTGGCCGGCAGGTCCTTGAGCGAGTCGATGCCCGCCGTCAGCGGGGCCACCAGCTTGGAGAGGGTCGGGTCGCCCTTGGCGTTCTCCGAGGCGGCCTTGAGCCGGTTGTAGGCGAAGGCCCCGGCGAGGCCGGCCTTCACCAGGGTGAGCTTGCGGCCGTCGGCGTCCTTCTTGAACTTGCCCTCGCGGTAGGGCTTGACGATCCACTGGTAGGTCGCCCCGGCGGCCAGTCCGGCGTTCGCGACGAAGCGGGTCTTGGCGAGCTTCTGCTTCTGCACGGAGGAGGTAGGGCTCGCGGTGCCGCCGCTCGCGCTCCCGTCGGAGTCGCCGCCGCAGGCGGGGACCACGAGGAGGACGCCGGAGAGCAGGAGGGCGGTCAGGGCGCGGCGCAAGGGCATGACGGTTACTCCCGGGGGATGCGGTGCGTGATCGCATCCTCGCCCGGGCCCCGGCGACCGGCCACCGCACAGGGCCGTACGGGGCGTCAGGCGCGCGCCGGCCCGCCACGTTTCAGTCCGCCGATCGGGGCAAGACGGCAGGTATGTCCAGACGTTATCGCGGCAATCTGGCGGCCACCATCATCATGGTGGCCGCGGACGTGGCGGCATTCATCCTGATCCTTTGGATCGTGCTGTGGGTCCTCGACGCCAACCGGGCGAACGACCTCGTGGAGTGGATCCACGACATGGCGTCCTGGCTCGGTGGCTGGGCCCACGACATCTTCTCCACCCAATCCGCATGGGCGCGCACCCTGCTGAACTACGGTCTGCCGGCGGCGGTCTACCTGATCGTCGGGCACGCCGTGGCGGGTCGCGTCAACCGGGCCTGACGCCCGCTCACCGGCCGGCGCAGCACCCCGCCGCCTCGGGCACCAGCCCGAGCGGCAGCCGTTCGCCCCCGAAGACCGCCGTCGTCGCCTCGTCCCCTCCCAGGGCGGCGACGGCGAGCAGCAGGGCCCCGGCCGTCCACGTGGTGCGTTCGCGGGGCCACACCGCGGGTCCGGTGCCGGCCTGCGCGTCGCCCTCGAAGACGTACCCGGTCCAGTACATGCCGTCCTCGGCGCGCAGGTGCCGGATCGCGGCCAGGATCTCCACCGCGCGGTCGGACTCGCCCATCGCCCACAGGGCGAGGGCGAGTTCCGCGCTCTCCCCGCCGGTCACCCAGGGGTTGGGCACCACGCAGCGGACCCCGAGGCCGGGCACGACGAACTCGTCCCAGCGTGCCAGGACGCGCTCCCGGGCGGCCTCGCCGCGCAGCACCCCGCCCAGGACCGGGTAGTACCAGTCCATCGAGTAGCGGTCCTTGTCCAGGAACCGCTCGGGGTGGTGGGCGATGGCGTGCCCGAGGGCACCGGCGGCCAGCTCCCAGTCGGGCTGCGGGTCCTCGCGGTGCTCGGCGACGGCCAGCGCGCAGCGCAGCGCCTGGTACATCGACGAGCAGCCGGTCAGCAGCGCCTCCTGCGGGAACGTCCCGTCCTGCTCGCGCTTCCAGGCGATCTGCCCGCCGGGCAGCTGGAGTTCCAGGACGTACTCGACGGCCGCGTACAGCACCGGCCACATGCTCTCCACGAAGGCGTCGTCGCCGGTGGACAGGTAGTGGTGCCACACGCCGACGGCGACGTAGGCGCAGAAGTTGCTCTCCCGGCCCAGGTCGGTGGGCTCGCCCTCGGCGCCGTCGGCGTAGCCGTAGGCGGCGTACCAGGAGCCGTCCGGGTTCTGCCTTCGGGCGAGCCAGGCGTAGGCGGCCTCGGCGTGCTCGTGCTCGCCTGCGGCGTCCAGCGCCATGGCGGCCTCGACGTGGTCCCAGGGGTCGAGGTGGCCGCCCTCGAACCA
Source organism: Streptomyces sp. NPDC006207 (assembly GCF_040613835.1). NCBI lineage: Bacteria > Bacillati > Actinomycetota > Actinomycetes > Kitasatosporales > Streptomycetaceae > Streptomyces > Streptomyces sp. NPDC006207. The sequence continues at coordinate 60,632 of NZ_JBEXSX010000030.1, read as the reverse complement.
CGGTATGGCGCCGTCCGGCCGCTGGACGGCGAGGATCCCGGCGACGGTCTGCGCGGCCTGCTCGGAGGTCAGGACGCCGGGCAGGACGAGGTGTTCGGTCCGCCTCACGCGTCGACGCCCGCCTTCGGGTTGTGCGGCTTGGTGGCGTAGGCGACGAAGCTCTTGCCGATCAGCGGGTTGAGCGTGTTCTCGGCGAGCCGGGTGGCCAGCGGCTTCTTCATGATGTCCCAGACCAGCAGCTTGTGGTACAGCTTCACCGGCAGGGCCTTGTCGTTGTCCACGCCGACGGCGCACTTGATCCACCAGTACGGGGAGTGCAGCGCGTGCGCGTGGTGGGTGCCGTACGGGCGCAGGCCCGCCTCACGGATCTTGCCCAGCAGCTCGTCGGCCCGGTAGATGCGGATGTGGCCGCCCTCGACCTCGTGGTACGCGTCGGACAGCGCCCAGCAGATCTTCTCCGGCCCGTAGCGCGGCACGGTGATCGCGATCAGCCCGCCCGGCTTGAGGACGCGCACCATCTCGGCGAGCACGCCCTTGTCGTCCGGGATGTGCTCCATGACCTCGGAGATGATGACGCGGTCGAAGCTGTCGTCGGGGAACGGCAGGCTGAGCGCGTCGCCCTCCATGGCCGTGGCGGTCGCACCGGCCGGGGCCTCCCCGGCCTCCTTCATGGCGGCGAACCACTTGGCGACCTCGCGGATCTCGTCGCCGTTCCGGTCCAGGGCGACCACGTTCGCACCGCGCCGGTAGCACTCGAAGGCGTGGCGGCCCGCGCCGCAGCCCAGGTCGAGCACGCGGTCACCCGGAGCGAGCGGGAAGCGGGAGAAGTCGACGGTCAGCACGTGGAGTCTGCTTTCGTCCGGGACGGTGACTGGACAGTGGGCCGCGGCCCCCCGGCGGCCTCGATCGCCGCGCGGTAGTGCTCGGCGGTGCCGATGGCGGCCCGCTCCCAGGTGAAGCGGGCCAGTACGCGTTCCCGGCCGGCCCGGCCGAGACGGCGGCGCAGCTCGGAGTCGCGCAGCAGCCGGCCCAGCGCCGCGGCCAGCGCGCCCGGGTCCCCCGGCGGCACGGCGAGGCAGGTCTCCCCGTCGGGCCCGGCCACCTCGGGGATGGCACCGCCGGTGGTCGCGACCAGCGGCGTCCCGGTGGCCATGGCCTCGGCGGCCGGCAGCGAGAACCCCTCGTACAGCGACGGCACGCACGCCACCTGGGCGCTGCGCACCAGGCGGACCAGCTCCGCGTCGCTGATGCCCTTGACGAAGTCGACGGCACCGCCCAGCCCGTACCGCTCGATGGCGGCGGCCACCGGGCCGTCGTCGGCCCGCTTGCCGACGACGACGAGGTGCGCGTCGGGGTGCTCGGTGCGCAACTTGGCGAGGGCCTCCACGAGGTGGACCAGGCCCTTGAGGGGCACGTCGGCGCTGGACGTGGTGACGATCCGGCCCGGCACCTCGGGCACGGACGGGTCGGGCGAGAACAGCCCGGTGTCGGCGCCGATGTGCACGACGTGCACGCGGTCCTCGCGCACCCCGAGGTGGTCGACGATCTCCTGGCGGGAGCTGCCGGAGACGGTCAGCACGGACGGCAGCCGGCGCGAGACCCGCTTCTGCATCCGGGTGAAGCCGTACCAGCGGCGCACCGACGCCCGGCGCTTCCACCCCTGCGCGACGTCGAGTTCGAGCTGCCGGTCGACGGTGACGGGGTGGTGGATGGTCGTCACCAGCGGCGCGCCGAGGGAACGGGGGCCGCCCAGGAGGCCGTAGCCGAGCGTCTGGTTGTCGTGGATGACGTCGAAGGCCCCGCGCCGGGCGGCCAGGTGACGGCGGGCCCGCAGGCTGAACGTCAGCGGCTCGGGGAAGCCGCCGGTCCACATCGTGCCGACCTCCAGCGCGTCCACCCAGTCGCGGTACTCGCCGCGCTTCGGGGTGCGGAACGGGTCCGGCTGGCGGTAGAGGTCCATGCTGGGCAGCTCGGTGAGGCGTACCCCGTCACCGACCGCGTCGAGCACAGGGTAGGGCTGGGCGCCGATCACCTCGACGCTGTGCCCGAGCCGGGCGAGTTCCCTGGACAGATGGCGTACGTAGACGCCCTGACCCCCGCAGAACGGGTTCCCCTTGTAGGTGAGCAGCGCGATCCGGAGCGGCCTGGCCTCTGCGGTCACTCACGGCCCCCTTCTCACTGCACTTCAGCGGGAGCGTAGCCGCCCGTGCCTTGCTAGAACAAGTTTCAGATTCGGTTACTCAGGAGTTGGCCCGAGAGCACGAAGATACCTGTAGCCGTGCGGGGTGCCCTGGTCGGTCCGGGTGATTCCCGCCACGCCGTGCCTGCGGCCGCGCCCGGTGTTCGTGTGCGGCTCCGTTGCGCCTGCGGCGGGCGGGGGATGCCCGCCGCAGGCGCGAACAACCCGCACACAACCACCGGGCCGCAAGGGGCACCCCCCGCAGAAGGGCACCGCAGTACGCTGGGGGCCGGTTCCGCACGGCGCACAGATTCGGATTGGGACAGATGACCGCAGCTCCTCAGCCGACGCCGTCCCCCGTGCCGCTGACCGAGCGTCAGGAGGCCCGCCGCCGCCGCATCCTGCGCACCAGCGCCGAGCTCGCCGTGCGGGGCGGATTCGACGCCGTCCAGATGCGCGAGGTCGCCGAGCAGTCGAACGTCGCACTGGGCACCCTCTACCGCTACTTCCCGTCCAAGATCCATCTGCTCGTCGCCACGATGCGGGACCAGCTGGAGCACCTCCACGAGGCGCTGCGCAAGCGCCCGCCCTCGGCGGCCGAGCCCGCGGACCGCGTGGCGGAGACGCTGATGCGCGCCTTCCGCGCGATGCAGCGCGAACCGCACCTCGCGGACGCCATGGTGCGGGCGCTGACCTTCGCCGACCGTTCCGTCAGCCCGGAGGTGGACGCCGTGTCGCGGCTGACGACCGCGATCGTCCTGGACGCGATGCGGCTGGACGGGCCGCCCGGGCCCGAGCTGCTCTCCGCGGTCCGCGTCATCGAGCACACCTGGCACTCGGCCCTGGTGACCTGGCTGTCGGGACGCGCCTCGATCGCCCAGGTGAAGATCGACATCGAGACGGTGTGCCGGCTGATCGACCTCACCGATCCGCGCCGCGCGAAGCCCTGACTCCTCCGGCCCGGTCACTCCTCGGGCGGGAAGACCGCCTCGCCGGAGCCGGCCAGCGTGATGCTGATCGCCTCCACCGGGCAGCCCTCCGCCGCCGCGAGCAGCGCCTCGGCGGCATCGGTGTCCGGGGCCGCCGGGTGGGACTGGCGGGCGGAGTCGAGGGTGAAGCCGCCCGGCGCGGAGTTCACGCACATGCCCGAGCCGATGCACACCCCCCGGTCGACCTCGATGTGCCACCGGTCCCCCACGGGGTCAGCCCTCCCAGCCGGCGGGCAGGTGGATCATCTTGTGCTCCAGGTACTCGCCCAGCCCCTCGGGGCCGAACTCGCGCCCGAGCCCGGAGTTCTTGTAGCCGCCGAAGGGTCCGAGCATGTCGAGGCTGAAGGTGTTGACGTTGAAGGTGCCGGTGCGCACCCGGCGGGCGACGTCGATGCCGTGCTCGACGTCGGCGGTCCACACGCTGCCGGACAGGCCGTAGTCGGAGTCGTTGGCGATGCGGACGGCCTCGGCCTCGTCCTCGTACGGCAGCAGGCAGATGACCGGGCCGAAGATCTCCTCGCGGGCGATCCGCATGGAGTTGGTGACGTCGCCGAAGAGGGTGGGCTCGACGTACCAGCCGGTGGGCTGCGCCTGCGGGCGGCCGCCGCCGGTGAGGACCTTGGCGCCCTCCTGCTGGCCGAGGGCGATGTAGTCCAGGGAGCGCTGCTGCTGGCGGCGGGCGACCAGCGGCCCGACCTGGGTGGCGGGGTCGAGGGGGTCGCCGACGACGAGCGCGGAGGCGGCGGCCGCCAGGCGCTCGGCGGTCTCGTCGTAGCGGGAGCGGGGCGCGAGGATCCGGGTCTGGGCGACGCAGGCCTGTCCGTTGTTCATCCAGGCGGCCGAGACGATGCCGGGGACGGCGGTGTCCAGGTCGGCGTCGGGCAGGACCAGTGCGGCGGACTTGCCGCCGAGTTCCAGCGTCACGCGGGTGAGGTTGCGGGAGGCGACCTCCATGACGCGCTTGCCGGCGGCGACCGAGCCGGTGAAGGAGACCTTGTCGACGCCGGGGTGGCCGACCAGGTACTCGCTGACCTCGCGGTCGGCGGGCAGGATCGACAGCACACCCTCGGGCAGCCCCGCCTCGGCGGCGATCTCGCCGAGCAGGTACGCGTCCAGCGGTGACTCCGGCGAGGGCTTGAGGACCACCGCGCACCCGGCGAGCAGCGCGGGGGCGAGCTTGGCGGCGGCGGTGAACTGCGGGACGTTCCACGGGACGACGGCGGCGACGACGCCGGCCGGCTCGCGACGCACGAGGAGCGGCCCGAGCACGCCGGCCCGTCGTTCCTCCCAGGTGAAACCGCGTGCGACGGTGATCGCGGCGTCCCACACCATCATCGCGCCCAGCGCCTGCGCGAGCACACTCCAGGAGTAGGGCGAGCCGTTCTGGGAGCTGATGACGCGGGCGATCTCGTCGTGGCGCACGGCGATGGCGTCCTTGATGCGCGTGACGACCGCGATGCGCTCGTCGAGGGTCGTACGTGGCCACGGGCCCTCGTCGAAGGCCCTGCGGGCGGCGGCGACGGCGCGGTCGACGTCCTCGCGGGAGGCGTGCGGCACCCGCGCGAAGACCTGCTCGGTGTGGGGCGAGACCACCTCGATGGTGCCGGTGCCGAGCGGGTCCACCAACTCCCCGCCGATGAAGAGCTGTCCGTGTTCGACGATCCCGTTCCCGTCCATGCCTGTCCCGTCCCGCCTTTGGCTGATGCCTCGTCAGAAAGTGACTCTGCTTCAGAACTGATACCAGTTCTAGTTATGGTGGGCAATGCATGCGACGGAGCGGAGAGGGGCCCTCATGGAGCACGGCGACGGCATCTGGAGCATCCCGGTCCCGATCCCCGACAACCCCCTGGGGCACACGCTCGTCTACGTTGTCGACACCGACCGCGGCACCGTCCTGGTCGACACCGGCTGGGACGACCCCGCCTCCTACGACGCCCTCGCCCACGGCCTCACCGCGCTCGGCACCCGTGTCGCCGACGTCCACGGCGTCCTGGTCACCCACCACCACCCCGACCACCACGGCCTGTCCGGCCAGGTCCGTGAGGCCTCCGGCGCCTGGATCGCCATGCACCCCGCCGACACCGCCGTCGTCCGCCGCGCCCGCGGCGCCGCACCGGGCCTGTGGCTGGACTACCTCGCCGTCAAACTCGCCGCCGCCGGCGCCCCCGAGGAGCACCTCGCCCCGCTGCGGGCGGTGCGCGCCGAGCGCCGCGCCGCGAACGTACCCGGCCTGCGGCCCGCCCTGCCCGACCGCGACATCGTCCCCGGCGAGCGGGTCCCGCTGGCCGGCCGCGCCATCCGCGCGGTGTGGACCCCCGGCCACACCCCCGGTCACGTCTGCCTCTTCGAGGAGGACGGCCGCCGCCTCTTCTCCGGCGACCACCTGCTGCCCGGGATCTCCCCGCACATCGGCCTGTACGAGGACCCCGACGAGGCGACCGCCGGCGACCCCCTGGGCGACTACCTCGACTCCCTGGAACGCGTCGCCCGGCTCGACCCCGCCGAGGTGCTGCCCGCCCACAAGCACCCCTTCACCGACGCCGGCGCCCGCGTGCGCGAGCTGCTGGACCACCACGCCAACCGCCTCGCCTCGCTCCGCGCCCTGATCGCCGAGGCCCCGCGCACCCCGTGGCAACTGGCCGAGGCCATGCAGTGGAACCGTCCCTGGGAGCAGATCCCCTTCCCCTCCCGGAACATCGCCGTCGCCGAGGCCGAGGCGCACCTGCGCCGCCTGGTCAAGCTCGGGCACGCCGAACCCGTACCCGGGTCGGATCCGGTCGCGTACACCGCGGTGTGAGGCCGCCGGTGTGAGCCAGACCGCACACGGCCGGGCACGGCCCGGCGCGCGGTCCCGGCTAAGGTGTGGTCGACACACCAAGTCCAATCACGTCCGAGCGGGGGAAGCCGGTGCGAATCCGGCGCTGACCCGCAACCGTGAGCCGTCCCCGCCCGGGGAGGGCCCAGCCGGAGCACCCGCGCGGACGGGAGCGGCTCTTCCGTCGAGGTACACGGAGCCGGAGCCCGGTGCCGTGACCGCGCGCCCGCATCCGGCTGCGCGACCGCTCACCCGAAAGGCACCACCCGATGCACCTGCGCCGCACCGCCGCGGCCGCCCTGGCCGCCTTCAGCACGCTCCTCATAGCCGCGTCGCCGTCACCGTCGCCCGCGGCGGCGCCCGCCGCGCTGTACGGGGAGGGCGACCCGACGTACGACGGCGTGTGGCGTCAGTCGTACGCGCTGCTGGCGCTCCACGCGGCCGACACGGACCCGGCCGGTGACGCGGTGGAGTGGCTCGCCAAGCAGCAGTGCGCGGACGGCGGCTTCGCCTCGTACCGTCCCGACCCGACGGCGCCCTGCGACCCGAAGACCGAGGACACCAACGCCACCGCCATCGCGGTCCAGGCGCTCGCCGTCCACGGCCAGGACTTCGCCGTCGAGCGCGCCGCCGAGTGGCTCGCCAAGGTGCAGAACCGCGACGGCGGCTGGTCCTACAACCCCGGCGGCGCCTCCGACGCCGACTCCACCGGCGTCGTCATCGGCGGCCTCAAGGCCGCCGGCACCGACGTCAAGTCCGTGACCACCGACGGCCGCTCGCCCTACGACGCGCTGCGCTCCCTCCAGGTGGCCTGCGGCAAGAAGGACGGCGGCGCGTTCGCCTACCAGCCCGACCCCAAGTCCGGCGCCCTCGCGGCCAACGCCAAGGCCACCGCCGACGCCGTGCGCGGCGCCGAGGGCGCGGGCTTCGTCGTCGAGGCCCCCGACCGGGACGTCCCCGTGCGCGCCGAGTGCGGTGGCAGCGCCTCCGATGCGGGCGCCGCCTGGCTCGCCGGTGGTCTCACCGCCGGCGGCAGCCACTTCGACGCGGTCACCCCGGGCTCCGACCAGAAGACCCCCGACTTCGGCACCACCGCCGACGCCGTCGTCGCCCTCGCCGCCGGCGGCCACCTCGACGCCGCCAAGGGCGCGTACAACTGGCTCGCCGCCAACTCCGCCGCCTGGTCCAAGGACAACCCCACCGCCCTCGCGCAACTCGCCCTCGCCGCGTACGCCACCGGGAACCCCCTGCGCGACCACATCACGCAGCTCAGCGCCCTCGGTCCGGTCGCGGAACAGAAGCCCGACTCCTCCGGCGGCAGTTCGGTGTGGTGGATCGTCGGCGCCTGCCTGGTCGCGGGCATCGGCATCGGGGTGCTGCTCGCCGGCCGGAAGCACCGGCTGTGAGGCGGCCGCCCCTCACGGCGGCGGCACTCCTCCTGGCCCTGGTGGCCGCCCTCGTCGCGACGCCCGCGCACGCGGCCACCTACCGGTACTGGTCCTTCTGGCAGCGTGACGCGGCCACCGACGCCTGGGCGTACGCCCGGACCGGCCCCGCCCTCAGCCGCCCCGGCGACGGTGCCGTCGAGGGCTGGCGCTTCGGCGTCAGCCCCGACGCCGACTCGGCCGCGCGCCCCCGCGGCGCCGCCCGGTTCGCCGACGTCTGCGACGGCACCCCGGCCCGCCCCGGCACCAAGCGCGTCGCCCTGCTGCTCGACTTCGGCACCGCCGCCGGCGCCCCGGCCGCCCGCACCGCCTGCGCCCGCGTCCCCGCCGACGCCACCTCCGCCGACGCCCTGGCCGCCGTCGCGCCCCCGCTGCGCTACAACTCCGCGGGCCTCGTCTGCGCCATCGCCGGCTACCCCGCCACGGGCTGCGGCGAGCAGGTCACCGACGACGCCGCGCCCCCCGCGCCCGCGCCCGCGCCCTCCTCCGGTCCCGCGCTCGGCACGTACGGCGCCGCCGCCGTCGTCCTCGTCGTCGCCGCGGCCGCCACCTGGCAGGTCCGGCGGCGCCGGAGCGACCGCCCGTGACCACCGCCACGCCCCTGCGGTGGACCAGCGGCGCGCCGGTCTCCGGACCGCGTGCCCTGCGGGCCCTCGCCCTGCTTGCGCGGCTGCGCCCGCACAACCGCGACGACCTGACCGGCCCGGCCGCCCGGCCCCGGCGGACGGACCTCCCCTCTGCCGACACCCCCGCCGAACCGCGCACGGGCGATGCGACCACCGCGCAGGCCGAGGTATCGGGCGCCCCCGCCCCACTGCGTCCGCGCACCCGGGAGGACCTGGCAGGCCCGACGGCGCCGGAGCGACCGCCCGTGACCACCGCCACGCCCTCCCCGCGGCCCGGCGCCGCCGCCCTCCCCTCGCGCGCCGCCAGGGCCGCGACGCAGGGCGAGGATCCGCGGTGCCGACGCCACCGCGCCGGCACCGCCGGACCCGCGGACGGTCCGACCGGCACGCCGGCCACGGCAACGCGGACCCAGCGGGACGACACCCCCCTGGGCAGCGCCGACACTCCCCTCCACAAGACCGGCGAACCACGCACGGCCACCGCACCCCACGCGCGGGCCGCGACGCAGCGCCACGGCCAGTCGGCCGCCCCGGCCATCCGCCCCGGCGGCGCGGCAGCACGGCTCCTGGGGGACATCGCCCCCGGGGGCGGCGCCGGCGAACCGCCCACGGGCCACGCAACCGCCCTGCCTGGCGCGGCAACCCGCCCCCGACAGGTCCTCACACCGCCCGCCGGGGGCGACCACCGCACCCTCCCCCGCAGCGCGGAAGGCGGCGGCTCCGCCCGCTTGCGCGCGCTGCTCCGGCTGCCCGACCGCACCAAGGACGCGGGCACGGAGGGCGGACGGGCGGGACGGAGGCGCGGGCCGCACGCGGGGGCGTGGTGGCTGTGGGCGCTGGGGCTCGCCACGGCCGCGTCGCGGACGACGAATCCGGCGCTGCTCGCGCTGCTCGCCGCCGTCGCCGGATACGTCGTGGCCGTGTGCCGGGTGCCGGACGCGCCCTGGTCGCGGTCGTACGCCGCGTTCCTCCGGCTGGGTCTGGTGGTCATCGCCATCCGGCTCGCCTTCGCCGTCGTCCTGGGGTCGCCGATCCCGGGCACGCACACCGTGGTGTCCCTCCCCGAAGTGCCGCTGCCCGACTGGGCGCGGGGCGTCCGTCTCGGCGGGCGGGTCACCGCCGAGGGGCTGTGGTTCGCCTTCCGGGAGGGCATGAAGCTGGCCACGCTCCTGGCGTGCCTCGGCGCCGCCAACGCCCTGGCCAACCCCGCGCGGCTGCTGAAGTCGCTGCCCGGCGCCCTGTACGAGGCGGGCGTCGCCGTGGTCGTCGCGATGACGTTCGCGCCGCACCTGGTCGCCGACGTCCGGCGGCTGCGGACGGCCCGGAGGCTGCGGGGCCGCGCGGACAAGGGCGTACGGGCGCTGCTCCAGGTCGGCCTGCCCGTGCTGGAGGGCGCGCTGGAGCGTTCCGTCGCCCTCGCGGCCGCCATGGACGCCCGCGGTTACGGCCGTACGGCCGAGGTGCCGCCCGCCGTGCGCCGGGCGACCGCCGCGCTGACCCTCGGCGGGCTGCTCGGGCTGTGCGCCGGCACCTACGCGCTGCTGGCCGCCGCGGGTGCCGCGTACGGCCTGCCCCTGCTGCTGGCCGGTCTGGCCGCCGCCGCCGCGGGGCTGCGGCTCGGCGGGCGCCGTTCCGTCCGCACCCGCTACCGTCCCGACCGCTGGGACGCGACCGCGTGGCTGATCACCGCCTCGGGCGTGGCCGTCGCCGCGCTGACGATCTGGGCCGCCGGGGCCTCCCCCGCCGACCTGGATCCGCCCGTGGTGCCGCTGACCGCGCCGTCGCTGCCGCTGTGGCCCGCGGCCGCCGTCCTGCTGGGGCTGCTGCCCGCGCACCTGAAGGGAGCCCGCCCGTGATCCGCTTCGAGCAGGTCTCCGTCACGTACGCGGGCGCCGCGGCGCCCGCCGTCGCCGGTGTCGAGCTGACCGTCCCCGAGGGGGAACTCTGCCTGGTCGTCGGGCCCTCCGGCACCGGCAAGTCCACCCTCCTTGGCGCCGTCTCCGGTCTGGTGCCGCACTTCACCGGCGGCGTCCTCACCGGGCGGGTCACCGTCGCCGGGCACGACACGCGCCGCAACAAACCGCGCGAACTGGCCCATCTGGTGGGCACCGTGGGCCAGGACCCGCTCGCGCACTTCGTCACCGACACCGTCGAGGACGAACTCGCCTACGGCATGGAGTCGATCGGCCTCGCCCCCGACGTGATGCGCCGCCGTGTCGAGGAGACCCTCGACCTGCTGGGTCTGGCCGACCTGCGCGACCGCCCGATCAGCACCCTCTCCGGCGGGCAGCAGCAGCGCGTCGCCATCGGTTCCGTCCTCACCGTCCACCCGCGGGTGCTGGTGCTGGACGAGCCGACGTCCGCGCTCGACCCCGCCGCGGCCGAGGAGGTGCTCGCCGTGCTGCAGCGGCTCGTCCACGACCTGGGGACGACCGTGCTGATGGCCGAGCACCGCCTGGAGCGGGTCGTGCAGTACGCCGACCAGGTCGTCCTCCTCCCGGGCGGGGGCGCCGCCCCGGTCTCCGGTCCGCCGGCCGAGGTCATGGCGCTCTCGCCGGTGCGTCCGCCGGTCGTCGCGCTCGGCCGGCTCGCGGGCTGGTCCCCGCTGCCGCTGTCGGTGCGCGACGCCCGCCGCGCCGCCGCCCCGCTGCGCGAACGCCTCGACGGCCGCACCCCGCCCGCGCCGCCCGCGCCCGCCGCGGGCGAGCCCGTCGCGGCCGTGGCGGGACTCACCGTGCGCCGCGGACGGCTGGAGGCGCTGCGCGGGGTCGACCTGACCGTACGGCCCGGCGAGACCGTGGCCCTCATGGGCCGCAACGGCGCGGGCAAGTCCACCCTGCTGTCCACCCTCGCCGGGATGCGGCCCCCCACCTCGGGAAGCGTGACCGTCGGCGGGCTGGAGCCGTCGCGCACCAGGCCCGCGGAGCTGATCCGCCGCGTGGGCCTGGTCCCGCAGGACCCCCGGGACCTGCTGTACGCCGACACCGTCGCCGCCGAGTGCGCCGCCGCCGACACCGACGCCCGCGCCACCCCCGGCACCTGCCGCGCCCTCGTCGGCGAACTGCTGCCCGGGGTCGCCGACGGCACCCACCCGCGCGACCTGTCCGAGGGCCAGCGCCTCGCGCTCGCCCTCGCCGTCGTACTGACCGGCCGGCCCCCGCTGATCCTGCTCGACGAGCCGACCCGCGGCCTGGACTACGCCGCCAAGGCCCGTCTCGCCGCGCACCTGCGCGCCCTGGCGGCGGACGGCCACGCCGTCGTCCTCGCCACCCACGACGTCGAACTCGCCGCCGAACTCGCCCACCGCGTCGTCGTCCTCGCCGACGGCGACCTCGTCGCGGACGGCCCCACCCCCGACGTCGTCGTCTCCTCGCCCGCCTTCGCCCCGCAGGTGGCCAAGGTGCTCAGCCCGCTGCCCTGGCTGACGGTCGGCCAGGTCGAGGCGGCCCTGGCGGGCACGGCGTGACCGCGCGTCCACCGCGCGCGGTCCGGCTGGGCCGCCGGGCCGTCGTCGCGCTGACGCTTGTCTCGGTGATCGGCGTCGCCGCCTTCGGCTGGCCGCTGCTCGCCGACCCGGGCTCGGGGCTGGCCCACAGCGAGGACGCACCCTGGCTGTTCGCGCTGCTGCTGCCGCTGCTGCTCGCCGTCGTCATGGCGACGATCGCGGACGACGAGGAGGGCCTGAGCGCCAAGTCCGTCGCCATGCTGGGGGTGCTGGCCGCCGCGGGAGCGGCGCTGCGTCCGCTCGGCGGCGGCACGGCGGGCATCGAGCCCATGTTCTTCCTCGTCGTGCTGTCCGGCCGGGTGCTCGGCCCCGGCTTCGGCTTCGCGCTGGGGGCGTTGACGATGTTCGCGTCGGCCCTGCTCACGGGTGGGGTCGGGCCGTGGATGCCGTTCCAGATGCTCTCGATGGGCTGGGTGGCGCTCGGCGCGGGCCTGCTCCCGGGCGCCGGCGGGCTGCGCGGCCGGGGCGAGCTCGTCCTCCTCGCCGGCTACGGGGCGGTGTCCTCGATCGCCTACGGAACGATCATGAACCTGCAGGGCTGGCCGTACCTCGGCGGCATGTCCTCCGGGGTCTCCTTCGTGCCGGGCGGTCCGCTCCCCGACAACCTCGCCCGCTTCGCCGCGTACTGCCTGGCCACCTCGCTCGGCTGGGACGTCCCGCGCGCCGTGCTGACCGCCGTCCTGGTCCTCACCCTGGGCCCGTTCGTGCTGCGCGCCCTGCGCCGGGCCACCCGGCGCGCCGCGTTCGGCGCACCGGTGGCCTTCGTGGACGTACACGGTGGCGGGGACGGGAGCGGAGACGGCGCGTCGCGCGTGCCGCCTCAGGCACGCTGACGGGCCGGCGCCGCGAACCAGCGCGCGCGACGCGGGGCGCCGAGCGCAGGAACGCGCCGAAGCCGTCGGTGTCGCCGGGGTCGGCCGGCGCCGCCCGCACGCCGTGCGCCGCGAGGTCGGCGCGGCAGCTCCCGCTGTTGCCGATCGGCACGTCGCGGGTCCCGCTCGCGGTGTGCGGCCGCACCGGCACGGCCGGCCGCCCGTCGCAGCTGCCGTCGGCCCGGTCCCTGGCCCGGCGCAGCGCCCCGGCGCAAGGCCCCGGTGCGCTGCCCGCGTCCCGCCGGCTCAGATCCGCTGGATGATCGTGCCCGTCGCGAGCGCCCCGCCCGCGCACATCACGATCAGCGCGAACTCCTTGTCCGCGCGCTCCAGTTCGTGCAGCGCGGTGGCGATCAGACGGGCCCCGGTGGCGCCCACGGGGTGGCCGAGGGCGATCGCGCCACCGTTGACGTTGACCTTCTCCAGGTCCTGGTCGAAGACCTGGGCCCAGGACAGCACCACCGAGGCGAAGGCCTCGTTGATCTCGACGAGGTCGATGTCGTCCAGCGTCATGCCGGCCTTGCCGAGGACCGCGCGCGTCGCATCGATCGGTCCGTCCAGGTGGTAGTGCGTGTCAGCGCCGACCAGCGCCTGCGCCACGATCCGGGCCCGCGGGCGCAGCTTCAGCGCCCGCGCCATCCGCTTGGACGCCCACATCACGGCCGCCGCGCCGTCGGAGATCTGCGAGGAGTTCCCCGCGGTGTGCACGGCCGTCGGCATGATCGCCTTCAGCCCGGCCAGCGCCTCCATGCTGGTGTCGCGCAGCCCCTCGTCACGGTCGACCAGCCGCCACATGCCCTGGCCGGCGAGTTGCTCCTCCTCCGTCGTGGGCACCTGCACGGCGAAGGTCTCCCGCTTGAAGCGCTCCTCGGCCCAGGCCCGCCCGGCCCGCTCCTGCGAGATCAGCCCGAGCCGGTCGACGTGCTCCCGGGTCAGCCCGCGGCGCCGCGCGATGCGCTCGGCCGCCTCGAACTGGTTGGGCAGGTCCACGTTCCACTCGTCCGGGAAGGGCTTGCCGGGCCCGTGCTTGGAGCCGCTGCCGAGCGGCACCCGCGACATGGCCTCGACGCCGCAGCCGATGCCGATGTCGATCACCCCGGCCGCGATCATGTTGGCGACCATGTGGTTGGCCTGCTGCGAGGAACCGCACTGGCAGTCCACGGTCGTCGCGGCCGTCTCGTACGGCAGCCCGCAGGCCAGCCAGGCGGTGCGCGCCGGGTTCATCGACTGCTCCCCGGCGTGAGTGACCGTACCGCCGACGATCTGCTCCACGGCGTCGGGCTGGATGCCGGTGCGGCCGAGCAGTTCGCGGTACGTCTCACCGAGCAGGTAGGCGGGGTGCAGATTGGCGAGCGCGCCGCCGCGCTTGCCGATGGGGGTGCGTACAGCTTCGACGATGACGGGTTCAGCGGCCATGTACCTCGTCCTCTCCTCGGCCGCGGGGCGTCCCGGCGCCCACGGCAGAACTAGTACGCGTTCTAGTTCCGCCCAGCAGTCTGATTACCGGCGGTACGCGGGCGCAAGGGTCGTGCACCAAGCCGGCCGATCCGCACCGTCACGGGCCTTGCGACTTGCAGGGGCCGGAGCTACCGTCCACAGGCACATCTGATGGAGCGTCAGCAAGCGGTGCGCGGGGACGTCCGCGGGCCGCCGCCCAGGGAAGCCCCGGAGACCACCACGGAGACATCCGGACCAACCGGATCACGACCCGGACCACGACCCGGACCACGCCGGACCACCCGGACCAGGAGCCGCCGATGTCCGCCACGCCGCCGCCCCCCTCCTGCCCCGCCCTCCCCGACGGCTTCGACTTCACCGACCCGGACGTCAACCAGGAGCGCATACCCCTCCCGGAGTTCGCCGCCCTCCGGCGCACCGCACCCGTCTCCTGGATCCCCCAGCCCCACGGCATCGCGGGCTTCGGGGACGACGGCTACTGGGCCGTCACCCGCCACGCCGACGTCAAGACGGTCTCCACCACCCCCGAGACCTTCTCCTCCCGCACCAACACCGCGATCATCCGCTTCAACGAGCACATGCAGCGGGACCGCATCGACGCCCAGCAGCTGATCATCCTCAACATGGACCCGCCCGAGCACACCCGCCTGCGGCAGATCGTCCAGCGCGGCTTCACCCCCCGCGCCATCCGCGCCCTCGAGGACGCCCTGCGCCGGCGCGCCGAACGCATCGTCGCCGGCGCCGCCGCCCACGGCAGCGGCGACTTCGTCACCGACGTCGCCTGCGAACTGCCCCTCCAGGCCATCGCCGAACTCATCGGCGTCCCCCAGGAGGACCGCGGCAAGATCTTCGAGTGGTCCAACAACATGATCGGCTACGACGACCCCGAGCTCGCCATCACCGAGGAGATCGGCACCGAGTCCTCCATCGAGCTCATCTCCTACGCGATGAACATGGCCGACGAACGCAAGGCCTGCCCCGCCCACGACATCGTCACCAAGCTCGTCGCCGCCGAGAACGAGGGCAACCTCACCACCGACGAGTTCGGCTTCTTCGTCCTCGTCCTGGCCGTCGCCGGCAACGAGACCACGCGCAACGCCATCACCCACGGCATGCACGCCTTCCTCACCCACCCCGACCAGTGGGACCTCTTCCGCGCCGAGCGCCCCCGCACCGCCGCCGACGAGATCGTCCGCTGGGCCACGCCGGTCACCTCCTTCCAGCGCACCGCCACCCACGACACGGAGCTGGGCGGAGCCAAGATCCGCGAGGGCGACCGCGTCGGCATCTTCTACGCCTCCGCCAACCACGACCCCGAGGTCTTCACCGCCCCCGACACCTTCGACGTCACCCGCGACCCCAACCCCCACCTCGGCTTCGGCGGCGGCGGCCCCCACTTCTGCCTCGGCGCCAGCCTCGCCCGCTTCGAGATCGACCTCATCTTCAACGCCATCGCCGACACCCTCCCCGCCATCCGCCTCGCCGGCGCCCCCCGCCGCCTCCGCTCCCCCTGGCTCAACGGCGTGAAGGAACTCCGTGTGACCTACACCTGACCCCGAGCGTGCGTTTGCTGGTCACGGGGTATGGCAGGGTAGGGTGTGCTTTCGCGTGTCCAGCGGGCGTGTAGCTCAGCGGTAGAGCGCTGCCCTTACAAGGCAGATGTCGGCGGTTCGAAACCGTCCACGCCCACCAGCCCCAGCGCATGGCAAAGGCCCAGGTCAACCGGTACGAGTCCGGAAGCCTGGGCCTTGATCTCTTGCCGCCTGTGAGGGCCGCCGTGCCACTCACGTGCCAGATGGATCCCCGACGTCCGGCCCCTTGACCCGCCGGATCTGGTCGTCCACGTGCCCGGCGATCTCGTGGTCGCGGCCGTTGACGAGGTGCTGGTAGATCAGCGCGGCCCGCACCGACGAGTGCCCCATGCGGTGCATCAGCTCCCGGGTGGAGGCCCCGCCCGTCGCGGCGAGGGTGTTGCCGGTGTGCCGCAGATCGTGGAAGTGAACGTCCCCGAGGCCGGCCGTACCGATGGCCCGCAGCCAGATCCGCCGGAAGTTGTTCCGCCGCAGCACTCCCCCGCGCGGCCCGACGAAGACCCGACCCGTGCGGCCGGGCTCGGCGTACTCGGCGAGATGCGCCGCCAACTCGACCGTGAGCGAGGCGGGGAACGCCACGGTGCGCACGCCGGCCGCGGACTTGGGCGCCTTCACCGTCAGTCCGTCCGACCGGGTCTCGGCGACCGACCGGCGGACCGAGATGGTGCGGCGTTCCAGGTCGACGTCCCACCGCTGGAGGCCGGCCAGCTCCCCGAAGCGCAGTGCCGTGAAGGAAGCCAGCAGGATCATCACGCGGTAGCGCGCGGGTACGGCATCCGCGAGCCGGAAGACTTCCGCCACCGACAGGAACGGTCGCTCGGCACTCGGTGCGGTGGCCCCGCCCTTGATGCGGCACGGATTGCGCTGGACCAAGCCGTCGTCCACGGCGGTGTTCATGATGGCGCGGAGGATCTGATACGCCTTGGCGACGGTCGCCCCGCCGACGCCCTGATCGAGGAGCGTCGTCCGCCAACGCCGCACCTGCGGGGTAGTAATGTCCCGAAGCGGCACCGCGCGGAAGGTCGGCAGGATGTGCAAGTTCAAAGCGCTGCCGTTCCGTTCGCGAGTGGTGGCGGCGTAGTCGCGGTCCTTGAACCAGCTCTCGGCGTACTCACCGAAAGCGATCTTGACGTCGGGGTTCTGCCAGTCACCGTCGAGGATCTTGGCCTCTTGCCTCACCAGCCAGCGGTCCGCATCGGTCTGACTGGCGAAGGTCTTGTCCGCCGTCCGCATCAGCCCGTCCGGGCCCCGATAACGCGCCTGGAAACGCCCCGAAGGCAGCTTCCGCACCGACCCGAAGCGACGACGGCGCCCCTTGGAATTCGCCATCAGGCCACCGCCTTCAGCCGCGCCGTGCCGCTCGTGACCGGCTGGACCGTGTGGTCCGCGATGAAAGCTTCGACCGCGCTCTCGGGGATGCGGACGTGGCGGCCGACCTTGACGAATGTGATGCGACGCTCGGCGATCAGACGACGCGGGAAGCGCACCGAGGTCCCGAGCATTTCGGCCACCTGGTCGACGCTGAGGTATCGCTCCCTCATGCTGCGGCTCCTTCCAGGGCCAGTTGGTCGCGTAGGGCTTCACGTGCGGTTTCACGGTTGAGCTGGAGGTCCCGAGCGATGGAGGCGGCGAGGACAGATTCGCCGGGGGTGTGGCCGTGGCCGGCGTACTGCCAGTCGGCCAGGACCAGGACGGTGTCCGGCTCGATGGGCTCCGGGCCGAGGTCCGCGTGCTCTTGGGCGGCGCGGTAGTCGGCGCGTTCCTGTCGCAGCGCTCCGAGGGTGGTTGAGTAGGCGCGGGATTTGGTGGAGAAGTGGCCGCGGAAGCCGAGCATGTGCGCCCAGGCCCACAGCCGGCGGTCGGGGTAGAGGTCGTCGAGGTCGCGGCAGGCTTGGATGAGGCGGCGGGCGTGGTCGGGCACGCCGTGGCGGTCGAGTTCGGCCAGCTCCCCGATGCGGCGGTCGAGGGTGCCGGTGTTCTGTGCTGCTTTGGTGGCGTACTTGGCGACGTAGGAGGCGACAGCCTGCTCCGTGATGTCGGAGCCGTCGCCGAACGCCTTGACCGGTCGGACGTCGAGCTGAGCGCCCCAGCGGAACGTACGGGCCGATTGGTCACCGGCAGCGGGGACGGCGATCGAGGTGTACGAGTGGCGGGCGGCAGCCCGGATGGCGTCCTCCAATAACCCTGTGGTCGCCCAGGACGGCGGGGCGGTTTCCGGACCGTCCGGGCCGTCGAGGCGGATGACAGCGTGGAAGTGGACAGCGCCGCGCCTTTGGAACTCGGCGACCTTGCCGAAGGAGACCCGCAGGACCTCTGCCATGGCGCGTTGGGTGAGGCCGGCGCGGGCGGCGATCTCGCGGCGGAGCCGGTTGGTGAAGCGCTGCCACAGCTGCCCGGCGTGGTTGTTGAACAGCACCGCCCCCGCGTAGTCGTAGGTGGCCGGGTCGAGCGCGGTCCCCAGCGCCGGGTCGTCCGCGGCGTGTCGGGTGCCGCAGCGGCAGCGTCCGGTGTCGGGCCGGTTGTGGACGCGCCCGAACGAGGGGGCGGTGAGGGTGGCGAAGACTCGGGGGTGATCCCGAACGGTGCCGGGGATGTCGCGGCGGTCGTCGCCAGCCAGGCCCGCCCGGATGAGGTGGTAGGTGTCGCCCGCATACGTCCAGGCGCAGGCCGGGCAGCGCGAGGCGCGGCGGTTGCCGCACGCGATACGCAGTCGACCGCCGGGTTCGTTCTCGGTGGAGTAGTGGTGCAGGGTCTCGCCGCTCACCTTGTCTTTGGTGAGGGTCCAGCCGGTCAGGTGGATGGGGTCGGAGCAGCCGCCGGTGCGGTGGATCTGGTCTTCCCAGCGGTGGAAGCCCGGGGACCCGGCCACCCGCAGCAGGTCGGTCAGGGTGGTCGGGTCCAGGCCCGCGGGGGTCGCGGTGTCAGGCACGGGCGCCCTCCCGCGTCAGGGCGGGGCGGAGGGTGCCGGCGCCGTGACAGGCCGGGCAGTGGACTGTGAGGGTGCGCAGGTGGCCGTGCCGGTCGCGCCCGCCGAGGGTGATGGCGGCGGAGGCGAAGCCGTCGCAGGCCGGGCACATCCGTGCCGGGGGCGGTGTGGGGTGGGTCATGATGGGGGTTCCTTCCGGATCTCTGGTTCGGGCAGGGGCACGGCTCCCGGGGCGGCGGATACTTGGCGGTTGAGACCGCCCCGGGGGCCGGTCAGCGGTGCTTGTGCTGGCCGTTGAGCATCGAGCGCAGGACCACGGCGCAGACGGCGACCGAGGCGGCGGTGACGGCGACCGCCAGCAGCATCGAGACCAGGACCGTGCCGACGACCAGGACCACGGCGGTACCGCCGCCGACGAGCGCGACCAGGGCGCCCGGGGTGAGCTGCACGACGGGCCGGGACGACACCGGAGCCACGGGGACAGGCGCGGGGGCCGGGGTGTGCTGGACGACGCCGGCGGCGGGCTCGACAGGCAGCGGCATCACGACACCGGTCGGGGTCGGGTTGGTGGGGATCTTCGGCCGGAGCATGAGCGGTCTCCCTACTTGATGACGGTGTCGATGAAGGGGGCGAGGAGGCTGTCGGCGATGAGGTAGCCGCCCAGGAGCAGCACCAAAACCAGCCAGAGCGGTGGGCGGATGAGCTTGCAGCCGAGGTAGCCGACGACGATCAGGGCGAACCAGAGCGGGACGTCCACGGGCTTTGCCTCCTATCGGGCCGTGCAGCGGTGGGTGCGGGCGGCCAGCTGTGCGGCGGATTGGCTGGAGTAGTCGGCGGACCAGCCGCAGCGGTCGTTGGTGCACACCGCGACGTGCTTGGTCTGGCCGTGGCGGTCGCGGTGGGTGCCGATCTGCACGGGGCCGATCCGCATCACGGAGTGGAAGAAGTCGCGGGCGGGCATGGGTCAGTCCTCCTGTCCGGTGAAGTCGCCGGCGTGGTTGGTGAGCCATTGGCGGATCTCGGGGTGTTCGTCGTCGGTGGCCTGGTTGATCGCGTCCTCGCCCAGGCGCATGGCGTCTACCAGGCGGTTGTTCCGGGTGAGTTCGGCGGACCGTTCCAGGGCGGCGCGGATGTGCGGACGCATTGGGTTTCCTCCTTCTCAGGTGAGGTGGGCGGCGATGGCGTCGGCCAGCTGGGCGGGGACGCCGAGCCGGACGCGGAGCGTGTCGGTGTCGATCGGGGCCCCGGTGCGGGCTTGGTGGTCGTTGGCGACCTTCCGGGCATGGGCCACCAGCGCGGCCGGAACGGGGGGAACGGTCGGCGGAGGCGCGGGCTGTGAGGCAGGCAGGGCCGGAACGGGTTCGCTTGTCTCGACGGCTTCCGGCACCGGCTCGGGCTCAGGGGCGCGTTCGACGCTGGCCGTCTCGGTCGGCACGGGAGCCGGAGCCTGGTGGCCGGGGGCGTGGACCAGGAGGGTGCCGCCGAGGAAGGCCAGGGCGGGCCATCCGGCCACGAGGATGCTCAGCCAGTCGGGTACGTGGTCCAGGTCGAGGAGTCCGGCGGTAGCGATGTTCGCCCCGAGGGAGGCGGACAAAGCCACCGCGAACCACAGCCACGCGGCGCGCACGGGGGCACCGTCCGTGCGGAGGGTGCGCAGTCGTCGCCAGGCGGCAACGAGGAGCAGGTCGACGCTGATGGGGTAGGCCCAGGCTTTCCAGCCGCTCTGCCCGGCTGCGGCGGCGAGGTCGTGCAGGTGGGCGAAGGACAGGGCACCGGCGATCACGGCCTGTACGAGGACGGCGTCCACGCGGAGCTTGGGCATCGTCGGTCTCCTTCCTGGTTTCGGCATGGGCGGGGTAGGGACCTTGGCGCGAGGCGGTCGCGCCAGCCGTTGGGCTGGGAGGGATCAGGCGGCGGCCGGGGCCGGTGTCTTGGCCGCCGGTGTCGTCACCGGGGTGAGGTGGGCAGCCAGGGCGGGCCGGAAGGGTGCGAGTTCGGGCAGGTCCGGGGTGTGGTCGGCGTGCCGGTTGCAGGCGTTGACGGCCTGGCGCAGCGTGGTGTGGGGCGTGCGGATGCGGGCCCATCCGCCGGTTGAGTCGCCGGTCACGGCGATGCCGGGGGTGTCGGGGCGGATTTGGATGGCGGCGAGGACGGCGTCGGGGGCGATGTCGCCGAAGGCCATGTTCGCGGACGGTTCGTCGTTGACGCGGTGGGCGGTGCGGCCGGTGAGCTGGGCGCGGAGCATGGTGATGCCCTTGCCGAGTTCGGAGCCGAAGCGCTGTCCGCAGATCTCCAGGTAGATGCCGGCGGCGCGGCCAAGCTGAGCCAGCCGTGCGAGCGCGGTGATGATGCGGTCGCGGCGCTTCTCTTCGTCCTTGGTGGTGAACAGGGCGAGTTCGGCGACCTCGTCGACCAGGACCACGACCGGGGTCGGACGCAGGTGGTCGGGCAGGTCCCAGATGTCGGCGGCGATCTGCGCATCGGGCACGTCGGCGGTGATCCGCTGTTCGGTACGGATGAGCTGGTAGACGGCCTCCATGCGGGCGATGAGGGCGTCGAGGAGGTCGGCGGCGGTGTCGGGGTTGTCGGCCAGCGCGGAGAACCGGCGGGCCAGCGGGAACAGCTCCACACCCTGCTTGCAGTCGATGCCCACCAGCGCGACGTCCTGCGCGGCCAGTTCGGCGACCAGGTTCCGCTGGTAGACGGACTTCCCGGACTTGGTGGCGCCGAGGGTCAGGGCGTGGGGGACGGTGCGGTAGTCGCGGTAGTGGACGGCGCCGTCTTCGCGCAGGGCGACCGGGACCCGCATCGGGGTGCGGTCGATCTTCGCGGGCATCTGCACGCGCTTGAGGACGTCGTAGCCGGTCATCCGCAGCTCGACCACACCCGAGCGCAGCTCGCGCGAGGTCACGCCGTACATACCGAACGAGTGCCGCAGCCGGTCGCAGGAGGCGGCGACGTCGAAGGCGTCCTGCCCCGGGCGCAGTCCTAACTGCAGGACCAGGCCGGTACGGGTGGGGCGTAGCCGCAGGATGCGCGGGGCCCGCGCATTGGGGGCGGGGCGGTTGGTGGCTCGCGCGATTGCCATGCGCCAGCGGGAGGGCGGCACGGTCAGCCCGCACGCCTCCATCACCGAGCCGTAGCGGACCAGGACCCGCAGGACGGCGAGGGTGACGCCGAAGGTCAGCCAGTACCAGGCGGGGCGCCGCCACCGCAGGATCAGGGCAGTGGCGGCGACCAGCAGCAGCGCGACCGTGAAGCGGGTCATGGCTCAGGCCGCCTTCGCGGTGCCGGCGGCGAGCGAGGTGACGGCGACCGCGCGGAAGCTGATCCCGTGGCGGCGCTGGCCGTTGAACTCGTTCTCCCACGGCCGGGCGATCAGGCCGGTGATCGCGACCGGGGTGCCCATCACCAGTTCACCGGAGATACCGGGCTCCGGGACGGACACCGAGAGGATCTCGACCTCGCCGTTCGCCGCGAACATCACGTCCACGGTCATCATCGTCGCGCCGGTCTCGGCGTCCGTGGCGATCTCGCCGGTGCGGCGGTCGCGGACCTTGGGCTGGGGCGGCTGCGCGACCATCACGGTGGCGGCGGAGGTGTCGACGGGGATCTGACGCACAGAAGATCACTCCTCTATAGAGGCTTCGACTCAGTCACTCATGTATAGGAGTGACATGAAGAAGAGTGCCCGACTCCTATACATGAGTCAACCCGCCGCGAAGAAGAAGTCACGGCGGGCTGCGCGGAGTTGAGCGAGCGTCAGTCGATCGCGGGGATGCGATAGGTGAAAACGAACTGGTCAGCGGCCATGAGCGTGTCGCACGCCTCCACGACCCGACCGTCGACTGTGATCGCGTTGCGGATGAGGTGGATCACCGGTGCACCGGGGCTGAGCGCCAGCTCCGAAGACTCAGCCTTGGAGGCCGGCCGGGCCTGCAAGGTCTCGACGTACTCGGCGAACTCGTGCCCGTGGTCTTCCAGCCGGGCGTAGATGCCACCGCCGCCCGGGTTCTCGGCGAACAGCTCGGGGATGTCCTTCGCCACGTCCCACGGCAGGTACGAGGTAGCCGTCTCGACCGGCGTCCCGTTGCGGAAGTAAAGACGCCGCCGGGCCAGCACCTTGGCGCCGACCTCCACGCCCAGCCGCTCGGCAATGTCCTCCGGGGCCTCCACGGGCCCGATGTAGAGAACGCTGACCTTCGCCTCAGCACCGGACTGCTCGGACTCAGCCAGGTACGCGGCCTTGCCACCCCTACGGAGCGAGCGACGGAAGCGGTCCGACGACCGATGCCGCACCGGCGGGCGATCCTTGACCGTCGAGCCCTTGCCGTGGCGCGTCTCCACCAGGCCGCTCGCGCGGACCTCTGTCATCGCCCTGCGAATCGTGCCACCGGAGACGCCGTAACGGTCCATCAGTTCCGACTCACTCGGCACCGTGTCACCAGGCTTGAGAACACCCTGCCGGATCTGCAGAACGATCTCATCGGCGATCTCCACATACCGAGGCACCGACCTCGCCCCTCCTACCGCGGTTCCCATAGTCCTTCTCCCCCTCCTATGCTCCTGTACATGAGTAAATCGCAGGGGCCCACGCCGACGCCAGCGCTGCACTCGGTATCCGTGGCCGGAGCCGTGGTGCGCGAGGACGGCCGGCTCCTGGCGATCCGCCGGGCTGACAACGGCACTTGGGAGCTCCCTGGTGGCGTCCTGGAACTGGACGAGGCACCCGAGGACGGCGTGAAGCGCGAAGTGTGGGAAGAGACCGGCATCCACGTCGAGGTCGACCAACTCACCGGGGTCTACAAGAACACCACCCGCGGCATCGTCGCCCTGGTCTTCCGCTGCAAGCCCTCAGGCGGCACCGAACGCACCTCCAACGAGTCCACAGCCGTCGACTGGCTCACCCCCGAAGAAGTCTCAGAGCGCATGTCCGAAGTCTTCGCGGTCCGGCTCCTCGACGCCCTGGACGGGAACGGCCCCCACGTACGCAGCCACAACGGCAAGCACCTAATCACCAGCTAGTGCTTTGACCGCATAGGTTCGCCCGGCACGGGGCATCGGCCGATGAAACCCGGCGAAGCAGCGGTCGTCGCGTGAACGGCGGCGCTGGCTGGGTCACACGTCGAACGGCTCGAAATCGACGACTGCGGTCGAGTCCTTGGCGTACCGCACACTGACGTCTATCGCCATCGCCCCACCGTCAGCGGGAGGGTTCAACTCGATGTGAGCGCAGGCGTCTGCCGGCGCCCCGAGGCAGTCCTCCGACGTGAGATGGGTGCCGGGATAGGCCTCGTTCAACCATGCGTCCAGATCCGTCCGTGTGATCGTAAAGTGGGCCGTATACGTCGTGTCCAGCCAACTGAGGGCGGTGCACTTCGCGTCGCGAGCTCCCTTGGGCAGTCCGTCCTGGTCCGCGTAGCGCATGGCCTCCTCGCACGGGACGGTTTCTGCCTGGGACATCGGGTCGCTGAAGAAGGGCGACGTGATGAACGTCCAGGCAACCCATCCCAGGAAAGCTATCGGGAACGCCAGAACGACGATGAGCACCCACTTTTGCCTCATGATCACCTTTGCTATCTTTCGCGCCCCTAGACCACCCCTAGGCCATGGCGCCGCAAGAAGGGACGCAGAACCTTGCTCTGCGGTTCTCGGCCGTGCGGCGGGCTCAGGCCCACCGGCCCCCTGTCGGGCCTCGGTTGAGGCTTGACGATTTGGCATCGGGTGATGCTTGACGTCAGCCCTAGACGATCATGAAGTGATGCTGTGCGGTAAGACTTTCTCTACTTCATCAAGGCGCTCCCGCCGCGCACAGCGCGGCGGCGCGCGGCCCGGCGCCTCGGGCCGACGCTCCTGTCTGCGCCCCGCTCCGGCCCGGCCGCCGGCCGCCCGCCAGACGGCGGAGGGTTGGCAGGAGAAACCCGCTGTGGCTGGGGCGGTCGGCTCCGCGGCTTTAGCCACCTCCCCGGTCCGGGACCCGCGCCGAGCAAGACCAGGGGGCCACTCGGACACATTACGGGCAGGGGCAAGCCTGCCCGAGTCGCTGGCAAGCGTACGGCCCCCTGATCATGCCCGGCCCCAGCCCAGGCAGGCCACCGGCCAAACCCACTCCGCCGACCTAAGTTGCCCACATTGCGCGCGACTGAGCCCTACCATCTGCTGTACCGGATTGACTTCCAGCAAACCGATTGCGGGATCCAAAAGTGCGCGTCTCCGAATGTTTGATCTCGGTTCGAGTAGTAGATCAACTTATCCACTATCCCAGCGAAGTCTGGAGTTACGAGCTCGGTGAAGTCGACGCCACGGGCGATGACATTGCCGAATACTTGCACTCGATTGCAACACTAGACGGCCACAAAGAATATCCAACTTCTAATGTCGTCAGCATCCAGGAGAGCCGAACGAATTGGGGAGCCTCCGGATCATTTGCTGAGTACGCCATCACTCTCGCATCAGACATAACCGGCGGCGCCGGTGCGGTTGCGTTTGCCGCAGCCGTCCGAACGGCATTCGAACGGATCAAGACCCGTTCTCGCCCAGACGCTCCGAGTGCCGAAATTACGGCAGAGGAAGCGCAGGAAATCCTGAGACGTCACATCGTGCGTAACTACGACATCGACAACGAATCACTGCAGGAAATTTCCTCCGCATCCTCACCCATCTCTGGCACTTTTGAATTCTCCTTCCTCGCGCCCGACGGAACGGAGTATGGCGGTATCGTGAGTCCGGTGGATGGACTTCCGGGCTGCACCAAGGTGTGGCGCAAGTCGACAACACCACGCCTGCGCCAGGAATTCAGATATTTGTCTCAGGAAGCCGAGGAAGAATAGGCGCCAACCCGGCCAAATGCTCGCGGGGAGCCACTGAAACACAAATTGGAGTACAAATGGATATCACATGCACCCTGAGGCTCTAGTTCTCTGCGCCGATCTCACGTGGAAAATGGCAGGCGAACTCAAGACTGGGGACAAACTTGTTTCCTTCGACGAGGAGACAGTAAGGGTCGGGAATGCAAATGGCGGACGAAGATATCGCAAGGGGATCGTAATTCAGAATGAGCGCGGGACTATTGATTCCTATCGGGTGGTCACCGATGATGGAGAATCCATCGCGTCCGCAGAACACCTATGGCTAGTCCGGCTCCCTTACGTCAACCGCGGCTCCAGGATCGCTTGGGTGGCTAGCAAGGACCTGTCTCCAAATAAGCATCGCATCATTAACATCGGCCGCCCATGGGTGCCAGAGAATACTCGAATCGCCGGCTGGATGGCAGGTGTCCTGGACGCCGATGGGCATGCATTCGCTGGCGGCCGTCACGGCTCTTGGGTGGGGTTTGGGCAAGTCGACGGCCCTGTGCTGGATCTGTTCCTTAGCGAGTGCGGCCGCCGTGGGTGGGCCATCAAGGTGATCAGGCGGGACTGGACGAAGCGCAGCAGCATCAGTGAGAATCCGAAAGATTTCACGGATATCCGCATCAATGGCGGAATGTGGGCATCCTGCCGTGTGCTGGGCACTCTCCGCCCCGAGCGACTTCTTCCGATAGCTGCACAAATGTGGGAAGGGGCCGTGGTCGGCAAAACTACCGGGGATTCAGGCGTCCTGTACACGGAACACCTCGGGGAACAGCACACTGTATGGTTGGCGACGAACACCCGTACCTTCATTGCCGAGGGGTCGCTATGCCGCAGCAGTCAGGACACAACTACAACTGAGGCTGTATGACATCAACATCTCGGGCACCGGTGAAAAAGGAGGTGCGTGCATCTCGACGAGCGATGACACCACGGAACGGATGGACGTGCACTGCCGCCAAAACTTGGGAGTTCGAAGTCTCGAACTATGACGCCATTCCTTGATGGATGCGCCTGCGCGCAACACTAAAAGCGCGATTAGTGACCGGTATGTCAGTAGCCACGATCTGCACATAAGCAGCGTTCATTGAACGCAAAATCCCCTGTGCGTGATCCCAAGAGTCGTCCTTCGATAGCAAGCCAATCTCCATCTGGACGTTGTGACGCAAGGCAGTGTACGAACGCGCAGAAGATTGAAAGTCGGAAGCTTTCTTGGTCACCCCAAGGAAAGAAGCCGTTGCGGCGACTGCTCCCGCTATAGCAGAAATGGCACCCCATATCGGGTTCTTATGCAATGTGGACATGAATCCCGAAATGGCTGACATGCATGCTGGAATGAAAACCATCAACCGTCCCCAAAACTCGGCGCGCTTAGCCGCCTCAAAATATGCCTGCGCACTGTAGAGGCAGTTCTCGTGAATGCGTTCGAGTTCGCCCTTGACGGAGCTAAACTGATCATCGTTCAAGGTTTAACCTACTCTCATGACTTCGGGATCTTGGGATTCTCGCCAAGATAGCTGCACGTCCATCGCAATTCCGGCAACGAGTACTGCACGTCACCCAGGTACCTTGCAGAGAGCTTTCCTGATTCGTAGAGAGCCATTAGGAGCGCCCTACGCATTGGGATGCTCGCCTCGCTTTCGAACTTATGTCGCAACAATTGAGCTTCGGATGCGGATGAGAAGCCTCCCAAATACCGGACCGCAAACTCGCGCGGAAACTCTTCGCGATTCTTGTCCTCCATGATGTCCCAGGCGGCGCCCTTTACTTCCTCGCTCTCGATGCCCAGTCGCACGAAGTATCTCAACACTCGCTGCTCTATGTACGGATAACTGGCACTTTCCGCCGACTGCAAGAATTCTTCGAGACGACGCTGTATCCGGGGCTGACTGTGTCCACACTCCGCAAAGTAGGCGAATATCTCCCTCGATGCGTAAGCAACAAAACGCAGGTTGCCGAGACACCAGTCGACGGCGTAGTCGTCGCCCATATTTCTAAATCTATTGATGGCAAATTTCAGGTCACTTGCAGATATTTTATCTGCTTCAATAAGGTCGTCAAAGAAGGTCCGGACATCGCGCTCAGCTTCCGGATCTCCGGAGCGGACCGCCTGATCGATCGAGGCCTTCTCAGCACTCAGGAGATCTTGGAGTGCTTCCCAGAACTCATGAATTCCTGTTTTATGTCCCGACATTGAAAGCCTCTTAGAGCGAAGTAGCTTATTTACTTCAATAAGCACATCCCTGAGAGAATTCCACTCTTCGTCAAAAATCGTCACATCGTCAGAGTACCGAAAAAATGGAAATCCGTTGCGCTGCAAAAACTCGTCTACGGGCGCCAGGTAGACGTTCGCCAATATGCCAGAAGCGTCCGATCCTTGTGGGAGGCCCCACGCATGATTGATGGTCTGAAATTTCTTGAGAAACGTTCCAATTCGGGTAACGGCTAGCTCGTTATTGGAGACCATGCTCAAGTCGTCAGACAGAACGCCAACGTCGATGTGTTCATAGAAAGACGAAACGTCCAACGATGCCACTCTGAACTTCCAGTTGGTCAGCAACTTAGCTTGGGCGCGTCGCCTCATTTGAGTCCAGGAAGTTCGCCAGAAAACTGGTCTGCCGGCCCGATGATTCCATCGATAGCTATAGACTGAGGGGCTCCGAAAATTGTCTAGCTCGGGTGCGATCTCGAATACCATCGCATCGTAAACCAGCCGATCAGGAGCAGAAAATCGCGCCAAGGGGCGGACCGCGATGTCGTTCTTTGGGTAATCTATAATTTCTGTGTGGCGCGGGCCAAAATTGCCGTCCCGAATGGACTCTTCGAGCTCTTTGCGATATCCCTTATCCCACTGACTAAGAACATCGTCATACACGGCGATATCTGGGATCTCTGAGAACTCCTGCCCAGAGATCAAGCTGTCCAAGGCGTTTGAAAGGCGATCTGACAGGTCGTCCATGTGCGGTTCCCCTCCCCAGGCTCAGATAATAAGGCAGGCCAGGTGGTGCAGGGCCGCTTGGTCGCAGTCACCAGGGAGCTTCGCGAGGGTCCAACTCGTGGCTGGGGCTTGGTGGCAAGCTCACCTCCGTCGATCCACGTGTGCGCCCCGCCTTCAGGCACCACGGCAGACATCGCTCGATGACTCCGCCGCCGGCGGGGACGCGGTATGCGGCAGTCGAGAACTGTGGACAAGCCCACCCGCAGCGAGGCGTCCGGCAGGCCGCTAGGAGCTGGATCAGCTGGCGGGGTCGGGGGCTCCCCGTCGTCGAAGTTGCCCCCGTGTCGACCTGCGACGACGGCGCGCGGGAACCTTGTCCAGGTCTCGGCCGTGAGAGGTTGCGCACCTACCCATGTCCGCCGGTGTGTGGGCGGCTGGCGTGATGGGGCGCCACTCGTCCGCATGTGCGCCCCGAATGCGCCCATTGAGCCTCAGATGCTCCCTGTCTGTCCGGCTGGGGCTTCGATACGTTCCCGGCCCATGAAGGGCATAGGCAAGTACTGGGGATGGGCAGTGTTCGCCGTGCTGCTGGTGGGCTGGCTGACCTCAGACTTCGGACCGGGTGTGCTGCTGCTTCTCTCCGCCATCACCACCGTGTACTTCTTCTTCCGAGCCCCTGCGTGGTGTGGTGCCCTCGGGCGAGACGGCTCATGCCGCAACAACAGTAAGGGTGTCATGATGGGTTGCCACATACGGCAGCACAAATGGCAGAAGCTCAAGATGGTGGTGGTTCGGGAGCGGTGGAGGCAGCTGGGGCGCGAGCTCTTCCCTAACGCGACGACTGGACTGGCGACAATTGGCGGAAGCCTTGGGGTGGTCTCTGCTGTAGCAGCCTCGCTACAGCCAGTCTTGGGTCAGGGCTGGTAGAAGTTCCTGACATCTCCGGCTGACATCAACGTGGGCGGATACCGACGGGTCACCACACTCCTACATGGCTTCCATGCCTTTCGGGCGACTGGCTGTCCAGGCTGACGACGGCTGGGGAATCGAACTTACAAGGCAGGTGTCGGCGTCTGGTGTCCAGCTGCACCGATAGTTCGCCACGTGAGTTCGCGCGCAGCAGAGCTGAGGTTCTAGGAGCCGGCCCAGCCCGCGGTGTTGGAGTAGGACTCATAGGAGTAGCGCGTCCGGCGTCCCCACTCCTCGCCGGTGATGTGCTCATACGCCCGATCTGGAACGTACAGCAAGCTTTCGGCCCATACGCCGCCAGTGGCAAACGGCTCGAACTCCGCAGGATCCCGAAGAACGCGGTCGTACGTTTCTCGGCCGGCAGCAACGACAGCGGCTCGGGTGTACAGAAAGGCATCGCCCGACAGACTGTGCCCGTACTCCCTGCGATCCAGCCGGTACAGCGCCCACGACAACTGCTCTGCGAACTGTTTGACCGTACCCAATGGACCCGCGACCAGCCGTGAGGTCAGAGCGGCCACGAGTTGCTCCGCATCCGGGTCAGGCGTCATCGGCTTGCAGTCCTAGATCAACTGCCAGAAGGCGTTCTCATCCACGCTCCAGAGCATGACGGATGGGGCTGACACGAGGGACGGCGTGCCACAGCCGTGCCACATCGGGCGGTCAACCACGGACAACGGCGGGTCGTCGCGGTCGCGATGACTGGCTGAGCTGGGGTCTCTTAAAAGCCGCTCTGACCTGCGTGGCCTCGATGACCCGGACCACCAGGCTTACAAGGCAGATGTCGGCGGTTCGAAACCGTCCACGCCCACCCTTCTGAACTGGTCAGAGGCGTACGAAGGCCCAGGTCACTCGCTATTCGGCGACCTGGGCCTTTCGCTTGTGGCACGGTCGGCCTACGGTCGGAAACGCTTGGACTACGGCCGCCCTACGCCGTGGCGTCTCCCAAATATCTCCCAGACAATCAAGGTGTTTTCCCTGGTCAGCGCCGGACTCGAGAGCCCTCGTCTCCCGTGAAGCAAGGGCAGATTCCTCTCGCCGCCGGCACCCGGCGGGAATAGCGTTCTCGGCAGACCTGTGGGCCGACTGCGTATCGATCTGGCGTACGTTCGTCGAGTGGGGAACCTTCTCGGCCCCGTACTGACGTTGTGAAGGCACCGGCCCCCTCCGAGTAGCGCGGAGGGGGCCGGGCTCGCCGCCGGGCGACCCGGTGAACGGGGCCACCAGTTCTGGTCCGCCCGGCGCGTCTCACGTCCCCGTTGATTGACGTGTGTACCAGTCGAGCCTAGTCACCTGAGGCAATCTTTCGCCCGAACAGGTGGACGCCTGTTCGGATTTGCGGGGAGTCAGGCGAGTCCCGGGACAATCTGCTATCCCCTGCGGCATCGCCGATCACTTAACGGTAACTGCTACGTAGCAGCCGGTGCCAGCGGCAGTAGCTTGGCGATTCGCAACCACAAGATCGCCAATCGTCAGAGGTCCTGATGACGCCCGGCTCCTACCAGCGCGTCGCGGCAGACCTCCGCCGGCGAATCGCTGCCGGGGAGTGGGTGCCCGGAGAGCGCATCCCGTCCTGGCGGGACCTCGCCGCGGAGTATCAAGTCGGCCTTGGGGTCGTCCGCTTGGCCATCGAAGAGCTCCGCAGCGAGGAGCTCATCGAAGGACACCCGCGGGCGCGCCTGCGCGTCGCGTACCTTCCCGCTGTGCGCACCCTCGTCCGACCAGACGCTCCCTGGCCCCACGGCCGCGGCGACGCCGAGCACGTGACCGCTCGGGCATCCGCCTGCATTGCCCATCGGCTGGGCGTGCCGGAGGGCACGACGCTGCTCCGGGAGCGCGTCGAGCTCCTGGACCCCGACGGCCGACCTGCGATGGTGATGACCACCTGGCGCCGCGGCCGCACCACGCGGCTGTACGTGTCGCACCACGTCGAGGTATCCACCGGGTACCTCGACCGCAGCATCGCCGGCCTTCTCGGCCTGGCCGTCGGGATAGTGGTCCTGGTCGTCGAGCGCACGCGGTACGACGTCGAGGGCCGCCCGGTGGAGACCGCCGACCTGACACTGCCCGCGGACCGCTGGCGCATCGGCTGGTGAGGCTCGGTCATCCGGAGCGGTGCCGGTGCCATGCGGCGGCCGCGGTCTGCATCGTGGCCGTCCACTCGTCGGGGGCGTCGCCGGCGATCTCGTCCCAGAGCCGATGCTGCGCGAGCGCGAACGTGTCGAGGCAGGGCACGGGCGCGTCCGCCAGCATGGTGTGCCTGAGGGTCATGCGCTCGGCTTCATCAGCTGTGTGACCGGAGGCGATGAGCCAGATCACCCATAGTGCGGGGTCGATCCACCCGGCGCCGCGCGCGGCCCAGGCCCAGTCGACGAGCCGGGCCCGGTCGTCGACGACCAAGACGTTGTGCGGGTTCCAGTCCGTGTGCAGGAGTTGGTCCCCGGCGAACTGCTCGGCGTCGTCGCCGACGTACGCCCGCATCCGGTCCGGCATGGTCTTGAGCGGCAGGTCGGGCAGCGGTACCGCGGCGAGAGCCTGCAGCGCGTTGGCGACGAGGGCAAGGTGCGGGGAGCCGGGGGTGTAGTCGGCGTGAGGGCCGTCGAGGTCTTCGAAGCCGAGGACGTCCCAGCCTGCGCGCTGGGTGTGCCAGAGCAGGGCAGGGGCCAGCGGGGCAACGTGCGGAGCAATGGCGGCTTCGCGTTCCTGCGTCCAGACCCGGGGGTGCTCGAGGCGAAGGCCCTTGACGAACACACTCCCTGCCGCGGTGTGGATGTGGGCGGCGACTTCGGAGTTCAGGCCGGTGGAGACTGTCTCGGCCTTGAGCACGGGCCCGGTGTGCGTCTCGATGATCGCGAGGGCCTCGGCGGGGATCTCGGGGTACCGGTGCGTCGGCATGAGGTGAGGATTCCAGACTGGGGAGGGCCGAGGGGCCGCGACGTGCGCCGCGGCCCCGCTCGGTGTGCGGTCAGTTGTACGGGTTGTCGTCGCTGCATCCGGGCAGCGTGCCGACGAGGAGCGCGTCGACGTCGGCGACCAGCTCGACGGCGTCCGGGTCCGGCGTGGTCCTGGTCGGCGACAGGCCGACGAGAACGGGCGCGGCCGGGGCGGCGGGGCGCTCGGCGAGAGCGAGGGCAGGAGCCATGAGGTCCTCCTAGGTGCCGTGTTGGCAGTAGTGGGTCAGTGGAGCCTTCGCATCCTGGAAGACCTTCGCCATCGGCCGGCAGACCCGACAGGTGGCGGACAGCGTGCAGCCGCTGCATCCTCCGGTGCGAAGCATGAGGGACTCGGCGATGCCGCCGAGTCGAGCGAGGCCTTCCACACCCTCGGCGAGAAGGTCGACGTTCGGGTCACGGCCGACCGTGCAGATCGAGGCCCGCCCGTGAGGGTCGACGTGAAAGAAGGTGACGCCGGCGGGGCAGCCGGTGAAGGGCTCTCGCTGGGTGAGGTGTTCGGGAGACTGGGTCGGCAGGGGCTCGGCCGTGCCGTAGATCGTGGGCGAGATGTTGGCGTACTCGCGGTACGGGACGCCGAGCTCGTCGGCCCACGCGCGCATGGCGTCCTGCTCGTGGGCGTTGCGGCGGGTGATGATCAGGCTGAAATCCAGGTTCATTCGCGCGCCGACGACCCGTGCCAGGCCCTCCGTGAAGCGGTCGAAGGCGCCGCGCCTCCTGGTGAGGCCGTCGTAGGTCTCGGCGGTCGCGCCGTACACGCTCAGGGACAGCTTCGTCGGCGGGTACTTGGCCAGCAGGTTGAAGATGCGGTTGCTGCGCAGGCGCGACCCGTTGGAGAGGATCTCGACCTGCATGCCGAGCTCGTGGGCGCGCTCGTAGACGAACGGGAAGTGCGGGTCGATGAGCGGCTCGCCCCCTGTGATCTGCAACCAGATCACACCGGCGTCGCGGAGCGTGAGGAGCAGCCGCTCCTTGCCGGCGAGGTCCACGCCCTCGAAGCGCTTCTGCCCGAGGTAGCAGTGTTCGCAGTCGAAGTCGCAGCCGAGGTTGATCTCGTACGTGGCGCGGCTGAACTCGTA
The DNA here is from genome assembly GCF_040613835.1 of Streptomyces sp. NPDC006207. Classification (NCBI taxonomy): domain Bacteria; kingdom Bacillati; phylum Actinomycetota; class Actinomycetes; order Kitasatosporales; family Streptomycetaceae; genus Streptomyces; species Streptomyces sp. NPDC006207. The sequence goes on along the minus strand of NZ_JBEXSX010000030.1, from coordinate 27,437 downwards.
CGGGCCCGGGTCGCGGAAGAGGATCGCGCGGGCTGTTTGTCGGCCTGCGAGGTCGATCCCCCAGGAGGCGGCGACGGGGCCGAGGAGCCAGTCGGGGATCGTCTCTCCGGCTGCGGCGGGCTCTGCAAGTGGGCGGCCTTGGCGGTCCCGAGCTTCACGGCTTTCGGGCTGCCCGGGCGCAGGAGGAGGTGGGTGCCCCCGAGAGGGGCGGCGATCAGCGCGTGCATGGGGTGCTCTCCGGGTTCGTCGAGGGCGGAGCGGGCGGGCGGCTCATACGTGCTCCTTCACGCACGGGTGCCACGCGGTGCAGACCTCGGCGCCATGGGTGGCGAGCCACCGCTCGAAGTCCGGGACCTCGGTGGCCTCGCCTGCGCAGAGCCCGAGCATGGTCGGGTAGTAGGTCAGGAAGACCTCGGCGTGGCCGGCGGCGATGGCGGCCCGGGCCAAGTGGAACTGCGGGCGCTCGCCCTCGGTCCTGGCGAGGCCGTGGCGGTCGCCGTACTCGCCGACGATCTCCCAGCCGCGCTGCCGGGCGTAGGCGCGGAGCTCCTCGACGACCCGGTGGACGTCGCCGTACTGCGTCATGCAGACGTAGATCAGCGCGCGGCGCCTGGGCTGCTCCGGGGCGTGCGCCGGTCGTGCGGCGGCGGTGGTCGCGTTCTCATTGACCGTCGTATCCACACCGCTTCTCCCGTCACGCCCCGTGGTTGATCAGTCCTTGGGAGTAGCGTTGCCGAGTAGGGCGGTTGGGGCCCATACACACCGCGTCCGCTCCTGTCCGCTGCGTTGCGGACATGGCGGACATGGGGAGGAGCAGCCATGTCGGAGACCTTCGGGCAGGCCTTACGCCGCCTCCGCGGTGAGCGGTCCCTGCGGGATGTCGCGCAACTGGCCGCCTGCGGCAAGAGCTACGTGTCCGACATGGAGAACGGGCGGCGGTGGCCGACACCGGCCATGGCGGCCGCGCTGGATCAGGCGCTCCACGCCAACGGCCAGTTGATCGCGCTTGCCGCCATGAGGCCGGGCCTGCGGCCGCTCGAGCAGGTCGCCGCCCTGCAGCACGACCTCCGGGACACCCTCGCGGCCGGGCCGGTGTCGTCGACGTGCCTGGACGAGTGGGCGTACACGGTCGCCCGGCACGGCCGCGCCACCCGCTACCGGCCCGAGCGCGAACTCCTGCCGGAGCTCCTGGCGGACATCGGCGACCTGCGCCAGGTCCTGGCGCACCGTCACCCCGAGCCCACCCGGCGACGCCTCGTCCAGTGCCTGGCACAGTTGGCCGGCCTGATGGCCCTCACGCTCCTCAAGCTGGGCGATCCGGCCGCTCGCGACTGGTGGCGCACCGGCCGGGCCGCGGCCGCGGCCGGCGAGGACCGCACGACCCTCGCATGGATGTACGCGCAGGAGGCGTACCAGCTCTACTACTCCGGCGACCTCCATGGGGCCGTCGAGCTCGCCGCACGCGCCCAGCACTACGCAGGCGGCCTGCCCTGCGTCGGCGCCGCCCTCGCCGCGCCGCTCGGGGCCCGGGCCCTGGCCCAGCTCGGCCACGGCGAGGAGACCGCGGCCGCCCTCGAGGCCGCCGAGGCCGCCTTGGAGCGGCTTCCCGCCGAGCAGCGCATCGGCTCGGCCTTCGGGTACAGCGAGGCGCAGTTGGCCTTCCATTCGGGCAACGCGTGGACCCACCTGGGGAACGTGCCGCGCGCGGCCGAGCAGCACGAGCGGGCCCTCGGCCTGTACCCGGACAGCGACCACACCGACCGCACTCTCATCCGCCTCGACCAGGCCATGTGCCGCGCCCACGGCGGCGACGCGGCCGCGGCCGCCGCTCTGGCCACCGAGACCATCGTGAGCCTGCCGCCCGCTCACCGCTCGGCACTGATCATCTTCCGTGCCCGGGAAGTGGCCGCTAGGGTGCCCGAGGCACAAGCGGTCAGTGAGGTCCGGGTGTTGCGCGAGATCCTGGCGCTCCCGCCCGGCGAGAGGGCGGGGATGATCAATGGTTCAGGTGACGCCGACGACGGAGAAGGACGCCGAGGAGATCTCCCGGCTCATCGGTGAGATTGAGGTCTACTACGGCGGCGCGTACGCCCCCGGCGACGTCGGCCAGATCCGCGCCGCGCTCTTCGGCGCCCGCCCGGCCGCCACTGTGCTCCTCGCCCGTGACGGCGAGGACGTCCTCGGCATGGCCTCCTTCTCCCTGCTCTGGCCCGCGGCCGGCGCCGACACGAGCGCGTGGATGAAGGAGCTGTACGTCCGGGACGAGGCCCGCGGCCGCGGCGTCGGCCGGGCTCTCCTCGAGGCCGTCCGCACCGCGGCCCATGAGCTCGGCTGCACCCGGCTCGAGTGGACGGCCGACACCGACAACCCGACCGCGCTGGGCTTCTATAAGGCCCTCGGCGTCCCGGTGAACGGCGGGAAGGTCGTGTACCGGCTCCCGTTGTGACGACCGGGAAAAATCCACTCACGACGGGAACCTTTCCGCCAAGATCTACGCATGGCGACATTCCGTTCCGCTCGGCTCGAGCGCCTGCTCGGCGCGCCCGTGGCCGAGGCACAGCACTCCCACGTCCTCGGCCTCATAGCCGGCGCGGTCCCCGAAGACTTCGACCTGGACTTCAAGCGCGAGCTTTACGGCACCAACGACAGCGCGAAGCGCTCGCTTTGCGGCGACGTCGCGGCCATGGCGAATACGGCCGGCGGCCTGATCATCCTGGGCATGGACGAGGACGCGCACGGCGTTGCGGCCGCAGCGCCGGAGGTCGACCTCAGTGACGACGAGAAGCGGCGCATCCTGCAGACGGTTGCCGCTGGCGTCTCCCCGCTGCCTCAGTTCGACGTCATCCCGGTCCCTGGGAGCAACCCAGACCGTGGCTTCTACCTCATCTCCATCCTCCGGAGCGCCGAGGCCCCCCACGCGGTCATCGTCAACAACGAGACCCTCCGGTTCCCGCGGCGCAACGGCTCCACGACCATCTACATGAGCCAGGCTGAGGTGCGCGCGGCGTATCTCGCCCAGTTCGCCGCCGACGGCGACCGAGCCGGCCGCCTCGAGGGCATCGAGCAGGGACTCGCCGACGAGCTCGACATCAGTGACCAGACGTTCATCATGGTCAGCCTGCTTCCGGATCTCGGCGGCACGATGACGCTCGACTCGGCGGCGCTCAAGAAGTTCCAGCACGAAGTGACCAGTCGGCGGCCGCACATTGTGGCAGCGATCGGGCGTGAGTGGTACCGGGCGCAGGTCGGGCCGGGGCGCCTCTCCGCGGACGGCTCGCTGCAGCCTGACGAGAAGCCCAAGTGGCTCGCCTGCCAGCTCCACAACACGGGCGCCGGAGCCTTCGCCTCGGTCGTCGACATTCCGAGTGACAACGAGGTGCCGCGAACCGAAGTGGGTGACGAGCACGTGGCCGACAGCCTCCTCGCGGGGCTCCGGTTCCTCGCCCAGCATGCACGTGATCGAACTGGAGCGTCCGGCAACGCATTGATCCGGGCGAGTATCTACCCGGTCTTCCCCGAGCGCGCGGCAACCCTCGTCCACTACCGCTTCTTCGGTGGCCGGGCTTCTCTGGGATCCCGGATGGTCACGTCGCCGCCGTCGGCCACGACGGTTGCCGACATCGACGACCTCGCCTCGGAAGGCCCCGAGCTTGTGGCCGCCGCCTACCGGCTCGGTTCCCACCTGGTGCAGGCGTTCGGCAGGCCCGAGATCCTGCAGTTGACGGCGGCGGGGGCGCTCCGGTGGAACTACTGGGGAGAGCACAGCCGCCCCTCGGTCGAGGCTTGGGCGAAGGCGAAGGGCATCGACATCACCGAAGAGCAGGTGTAAGCCGGCGGCCTACCCGTTCGGGTGATCGGCGCGCGCTTCCGGTCTTTGGGCTGGGCCGCCCCACAGCTACAGTCGAACACGTGAGCGATTGGCGTGATGCGGAGGAGGTGCCGCCCCGGAGACCCGGGGCAGGCGCCGAACCGGTCGCGTTCACCGAGGCCTACCCAGAGCACGACCGGCCCCGCGTCTACCTGCAGATCGCCGGCCGCCGGCACCGCGCCATCGCCGCCGAGCGCCGCGAATACCCGGACGGCAGGGTCGGGCTTCACCTCATCGTCTGGCCCGCCCTGCCGGGCGGCCGCCGCCGCGCCTGGTTCTTCTGGGACGAGGCGACCATGCGCATCGAGTCCCGCGCCGCCCGCAGCCCGGTCGAGGAGGGCCTCCTCGACGGCGACGTGGTCCGCATGCACCACGAGGACCTGCCCAAGGGGGTGCCCTCGCCGGACGTCGAGGCGTACCCGTCGGACCGGCGGCCGCTGGTGGAGGTGCGGGTGGGCGGGCAGTGGCACCAGGCGACCGTCTTCACCAAGTTCCGGCACCACGACGGCCGGGTCACGCTGCAGATGCGGGTGTGCTTCCTCGAGGGCGACGGGTGGCCGGTGCACTACTGGCGGACCTACTGGTGGTCGCCGGAGGCCATCCGCGTTGCCAGGCCGGTGTCAACGGAGCCGAAGCCGGCCGGCCGCGAGCCGCTGCCCACGGTGTGGAGGCTCGCCCACGTGCCAGTGGACGGCGGCGGCCGTGGCGTCCTGCACCGGGCGCGCTGCTCGCGGGCCTCCGGCGGCCGCCTCAACCGGCAGGAGGCGCTCGTCGCGCTCGAGGTGGACATCGTGTCGCCGTGCGAGGTGTGTCGTCCCGAAGAGGAGCTCCGCTAGGTCTGCCTGAATATCGTGTTCAGGCTATCCAACTGGGCCGACTTGGCACTCACACCGCCCCGCCGCGCCTCATCGGTATTGCTCAAGGGCGGAATCGAGGCTAGCAAATTCCTTCGACGTCACCAGGTTCGGCGTGCGCATCACTTCAGCAATCAAGTCTGCATTTCTCTTGGTGCAGCCAGGAACCTGCTCACCCTCGATGTGCCACCCGTCTCCATCCGGATAGAACATAGAGTTCCCCCCTGTGTTGACAACCGCCAGAGGGCCGATCTTAAGATTCTTTCCGTCGTCATGTTCCAGCACGATATCAAAGACGCCAAACCATGGGTTGCCTTGATCCGGAATACTTTCAGGACCAACGGTAATCATGAATTTTTCGTACTTGTTAGGCGGGATTTCGTGTGTTAATTCATTCGAGAGACTGAACGGCACCTTATGGAGGCCACTACTATCGTCCACGTAGGGTTGACTATCGGGGACGGTGAATTCATAATTGGCCGTATAAACAAGAGGCCCGCCAATGTTGTAACAGGGCTCCGGATACCCGGATTTACGGAATGTCAGGGTCGCCTTCGAGATGAACGCCGGAGCATCCTCAAGGTTGCGGACTGTGATTTCAACGTGAACGCCACGCAGATCGTTCTCCTTCTCCGGAGCCGCATCGCCGTCTCTCGAGGTTCCCGAGATGCCCCCCTTGATGCTTGCGGTCACTTTCGCCAACTCCAGCTTGGCAGCCTTCTTTCCGTCTTCCTCTGCTATCTCGTTCGCCTTCTTGGCTGCCGCATTTCCTTCTTCCGAAACGGAGATGGAGCGAACATTTAAGAAGATCCCTATTACACCCAGGATCAATGTCGAATAGATGCCTACAAGGATTCCCCAGTCAGCAAGGGTTCGACCGCGATGTGCGCCGAGCAAACGCCGGGCGACCGATCTCTGCGGCGGCGCCGGAGGCTGCTCTTCCCCTAAGTTAGCCACGCCACTTCCTCCTGTCCTGAAGCGGTGCTTCTGCGTCGTGTTGTGCCGCTTCGCGCTTCTCTAGGCGGTTATCCGACCAGCGTCGGCTTCCATCACCACTATGCTGATCGATCGTTTGCGGTTGCGGGTTCAGCCCTGCTGCCAAGACACCACGCGACAAGCGCGCAAGGCGCGCGGCTCTCACTGCCCAAATGGCAACGCTTGGGCCGATTGCAGTGGTGGGCCCTACCGCGACGGGGGGCGCGGCAAGGCCCGGGCCAGAGGGTACCGGCCTGGTGATCAGTCGCGGTACATGTCGTCGAGGATTGCCGCGATCCTGACGTCCGCCCCGGGCTGGAGGTCGGGGAGGACGCCGTCGACGGCGAAGCCGAAGTAGGCCTGCGCGTCCATGAGACTGATCTCCCAATCGAGTGCGCTCGAGATGGCCGTCCGCCGCAGTACGGGCAGCGGGACGAAGAGGACGCCGGCGGCCGTACACAGGCGGTGGACGAGCTGCACGAGCTGGACCTCGGCCATGCCGGGGAAGAGGCGCTCGCCCGGGCCGACGCCGGCGGCCTGCGCCTGGGCGGCGACCGCGCGTGCCGCGGTGGGGGCGATGGCGATGCGCCGCTCATGGAAGCGGTAGACGACGGTGAGCAGCTCGGCAGGGTCGTCGGTGAGGACCAGGTCGAGGACCTCGCGGCCGCGCAGGCCCACGCGCAGCGCGAGCTCGGCGAGCGCGGTCTCCTCGGCGGTGGTGGCCGAGCCGATGACTGCGCGGGCCTGCTCGGGCGTGAGGAGGTCGTCGGTCGTCGTGTCGAGCATCGGCGCTCCCTGATCACTGGTCCTGGTGCCGACGGTACGGGCGGGTACTGACAATGCGGGTGAAAATACGGAAAGACCCCCCACCGCCGACGTGCGGCGGTGGGGGGCGGGTGCGGGAGGGTGGCACTACTTCGGCTGGTCGTGTTCCTTGCGCTGGGCGTCGGTGACCATGCGTGTGAAGCCGCTGATGAGCACGGCCATGACGAGGAGGATCGTGCTGCGGACAGCTCGGAGGGTGTCGGCGAGGAGCCCCTCGGGCCAGATGGTGATGAGGATCGTGTAGAGGCCGAGGATCCCGATGACGGCCACGAGGGTCATGATGTGGCGGCCTGTCGCGGTCGAGCGCCAGGGGGCCCGCAGGTGGTAGATGGCCACGAAGCGGGCGCAGGCCAGGGCCACCAGGCCCGAGCCGACGAGGTTGATCAGGCGTGCCCAGTCGTTCACCGCCCCTCCTCAAGAGCTGCGCGGATCCTCGCCGCGAAGTGGTTGGTCTCGCGCTGGCGGCGCAACTCGGCGCCGAGCTGCCCGACCTCGCGGCCGAGCTGCCCGACCTCCTTGCAGGCCTCCTTGGCGCGCTCGAGCGCCCGAGTTGCCTCCTGCAGCTCGGGCGATGGCTCGCGCGCCTCCTCTGCCGGGTCAGGTCGCCGCCGGAGACGTGTCCACCGCAGCATCGGCCGTCACCTCCTCACGGGAGGTCGGCGGCGCGGGGAGAGCGGTCAGCACCCGTACCGCGGTGCGGGACAGCTCGAGGAGCTCGGTGACCTGCGCCTGCTGCTCCATGCGGGCCCGCTCGGAGGCGAGGGCCACGTCCCGCCAGGTGTCCCGCTCTTTGCGGGCGTCGGCGAGCTGGGCGTCACGGTCAGCGCGGATGTCCTCGACGGTCCGGCGCGGGACCAGGCGGCCGATGATGACGAAGACGACGACCAGGGCCAGGATGCCGGCGGGGCCGACGCTCCCCAGTTTCAGGCCGAAGAGTTCGCTCATGAGCGATGCCGCCCTCGGCTCGGCCTCGGGGACGTGGCTCTCTCGATCCGTGGCGCGACTCCGGATGGCTTCCAGACGGTCTGGTACGCGGAGCCCGCGGCGATGGCGACGATGAGCACGTTCCCTCCGACGGTGTGGGCGGTGAACTGGCCGCCGAAGTAGGCCGATCCGCAGCCGAGGGCCACTGACGACAGCAGCATGACGAGGGTCTTGGCCGTGCTGGACCAGCGGGGCTGCTGTACGACGGCGATGAGCGGCGGCGCGGCGAAGCCGAGGAACGCGGACCACAGTTGCGCGTCCGGTGCCATGGCCGCGGCCTACTTCCTGCGGAGGCCGTTGGCGACCTCGTACGCGTACTGCCAGGTCTTGGGGCCGGTCTTGCCGTCGGCCGGGACGAGGGCGGCGAGGAAGTGTTCCTGCAGGGCTTTGACCTTGAGCAGGTCCAGGGCGGTCATGGTGCGGGACGGGCCGACGCGGTACGGCGGTCCCCACTGGCCGCGGTGGAGCCACGTCTGCAGGAGGAGGGCGTGGTCGGAGGTGGCGCCGAGGAGGAAGTAGCTGCGGCCGGGGAAGGCCGGCGTCACGTTCGCGATGGCCGGGGCCCAGCGGTACGCCGTGGCGGGCTTGCCGCCACGCGGGTCGGCGGGGTCGGCGGTGGGCGGGCAGATGCCGTCGGGGAAGACGGGCGCGAGGTAGCCGGTGACGCGGGAGGAGCGGCGCTCGGTGCGGTGGGAGAAGACGCCGTTCCCCTGCCCTGCATCGGCGGCGCCGGCCGCGACGGAGTTGCCGCCCTTGGTGTAGACGTACGTGGCGTCGAAGCCGGTGACGAGCTCGGTGTGGCCGCCGTTGCCGAAGTTGACCCAGGCGCCAACCGACGGGTACTCGGACCAGCAGCCGTGGATTCGCGCCCAGGAGGTGAACGCTGCGACACTCGCCGTCTTCGGGACGGCCGCGGTGAGACCGACGTCGGCGTACATGTCCCAGTCCCACATGACGCACCACGCGACGCCGTCCCAGCCGTACTGCTCCCCGAACGGCGTGTGGTTGTCCCAGCCTTCGACGGGATTCCACGTCTCGTAAATCCGCTCGGGGACGGCCATGACGTGGTCGAGAAGTTTCCGCCATTGCGGAGTTACCTGAGGAGTGGTCATTTGCCGCTCTCCTTCCGGGATTAGCGGGTCAGCCGGAAATCCAGAGCACGCGGAGGCCGCTTGAAAAGTCGCTGGGGTTGGCGGTGTTCAATGCCGCGCCGGATGTCTGGTATCCCTGGATTTCGACGTAGTCGCCGACGCTGAGCGAGACCATTGCCGAGCACGGCACTCCGCAGGCGTTGCCGGTCGCTGCGGGGATGAGCGAGGCGCCCCCCTGGATGTTGGCACCGTTGACCTGCAGTCGGCACCCGCGGTTGCCGGTCGCGTTCGACGGGAAGCAGGCCTGCCCGAGGAGGAAATAGGTCCCGGCGACCTGGATGGTGTAGCGGGACGGATTGGTGACGGTGCTGTGTCCGCCGTCGCTGTCGATGGTCTCGGTGTCCAGCGTGAGACTGGTAAACGTGGCCGAGGAGATGGATTGCGCGGTCCCCTGGTGTCCCTCAAAGCGGGGAACGCCATTACTGCCGCTGCCCATCATGAAATCGGCCATCGCTTTTACACCGGCGTTCCATTTGGCCGAGGTAATGAGATTGCCGGGTACCTCGGTCGTGATGCTGGGCACGGTGCGTGGCATGGCGGACCCCCTAGAAGGCGAAGGCTGCGGCGTCGAACTGGGTGGCGTCCCAGGTGGTGGGGTCGGTCGTGCTGGCCGGGAGCGGCTCGCACACCACGTCGCCCGAGGCATGGCTCTTGGTGGTGGCCGCGGTGAGCGTGATCGTGGCCGTGGTCCAGCCCGGCGAGGTGGCGCCGACCGAGAGGACGGTGACGGTCTCCTGGTTGGCGGTGCCCTGCCCGAGGACGATCTGCTGCCCGGAGGCGAGCTGGGCCGCGAGCGGGTTGGTGTTGTCCTGCGAGGCGGTGACGGTGACGGAGGAGACTCCCGAGGCGATGCCGCTGGCGAGGGTGGTGCGCCAGGCCGCGAACGCGCCGTAGGGGGTGGTGTCCGCCGGGGAGGCCTGCAGAGTGACTCGTTCTCGTCGGACAGCTCCCAGTCGATCTTCTCGACGAAGCACTCGACGGCGATGGCGGGAGCCAGCGCGGGTGGCCGGCGCATGACGCGGGCCCGGGTGCCGAGCTCGAGGCCGAGGACGGTCGGCCACAGGGCGGGCATGGCCGACGGGTGCAGACGTAGCCCTGCAATGCGCGTGCTCGGCTGGCGGTACCGGGACAGGAGGTAGCCGGCGGCGTCCTGGGCCTTGAGCGCGCTGGACGGGTTGATCGTGCGCGTCAGGGGCCTGGGGAAGTAGTTGGCGATGGACGTGGCGTCCTGGGCGTAGAAGGTCTGGCCGCTGCTCTCCTGGGTGACGGTGACCTGGTTCGCCAGGTGGGTGGAGTCGTAGTCGAGCGTGACCGCCTCGTACGGCCACTCGCCGAGGTCCTGGCGCTCGCCGAAGATGACGGCGGGGGTGGTGGCGTTGTAGCGGGCGGCGCGGCTGCGGAAGACCACGCTGCCGTCGCGCGCGACGAAATGCTCCCCGTGCTCCGTGTCGACGACTGCATTGAGCGCGCTGACCGCGTCCTGGCCGTCGGTCTTGGCGGGGCCCATGGCCGTCGTGAGGCCGGTCTGAATCGACGAGGGGCCGGTGTAGCCGGAGTACCGCAGGATGCGCGCGTAGCGGGCGTTGGTCGACTCGCCGTCGCAAGCCGACTTCCACGCGGAGTAGATGCCGGTGAGCTGGGAGGTGTTGAGGAAGGTGCCGAATTCGGCGACGAAGGCGATGTCGCCCTTGAAGTTGTAGGTCGTGCCGCCGCCCACGGTGGTGTCGACGAAGCAGCCGACGTTGTCGCCGACGAGCCCGGTGGGGGTGACGTCGGTCGAGACGCTGCCGATGTAGGCGCTGGTGGCGCCGTCCTGGCTGATGACGATCTGGTTGGTCGACTGCTGGTAGCCGAAGAGCAGCAGGTGCCAGTTTCCGTCGACGCAGTTGGTGGCGCCGCCGAAGTAGACGTTGACGCTCACGCCGGTGGGGCCCTGGAGGTGGAGGGCGGGCTTGCCGGTGCTGTCGAGGTAGACGTAGATGTGGGAGCCGTTGGGGCTGGTCCCGGAGCGCTGGCGGTCCATGGAGGACCAGAGGTAGGCGTTGGACGTGGGCGTCGGCCCGGTGTACCGGAAGGCGATCATCCGGGACCACCGGGCGGGGTCGGCCGGTCCGTTGATGCCGGCTGAGCCGAGGCTCAGGAAGGTGGCCGGGCCGATGGTGTTGGTGCCGGGGAAGGAATTGTTGAGGGTGGCGACCGTGTCGGTGGAGCCGGTGTAGATACCGCCGACGGGGTCGGTGGCGGTGATCGCCGTGCCGAAGACCATGGAGCCGGCGCCGTACTTGCTGTTCGCCAGTGCGGCGGCGGGGTTGTTGCCGGTGGAGTCGGCCGTGGTCGGGCTGCCTGCCGGGTCGCCCAGCTTGTAGAGGAAGCGGGGGGAGCTCAGGTTGATCTCGGCGGTCAGGGGGTCGGGGAGCTGCGTCTGTGAGAGCAGCGCGAACGCGTCGACCATGGTCGGGGTCACGACGCCGTACGTGCCGCTGTCGTCCCACGACGGCGGGTACCGCTCGCGAAGCCGGCGTACATCGGGTACCAGGTGCCGGGGCAGGTCCAGGGCGTGGCGACGGAGCCGCGCTCGAGCTGCCAGCCGTCGACCTGGACGGAGCATGCGGCGGCCGCCGCGGTGGTGAGGCGGACGCCGCACAGGAGGTACGACGCGTCATTGCCGAGGGTGGCGGTGACCGTCACGGTGGTCCAGGCGGCCGTCGCCGACCCGGTGAGCGTGACGTTGCTGCCCTGGGTGAAGGTGAGGGTCTGGCCTGCGGTGACTCTGGAGACGTAGGCGTGGACCTGCAGCGATGTGGACGGGGTGATGTTCCGGACCCGCATCTGCATCGTGTACGTGACGCCCCGCTCGCCGACGGGCTGCGGGGTGAAGCAAACTGCCGCGGCGACGGCGGAGCCCGACGGTACGGCGTACTGGAAGACGCGGCCGCCGCTCCACGCCGAGCTCGAGGTGACGATGGTGCCGCCGGAGGTGTCCGTCACGGAGAAAGTCGAGACGCCCGCGTTGCCCTGCGGGATGGTGCCCAGCGAGTAGCCGCCGACGTCGCCGCCCGAGGCCTGGACCTGGGTGAGCAGGTTCCGCGTGCGGGGCCACTGGGCTCGGACCCGGTACGGCTGGTAGGGCATGAGGTGGGGTGGCCGTGCCCGCGGCGGAGGGTGCGGGCACGGCCGGCACGGGGGCGGGGCTGCCGATCAGTCGTTGGCTGGCAGCGCGAGGACGGTGCCGGAGCCGCGGGGGACGGCGGCGTAGTCGACGGCGGCGCGGGCGAGAAGCTGCTCCGCGATGGCGTGCGCGTCTTCGACGACCGGGGTCACGGCCGGCTGGTCGGCCTCGGTGGGTCGTTCGCCGCCGTTCACTGCGCGCCTCCGCCGGGTGCTCGCTGGCCGGGGATGCGGGGGACGACGGGGCCGGGGCGCCAGTCGTAGGGGTCATTGCTGGGCTGCTGGGGAAGGGCGCCACTAGGCTCGTGCATCGGATCTCCGTGGTCGTTGCGGTCTGCGGAGACCGGCCCTCGTCCCGATTGCTGCCAGGCGGCGGGACGAGGGCCGACTTGTTGAGATCGAGTGGCAGCGTGGCTACCACCTGACGACTGTAGAGTACTCTACAAGTCGCCGGTAAGGGCTGCGCTCCTGACGGATGGAGTGCAAATGGCGGACGAGATCGACGAGGAGGTGCAGCGCGTGCTGGACTCCATCGACGCCCTCGCACAGTCCGGGGATCCCGCGGAAAGACTCAAGCGCCTTACAGATCTGCTGAACCGCTGGCCCGACCTCCACAAGGAAGTGAGGGCCATGCGGCAGCAGGCCGCCAGCGAGCTGCACGACAACGGCCTGTCCTACGAGGACATCGGCAAATTGATCAACGTGAGCTTCAGTCGCGCCCGGCACATCACCAAGGGGATCACCAACCCCTCAAAACAGAAGGCCAAGGTGGAGCAAAGCGACACAGCGGAGGACGCAATGCCTGGTCTCACACCCGGGAGCAGCGTCTAAGGGCAGTACGCAGGCTGCCTCTACCGCCTACTCGACGAGGCCGGCACGGTGCTCTACATCGGGATGGACAGAAACCCGATGGCAAGGTGGGCGGCACACGCGGAGTTGGATTGGGTACCCCAACCGAAAAGAGGCGTACACAGCCGAGCTCCGGATGATCCACGCGGAGCAGCCGGTACACAACGCGCAAGGAACCCCACGGGGAGCGGTGGCGACGGGGAACGGAGTCCGCGCGCGCCTCGAGCACATCCGACAGCGCGAGCCCACCTGACCTCGTGGCGTGGCGGAAGATCCGGATTGGCCGATCCCACCGAATGACTCGGTGCGGCTCTGCCGCATGCGACTGTTCGACTGGAGCGAGCCGGAGCCGCACTTCCAGTACTGGAAGTCTCGCCAGGACCTCCAAACAGCCTCTCCGGCAAGCGCCACTAGGGACGGAGCGGGCGACCCGATCAGGGGGCAACCGCGACTTCCCCGCAAGCAAGCAGGGCCCGCGAGGTGCCACAGGGCGTATTTCGGACACTATAGACGAAAACGGAATGCAAGTAGATTTCACACCTAGCGGCCTTGCGATTGCATTCGCTTGTGGGAGAGTGGAGTTTCGAAATCCACTTCCCGCACACGTCGGAACCGCTTGAAATACACCCAAGTCCCCCATTCGAAGGCTCCGATCCGCCACTCGTCAGCGAACACGAAACCAACCCTCAGATCTACCTCAAAGATCATTGCCATCCACTCGGCAGGTCCAATACGTTCATCAGCACACGGCCTCCAGGGGGGCGGCCAGCGCGAGAGGTGTCCTGTGGACATCATCAACGCAAGACGGGGAATAACGGTTTCAGCCACAGCTTTGCTGCTGGTTCTTGGCGTACAGGGACTCGCTTTCGGCGAGACGCCGACTCCGGTGCCGACGACATCCCAGGAACCCGACGGAGACGGGGCGGTAAATACTGAACCGCCTGCAGAACCGACGGAGTCACTGACGGACGCTCCGGAAGAAAACCCACCATTCGACCCGGATCCCGTGGTAACTCCCACGGGGAAGCCCACTGCGACGGACACTCCGGATGGGACCTATTGCGGCCCGTCACATGGCGTCTACGTGCCGACCTCGCAAGGCGATAAGTACCACAAGGGCGTCGGGGTAACCCAAGGAAACTACAACGGGGGGACGCGCACCGCTAGGTCTACGTTCACTTCAGAGACCGCGGGAGAGGTAGGAATCTCCTACTCGGGCAATCTCAAGGTGAGTGGCACCGTGTTGGTGCTCTCGCTCGAACAGACCTGGAACGTCAACCTTTCCGCGAAGGTCTCGGTGAAGATCGGCAACACAATAGCCGTTGACACCCCGCCACACAGGACCACCAATGCCCGATACGGGGCGTGGCGGCGGCAGCACACGGGTAAGAGCTACACGCTCTACAGCAACTGCACGACGTCAACGAAGAGCACGATCGTCAGCTACACGCCCTACAAGGTGGGCTGGTACATCTGGGAGACCGGCGCATGAGTGCCGGCCGCGCCACAGCCACTCTTGCCGCCTCGGCCATGGGCGTAATAGCCATCAGCCTCGCGATAAGCGGCTGTGACAACACATCCACAAGCACCTCCCGATCCGCAGCATCGGCTACCAAATCGCCCTCTGACCAATCTGAAGGCGTCGAGGGCGAATCGGTAACCCGGGCACCAGAAGCACCTGATGGAGAAGTCCTCACCCAGGTAGCCTCCGTCAGCGGTAATCGCATCCTCAATCTGCCTGGCGGCCTGTCCAAAGCCCCTTTGGGTATTGCCGTGAATTGCAAGGGCAAGGGAACTCTGAAGGTTTCAGTCGAGCCAGTCGCACTGAGTTTCCCGTTGGAGTGTGTGGACGGCGAGGTCAGCAGCACGTACAACGAGATTCAACTCAAACGGCCACGCGCCGAGGGGGCAGTGCACGTCGAAGCTCCATCATCAGTGCACTGGTCCATGACCATCGCCCAGTAGTTAACCCCGCGTAGGGCGCCCGCCCGGTACTCACCACGTACCCGGGCGGGCTGCTTGGACGGCTACGGGCTGCCCTCCGCGTGGGCGGCCATCAAGAGGTCGGCCGACCCCGGAGCACTCTTGGGGCGCGCGCACGGGTAGGGCTCGGCGTTCGGGTTGTAGAACGGTACGGCAGTGGTGTGGGCGCGGTAGCGGTTCTGTAGGGTGCGTGACGATATCGCGAGCTCTAACAGATCCCGCCGAATGCGTGTCGGACACGGTCCGCCGCTGCCGGATGTACGTCATCACGCGCAAGGCATAGGGCCGCTGCCGCACACAGTGATCACCGCGCCGGAGTAGCCTGCCAGGCGCTCGGCCGCCCCGCATTGCACCCTGTCCGTATGCGCGCGATCTGGACTGGCTACATCTCGTTCGGCCTGGTCACGATCCCCGTGAAGCTCTATGCGGCGACCGAGGAGCACGGCACCGGCTTCCATCAGGTCCACGCCAGCGACGGTGGGCGCATCCGGCACCGGCGCGTCTGTGAGCGCGAGGACGTCGAGGTACCGCAGTCGGAGATCGCGCGCGGCTGGGAGCGGCCGGACGGTCGCACGGTGGTGCTCCTCGACGAGGACCTGGCCGCGCTCCCCATCCCGACGCGCAAGACGGTCGAGGTCCTCGGCTTCGTCGACGATCGTGACGTCGACCCGGTCTTGTACTCGAAGGCGTACTGGGTCGGTGCGGCCGGCGAGCAGGCGCAGCGGCCGTACGCGCTTCTCGTCGAGGCCTTGGCGCGGCATGGCACGGTCGCCGTGGCGAAGGTGACGCTGCGGACGCGGGAGCGCCTGGCGGTGCTGCGGCCGCGGCACGGGATGCTCGTCCTGCACACGCTGCTCTGGCCGGAGGAGATCCGGGAGCCGGACGACTTGTCGAGCGCGGCCCCGGTGACGGAGCGGGAACTCGAGCTCGCCGAGCTGCTCATGGACTCCTTGGCCGGCGTCGAGATCCGGGAGCTCCACGACGAGTACGCCGCGGCGCTCGAGCAGTTGGTGGCGGCGAAGATGGCCGGGGCCGAGGTGGAGGAGCCGGCGGAGCCGGTGGAGGTCGTCGACCTGATGGCCGCGCTCGAGGCCAGCATCGCGGCGGCGCGCCGGGAGTGACTGGGCGCGCCGCGGGCGCATGCGTCAGACCGGGTCTTCCTCGTACTCCTGGACCAGGTGCCGAATTCGTCGTCGCGGCGGAAGTGCGGGAGTACGTAGCGTTGCACTCGACGTGGTGGAAGCGGCTTCGCCGACGCCGTGCCGCGGGAGCCGGGGATCAGGCACAGAGCTAGTGGTGTTTGCCCTCTGGCGCGTTCGCCAGCCTGTGCCGCAGGATAAGCCTCCTGGTACGCGCCTCCGGGGGGAGTCTGTATGTCGCTGCTGCCTTGGCGAGTGACGTCACCGGCTGGCAACAGTGTGCGCGGTGGCGCTCGAGCCGCTGAGCCTCAGCCCGAGATCCCTGTGGGTGTCCAGCACGGCACAGCGCGCGCCGGATGGGGAAAAGCCAGAACGGAATACGCCCTGCGTGATCCCGTCCCGGACACCAACCTGGTGACCCGACGTATGGCAGGTGCCGTCCATGCGCGAGTGGACCGGTTAGGTCAAGGCTTGGACTGGCTTGGCCGTTGGTCGGACCGCATACAAGGTCGCGCACCTCGCGCTATCCGTCGTCTCGACGAGCACGCCGGCGAGACGCTGGCTCAATGGGCTTTGAAGAATGTGCTCTATACGCGTAAGCGGCCGGTGCCGTCTTTCGGTTTCGGCCTGTCACCCATTCTCGCTCACAGTGTCGCGGCACGACGTCAGCGCCGAATCCGCATCGCTGCTCTGACCTTCGTCGTAGCCCAACTGACAGTCTCTCACCTGCGGGGTATGGCGGCGATCGTCGCCACGATAGTGCTCTGGCAGTTCTTGTCTGGGCACCGGGGACGTGGCATTTTTCGATGGGGTAGCCGTTCGATCGTCTCTGGCGTCCTGTTCGCAGGCGCTGTTTTCGCCGCGTGGACCCTTGTCCGGCCCTATGTTCCAGTAGTGCATGGGGCTTTGACCGATGCGACACGTGTGGCGCCGCTGCTGATCGCTGCCTGTTCGGTGGTGTATCTGATAGACCGCTGGGCGTCACATGCCTATCTCCAGTCTCTACGCCCAGGGCGTCCCCATATTGGGCAGCGTCCGCACTTGGCGCCCTTAGCGGCAAGGAAGGTCACAGCACTCAGAGTGACTGAGAGATGGCAAAGCATCGCGTACCGCAATGAGAGCGGGACTGACAGGTTCGTCGGGGCCGGTCTCAATGCGTGGGGTAGGGGGGCCACTCGTATCCAGCTGACGCCAGCTCGTACGGCCGAAGAGGGCAGCAGAACCGAGGAGGTCGTCGATGACTCCGATCCCGGCGGCTACCGAAAGTTCGAGGCGGACGAACTACTGGACAAGGTCCGGGACGAAATCGAAGACCTCTGCGGGATCCTTGTCGAGACCCACGCTCTGCCCAATTGCGATGTAGCAGAGTTCCTCGGCGTTCCGGAGAGCCGTTGGAAGAAGCTGTCTGGCGCGGCTGCAAATAATTCTGAGCCCAGTTGGCCCGAAGCAACGGAGATGTGCACCGAGGCCCAGAACCCACCAACTGGGCACTTCGCCCGCCGCTATCTCGCCGCGCAGGTCGTGAGCTGGGATGGCCAAGTGGTCGTCACCGTCTTTGCGCATGCTGCGCTGGAAGGAAAAACCCTCCACTTCGTCACTCGGCCACACATTTTGGCCCCTCTGCTGTCTTCTAGCGATGCACCACCGCCGAAGGGCTGGGCCTTGATAGGACAGATGACTGCAGCCCCCCTCAACGCATGTGGCGACACGGTCGCCCTAGCCGCGCGGTTCTATACCTCCCTCGGACGCAGCCTGGGCCTAATAGACACTGGCCAGCTAGCGGAGCGTATTCAGCCACAGCGTGATGACGGGTTGCCGGTGAGCCTTCGCGAGCATTGCGGCCTGGTGAGAACCAACGACATGCACCAAACCGAGGACGTGCAACGCTACGTTTCGATCCTCCAGTCGCGCATGTTCAGCACAGTGAGTGCGTTCCTTGCGGACCACGGTCTGGCCACAGCGGAATTCCGGCGACAGGCAGTCGCCATCACACAAAACTTCATCACTGGCGATAACAACCAGGTGAACACGGGAACCTTGGGGGGGAATATGCACCAGCAGGGCAGCTCCCCCTCCGTGTCTAGCTGAAGCAACAAGGGAGGCTGACCATGCGACGGCGACGCCCAGCAGAAGCGGTGAATAGTGGACTCAACGTCACCGGCAGTGGAAACCAAGTCAACACCGGCTCCGTTGGCGGTGACATGCATCAAGTCCACACATATGGAACCGGAAAGGAAGCTGCCTTCCTGACCGCCCAGACAACTCTCACGCAGCTATCAGCGGCTTTGGACACGCACGCCGACCAAGTTCACAGCATCACAAGTTGCCGACAGGCCGTCAACCGCCTGGATGAGGAACTCAATAGCCCATCACCGGACGGGCGACGGCTCACTGAAACGCTAGAGATGCTTACGCTGGCTATTGGAGCAGTACCTCCCGTGCTGACCATCGTCTCAACCTTCAGAGGTGTGATCGAGTCCTTGATGAGCTGACCTCGCACGTGCGGTCAGCCGACGCGGCCGACCCGTCTGCGGCCGTTGCCAGGTGGACGGTGCTGGCGTTTTCAGGGCGAGCAGGAGAGCGAAGTAGGTAACCACTGGGACTGGTCGCAATGCAACCTGATCCGCGCGGGCGCTCACAGTCGGGGTTCCGCGTTCGGGCTGGGGGATGGCACGGCGGTGGTGTGGGCGCGGTAGCCGTCGAGGCCTGTGAGGGCCATGGCTGCGAGGGCGGCAGAGATGGCCAGGGCGGCGGTGACGAGGCTGGCGAGGATCGCTCGACGTACCGTGCAGCTCCTCAGTTGAGTCGCCGAACTGCTCGGAGGCCTCGGGTGTGCGGCCCCCGGCTGGTGGTCGTCAGCCACGGGTTACCTCCAAGCGGGTCTTGCCCTGGCCCATGGTGCGGAGAGTGATGGTGAAGCCGGTCGCGGTGAGCGCCGCGGCGTAGGCGTCGAGGGCCTGCTCCTCGGCCTCGGGGGTGTCGCCGCCGTGGATGACGACGACGCGGGCGGAGCGCAGCCTGACGGCGCGGTACCCGGGTCGGGTCCAGGCGCCGTTGGCGCGCTCGGCCCGGGTGTGGCCGGCGGCGTCGAGTACGTCGGTGACGGCCTGGCGGGTGATCGGAGGCGGGGGTCGTGGCAGGGGCGGTGGTCACGGACGTGCGGGCCTTCGTTCCAAGGCGGGGACGTCGACATGACGTGGCACTCCAGCCAGCGAGGGCGCGCTCGTCGAAGGTGTCCTCTGACAGGTACACAGTGCGCATGCTGGCGCTGCTTTGGCGCCGCAGCGACTCATCGCTGCCTGGAAGACGCAGGTCGTCGCCTGAGACTCTCCTCGTCCGAAAGGCTTGTCGCCCGAAACTGGAGGACTCACCATGTATGGGGGCACGGTGGGTGGCTTGACGGGGGGCTCAAATGTCGGAAAACCCGGCTTCACTGCCGCACTTGATCGTGGTATCTGGTCCACTGGCTGGCTCAACGTTTGCCCTGCCCATGGGCCACTGCGAAGTCGGCAAGCTGCCTGGCAACTACGTTCGTCTCGACCTGGAGGGCGTGAGCCGACACCACGCCTCCCTGACTCGCACCGACAGCCACATCACGGTCGCAGACCTGAACTCAACCAACGGGACTTACGTCAACGGTCGACGTCTTGACGGTGTATCCGCCCTCCACGATGGCGACCGGTTGCGCATCGGTGCGGTTGAGCTTCGCCTGTCGTGGCCCCAGGGACCGCGCAGGATCGGGAACTTTGATTTCCGCGACGTTCACGGCTCGGTCAACGCAGGTAGCGGGCAACAATACGTCGCCGGTCGCGACCAATTCGTTTCAGGTCGGGATATGTACGGGGACGATAATCGAGTGATCGTCACCTCCGGCTACGACAACACCGACGAGGCGTTTCAGGGGCAAGGCATCGGCCGCTTCCTTACCATCATCGGCTATCTGATCGCGCTCGCAGGAGCCGGGCTGTTCGTGTTCACCCTCCTCAGCCTCATGGCGAGTGCCGGGCCTCCCGTGGACGACTCAAATCCCTTCGCAGAGAGAAAGCTGTTCGGAGTACCGACTTTCGCACTGGGCTTTGCCGGCGCAGGCATTGGATCAGTTGTGGCTGCGATCGGAAGTGGCATGTCGAAGGTTGCCCGCAAGCGGCAAGAGGAGATCGAGTATCGCAACCGAGTGCGTCGCCCTCGGCGACCCTGAATTTACGGAGCAACGAATGACGGCAAACGGCGATAGCTACCAATTCGGCAATGTGCACGGTCCCGTCAACGCGGGAAGCGGACAGCAGTACGTGGCAGGCCATAACCAGACCGTGCACCATGCCGACCACCAGCGACTACTCGCCGAAGTAACCTCCCTCCGACAAGCCATGGATGAACTGCGGCTGACTGTCCAACAGCGGCAGAGCGCCGAGGGCGAACTCGAAGCCGTTGGGCAAGCTCTTGACGGCGAAGAACCCGACCGAGAAGGAGCCGCCCGGCACCTCATGGCCTTCGCAGCCGGATTGCGAGACGCGGGAGTGCTTGCCTCCGCAGGGGCATCCCTAATCGGCGCGCTTAGCTCCCTCGCACATTGGCTGGGGCCGTCAGGAGCCAGCGTCCTTGCTCTGCTCTGAGCAGGCGGGGCGCAGAACCACCAAGGAGGAACGTAGCCGTCCCACGCGATGAGAACCCGAGGGCACGGACCTGGATCCGAGGGGTATGAGAGTGGCGTCGGCCGCCATGTGTTGTGCTGCTCCGGGCTGTGAGTGGCAGGACCGAATGCTGACGGTGCCCGGGATCGTCACATGTAGTGCCGGATCGTACGGACGCTGACGTCGAACTCGAGCGCCAGGTTATTGGGGTCGTCGCCGTCGCGTAAGCGCTGGACGATCTCGTCACGCTGCTGGGGCGAGAGCTTGGGCGGCCGGAAGACGGGCGAGACGGTCCGCTGGTCGCCGCGCTTGTTCCAGGCCCGGGCCGAGGGACTCGCGCTCACGCTGGGGCCGCCGGGAGCCTGCGGGCGATCCGCTCGAGGAGCTCGGTGCCGCCGTCGACGTCGCGGGCCAAGCGGACGGCCTCCACGTACGGACCGTGGGTCAGGGCCAGGAGCGCGCGGGTCTTGTGGTCGGCTGTCTCGATGGCGGCGATCATGTGGCCGGAGTGTGAGCCGGGGCCATGGCCATACCCGGTGTGTCCGTAGTGGGCGAGGGCGTCGCGGACGATCTCGGGGGTGATCTTCGTGGGGTCGGGCTCGGGGTGGCCGAGGAGTGTGGCTGCGGTGATGCGGGCGGCGACGGCCTCGGCGCTGCCGTCCCAGGTGTTGACGCTGCCGTCGGGGGTGCGCTCCCAGCTGGTGACGGCGAACTCGCTGCCGGGGTGGGGGCGAGGGATGAACTGGGTCCTGAGGACTAGGTCGATGGCCCAGCGGACGGCGGCCGCGGGGGTGTCGATGTCGGCAGGGGGGATGAGGCCGGCGTCGATGGCGGCGGCGAGGTAGGAGCGGGCGGCGACGCGGCTGTCCTGCTGCTCCTTGTCCGTGAGCTGGTCGTAGGTGGGGTGGTGCAGGCGGGTGTGGGCGCGGTGTTGGCGGGCTCGGGCGAGGGCGGTGACGCGGGGGTCGTCGTGGGTGACCTCAGAGATGGCGGTCATGACTTGTCCTGTCCATGCGGTGTGGTGGGTGGTGTGGTCAGTGGGCGCGGAGGTCGAGCTCGAGGGTCTTGTCCGGGTCGAGGGGGACGAGGAGGTGGAGGGGGACTGTGTCGTCGGGGGCGAGAGCGGGGCGCGGGATGGGGACGGTGATCGCGTCGGTGACCGCGGGCTCCGGGGCGGGGGCGGGGTCGTCGTGGTGGACCTCGGCGCCGTTGTGGCGGGTGCCCCAGGAGGTGATGTGCGGGGTGGCGAGCGAGTACAGGCGCAGGGGCAGGAGGAGGCCAAGGTTGAGGAGGGCGTAGAGCGGGGCCGCGGCGAAGGTGGGGATGCGCTCGCGGAGCTGGAGTCCGGGGGCGCGGCGCAGGTAGTGCACGGAGCGGACCCAGGACATGACGCAGACCCAGGTGACGTATCCGGCGAGGATGTGCCAGCCGGCGGGGTGCGTGACGGCGATGGCGAGGGCGGCGATGAGGCCCGCGGTGAAGCCGAGCCAGGCGGCGAGCTCGAGGAGGTTGAGCCACCAGAACAGGCGGCCGATGAAGCGGGGCTTGAGGGCTAGGAGGAAGCCCTCGCGGATGAAGGACTTGCCCCA
Organism: Streptomyces sp. NPDC006207; assembly: GCF_040613835.1. Lineage (NCBI taxonomy): Bacteria > Bacillati > Actinomycetota > Actinomycetes > Kitasatosporales > Streptomycetaceae > Streptomyces > Streptomyces sp. NPDC006207. The sequence goes on along the minus strand of NZ_JBEXSX010000030.1, from coordinate 5,421 downwards.
GCGGATCTGCTGGCGGGTGTAGTGGCCGAGGCGCTCGGGGACGTCGGTGTAGCCGATGGCGGTGGGCGCGATGAGGGACTGACCCTCGGTCAGGGCGTAGTAGGTGAGGCGGCGGTCGTCGCCGAAGGTGGCGGGGCCTTCGAGGAATCGCTGTCCGAGGAAGTCGTGGAGGTGCTTGCGCATGACCCAGCCGCGGTACAGGGCGAGGGAGCCGCAGGCGCACAGGACGGAGCCGAGGCGGGAGTAGGCGACGCGCTCGCCGAGGAAGGCGTTGACGTACCTCATGTCGATGAGCCGGGTGAGGAGGTTGGTGGCCCGGTTGTAGGCGAGGACGAGGCCGGTGACGGCGTGGACGCGGCGCCGGGCCATGGGGCGGAGGAGCTCCTCGACGGCGTTGCGCGCGGCGATGGTGTCGGAGTCGACGGCGAGGTAGGCGTCGGCGGTGGGGGCGTCGAGGAAGCCGGCGGCGAGGCCGTGGCGCTTGCCGCGGTTCTGGGGGAAGCGGATCAGGTTGACGGCGATGCCGGCCTGGGCGAAGCGGGGGCGGAGCTGGTCGAGGACCTGGGCGGCGGAGTGGTCCGTCGAGTGGTCGTCGACGAGGGTGAGGGAGCTCGGGCGCACGGTCTGGTCGAGGAGCGACTCGAGGCACTGCCGGAGCATGGCCGGGTCCTCGTTGTAGGCGGTGATGACGGCGTGGATGGTCATCGCCGGGAGGGGCCGGGGCGGGCGGGCCTGGCGCCCGGGTCTGGGGATGGAGAGCAGGAGCTTGGCGCCGAGGTAGAGGGCGGCGGCGATGCCGTACCAGCCGAAGTGGTGGGCGGTGAGCATGCGGTGCGGGTCCGTTCGCTGGTGGTGGGTGGTCAGATGCCGATGGCGGCGGCGAGCTGGGCGAGGCGGTCGCGGCCGAGCTGGTTCTCGAGGTGGCGGGGCTCGACGCAGTCGGGCTGCTCGCACTCGGGGAGGACGGGGCCTTGGGGGACTTGGCCGGTGCGGTCTTGGAAGGCCAGGACGCGCACCGAGTAGGCGCGGCCGCCGTCGATGTGGCGGGGTGTGCCGTCAGGGAGGGTGGGGCCGGTCCACAGGAGGTGACCCCCGTCGGCGGGCTCGGTGAGCGCGCGCCAGGCCTCGGCCGGCGGGGGCGGCGGGGTCGGGCGGCGGCCCTGCGAGGTGGGGGTGACGCCGAGGGCCTGGCGGTGCTTCTCGACGGTCCGCCAGGCGGCCCCGGTCTCCCGGGCGATGGCGGCGTTCGACAGGCCCCGCTCGAGGAGATCGGCGATGTCGGCTCGGATCCTCACCGGGCGCTCCCGTCCTGGACAGTGGCGTCGGCGCGACTGGGGCGCGGGCCGTCGTCATCGTGCAGGCGCCACCGGGGGCGTCACAGGAAGAACTACGTCAGGCACTCCAAGCCTGGCGCCAGGCAGAGGCCGACATAGAGCAGTTGGAGGGGGGCCGAGACAAACCCTCGGATACCGGGACATAAGCCACGTGTAACTTCCAATTCGTCACATCTACACAAGCTGGACACTTTTGGCTCAAAGTTGTGGTTGCATATCCGGACACCGTTGATCGGGGCCACCGAATCGATCGGTTTCTGGGGGAACTATGCGCGTTCACGTTCTCCGCGTACCAGCCCGCAAACTGCCGGAGGGGGTGCCGCTGACCATGACCGATGAGCCGGACGGCGACATCACCTGCCTCGTCGACGAGCGTGAGCTCGACGACCACGACGCAGCGCGGTTCGCCGACGCGATGACAGATCAAGCTCAGGGATGGGTCAAGCCCCCACCGGAGGAAGCCGGTACCTGGGAGGCCCTTCCCGTCACCGTGCATCGCAGGAAGAACCTGCCGCCAGGCGTTCTTCTGTGGCTCGAGGACGATCTCAGTGCCTTCCACGCCTTCTTCGACGCAGGCCGTTTCAGCGCACCCGTGGTTGAAGCGTTCCGCGTCGAGCTCGTGAAGCGGAGCAAGGTCTGGCGACGCCTCGAGGAGCTTCCAGGTGAGGAATTGACCAGCCGCTGACCGCAGTGCCGGAGGTTCCTGCGGTCGCGCCGCCGACTCGAGCGATCCGCAGGAAACATCCGCACACAGGGGTCAGACATGGCTTACGCAGAGAAGAGGGTCAGCACCGCCAAGGGCAGCAAAGGCAAGATCACTTGGCGGGCGAGGTACAAACGGCCGGACGGTACTTGGGGATCAGAGCCAGGGTTCCCCACGAAGAAGCTGGCCGAGCAGTTCGGCGAAGAGCAGGAAGCGGCCATCAGGGCCGGCCGGTGGGTCGACCCGGAGCGCATGCGCACGCCGTTCGGCGAGTGGGCGCGGAAGTGGATGATGGCCAAGTCACCACGCGGCAACACGACCTCGACGCGATGGGCCCGGTTGGACGCCCACATCCTCCCCCGCTGGGACGAGGTCCCGCTCCGGCAGATCAACTGGTTCGAGGCCGAGGACTGGGCGAACAACCTGGACTGCGACGACGCGACGGCCACCCAGTGTCTGACCATCATGTCGATGATGCTCACCGGGGCCGTCGACGCTGAGTACCTGCTCGTCAATCCCTTAGCAGGCCGACGCCGAAGCCGACCGGCGAGCGTCAAGGCTCAGCTACAGGAGAAGGACGAGAGCAAGTTGTGGGCTCCCCCCGAGGTGGTCCTGCAGATGGCGCGCAGGGCCGGGCCGCTGGACGGGCTGCACATCCTCACCACCGCGTTCGCCGGGCCTCGCTGGGGCGAGAGCCTGGCGCTGACGTCGGCCGCGCTCGGCGAGCGCCGCGAGCCCTTCGACGGCGGGGAGTTCGTCTGCCCGACCCTCAACGTCGTCAACGAGGTGGCGGAATACCAGCCGCGGGACGACGACGGGAACAAGCTGCCCATGGTGATCCGGCTCGAGCAGGTGAAGACGAGGGAGTCGAAGCGGAGGATCGATCTGCCGCCGTTCCTCGCCGAGCTCCTGGCCAAGCATGCGGCCGAGCACAGGCACCCGTATCTGTTCTGCACCAGGAGCGGCGAGTGGTGGCGGCGCAGCAATTTCGGGAAGCAGGTCATGCGGCCGGTGGCAGACGGCCGGAAGGCGTTGCCGAAGTCGAAGGGGCACGCGGAACGGCCGGAGTGGCCAGCCATCATGCAGGGCCTGACGATGAGGGCGATGCGGCACACCCATGACACGTACCAGCAGCAGTTGGGGGTCAAGGCGCCCCTCGAGTACGAGCAGGCGGCGCGATAGGCTCGAAGGGCTGCAGGAGATCTATGAACGGGCGATGCGGGCGCTCGGGTGGGATCAGATCTGGGAGCAGAGTTGATCTCCCGAATATCGCCCAAATGATCTTCATCCGCTGCCACTTCGCTGGTCAGAGCGGTGGCATAGCTACCCTTACAAGGCAGATGTCGGCGGTTCGAAACCGTCCACGCCCACCAGTGAGAAGACCCCCAGCCGGTCATGGCTGGGGGTCTTTGACATCCAGATCTGACATCAACGGCCACGCTCACTCACGGCCGGGACGCCTCCGCAGCAGCCGGCCCATGTGGCTCACGGCCTCACGCTGGGTGTCCTGCACGACGTGCGTGTACACGTTCATCCTGACCGCGATCTGGCTATGGCCCAGGATCTCCATCACCACGCGGGGCGCGACGCCGGCCGCGGTCAGCAGCGCGGTGATGCCGGCGAGGTGGACGCGCCGGGTGCCGTGCTCGATGGAGATCAGGGTGTACAGGCGCTTGAGTGAGACGGTGTCGAGGTGCAGGAAACCGGCGGCGATGATGCCGTGGGCCTGGTGGGTGAGGAACTGGCGCCAGGTCGGGCCGGAGCGTTGCGGGGCAGGGTCGATTCAGGCGGCATGAAGGACTTCCCAGCCTGTGGATGGGGCGATCGGGTAGCCGAGGCAGGCGAGTTCGCCTTGTGTTCGGCGGTGGCCCCAGCTGCTGTTTTCGCGGGCCAAGGGCAGGATGAGCCGCTTGACGGCCGGGGTGACGGATGGGCGGCCGGGGCGACGGTGCTGGGCGAAGGTCCATCTGCGTGCGGCAAGTTGCCCATGCCGGCGCAGCAGTGCGGTCGGGGTGACTGCGAAGGCCGCGCGCCATCGCCCGCGTGGGACCCACCGCGACAGCACGGCCGGCCGGATCCGCTCGCCACGGTGACGGAGGTGGGGTTGCCGTTCACGGTCGCGGTGAACGTACCGGCGGCGTACGTGTGGCTGGTCTGCCCGCTCCCGGTGGCGTCCAGGGCGACGGTGACCGTGGAGCTGCCGTCCCCGAAGTCCACCACCGCTGTCCCGCTCGGAGTGCCCCCGGAAATGCTGAACGTCACCGATTGCTCGCACTTCGGCGACGTGGGTGAGGTCGTCACCGTCAATGGCGAAATCGCCGTCACGTTCGCCGAATTGGCGTTGGTGACGTAGACGTTACTGTTCTGCGCCGCCGCCACGTAGAACGGGAACGCGCCGGCGGGGACGGTGGCCAGAACCGCGTTCGTGGCACTGTCGATCACCGTCACGTTGTTCGAATTTGAGTTGCCGACGTAGACCTTGCCGGTCGGCGCCACCGCTATCCCGAACGGGCCCCCGCCGGCGGGGACGGTGGCCAGGACCGCGTTCGTGGCACTGTCGATCACCGTCACGTTGTTCGAGACGGTGTTGGTGACGTAGACGTTGCCGTTCGGCGCCACCGCGAACACCCCCGGGACCGTGCCGGCGGGGACGGTGGCCAGGACGGTGTTCGTGGCGCTGCTGATCACCGTCACGTTGTTCGAGGTCTGGTTGGCGATGTAGACGTTGCCGTTCTGCGCCACCGCCGCCGCGCCCGGGAACCCGCCGGAGGGGAGGGTGGTCAGGACGGTGTTCGTGGCACTGTCGATCACCGTCACGGTGCCCGCGTTTCGGTTGGCGACGTAGACGTTGCCGTTCTGCGCCACCGCCACCGCGTCCGGGACCGCGCCGACGGGGACGGTGGCCAGGACCGTGTTATTGGTACTGTCGATCATCGTCACGTTGTTCGACGTCGAGTTGGCGACGTAGACCCTGTCGTTGGGCGCCACCGCCAACGCGAACGGGCCCCCGCCGGTGGGGACAGTGGTCAGGACCGTGTTACTGGTGCTGTCGATCACTGTTACGTTGCTCGAGCTTTGGTTGGTGACGTAGACGTTGCCGTTCGCCGCCACCGCGATCATGGCCGGGTCCGAACCGACGGGGACGGTGGCCAGGACGGTGTTCGTGGTGCTGCTGATCACCGTCACGTTGCCGGAATTGGCGTTGCCGACGTAGACGTTGCCGTTCGGCGCCACCACCACCGCCAGCGGGGTCGTGCCCGCCGGGATCGTCACCGTGGAGAACGCCGCGCGTAGGTTCCGCGCGATCGCGTGTGGACCTTGGTGATCTGTTCGGTCAGCTCGGCGTCACGGACCGCGCGCGGCCCTGGGGTGGCGGTGCGGCGG
>NZ_JBEXSX010000029.1:0-105297 GCF_040613835.1 Streptomyces sp. NPDC006207 | reverse complement strand
AAACCGTCGTCCTCGACATGGACCGCCTTGTCCGCACCCATCGACAACGCCTTGCGCAACGCGTCCTTCGCATCCTCCGGACCCACCGTCACCACCGTCACCTCGGCGCCGTCCGCAGCCTCCGCGATCTGCAGCGCCTGCTCCACCGCATACTCGTCCAGCTCCGACAGCAGACCATCCACCGCATCCCGATCCGTGGTCAGATCCCCCGCGAAGTGACGATCACCCGTGGCATCAGGCACGTACTTCACTGCGACAACGATCCTCAAGCTCACTTGATGTCCCTCCACACTCTCGGTTTGCTGATTACGGCAGGTTGCGGGCCATGACGATGCGCTGGACCTGGTTGGTGCCCTCGTAGATCTGGGTGATCTTGGCGTCGCGCATCATCCGCTCCACCGGGTAGTCCCGCGTGTACCCGTAACCACCAAGCAGCTGCACCGCGTCCGTGGTGATCTCCATCGCCGCGTCCGACGCGTAGCACTTGGCCGCCGCACCGAAGAACGTCAGGTCCGCGTCCGAACGCTCCGACTTCGCCGCCGCCGCGTACGTCAGCTGCCGCGCCGCCTCCAGCTTCATCGCCATGTCAGCCAGCATGAACTGGATGCCCTGGAACTCGGCGATCGCCTTGCCGAACTGCTTGCGCTCCTTGACGTAGCCCTTGGCGTAGTCCAGTGCGCCCTGCGCGATGCCGATCGCCTGGGCCGCGATCGTCACGCGCGTGTGGTCCAGGGTGCGCATCGCCGTGGCGAAGCCCGTGCCCTCCGCGCCGATCATCCGGTCCGCGGGGATCCGTACGTTGTCGAAGTACACCTCGCGGGTGGGCGACCCCTTGATGCCCAGCTTCTTCTCCGGGGCGCCGAAGGACACGCCCTCGTCGCCCTTCTCCACCACGAAGGCCGATATCCCCTTGGAGCGCTTCTCCGGGTCGGTCACCGCCATGACGGTGTAGAACTCGCTCACGCCCGCGTTGGTGATCCACCGCTTGACGCCGTTGAGCACCCAGAAGTCCCCGTCGCGCACCGCACGCGTCTTCATCCCCGCCGCGTCGGAGCCGGCCTCCGGCTCCGACAGGCAGTACGAGAACATCCCCTCCCCGCGTGCGAGCGCCCCGAGGTACTTCGCCTTCAGCTCCTGCGAGCCCGACAGCTGCACCGGCAGCGAGCCCAGCTTGTTCACCGCCGGGATCAGGGAGGAGGAGGCGCACACCCGCGCCACCTCCTCGATCACGATCACCGTCGACAGGGCGTCCGCACCCGCGCCACCGAAGGCCTCCGGCACGTGCACCGCGTGCAGGTCGTTCGCCTCCAGCGCGTCCCGCGCCTCCTGGGGGAACCGCCCGAGCTCGTCCACCTCGGCCGCGAACGGCGCGATCTTCGCCTCGGCCAGCGAACGCACCGCGTCCCGGAGCATGTCGTGCTCCTCCGACGTCCGGAAGAGGTCGAAATTGTCACTCACGTCCGTTACTCCAGTCCGCGTCAGCTTCCATGGCATCGAGTACCCTCAATTATGCACACTCAGTGCCATCGATCGACTGACCCCCGGTGTTAGGTTCGCCTCCATGACCACGAAGCCCCCGATGCGGGACGCCCTCGTCGCAGCGGCCTTCCAGCTCTTCCTCGAACGCGGCTACGAGGCGACGACGATCGACGACATCGTCACCCTCGCCGGCGTCGGGCGCCGGTCGTTCTTCCGCTACTTCCCCTCCAAGGAGGACGTGGTCTTCCCCGACCACGAGGGCGCGCTCGCCGACATGACCCGCTTCCTGGAGGCCAGCGCCGACACGGACGACCCGGTGACGCGGGTCTGCGACGCGGCGCGCCTGGTGCTCACCATGTACGCCGAGAACCCGACCTTCTCCGTGCAGCGCTACCGCCTCACCAAGCAGGTGCCCGGGCTGCGGGCGTACGAACTCTCGGTCGTGTGGCGCTACGAGCGTGCGATCGCCGACTACCTCGGGGCCCGCTACGCGGACCGCCCCGACGGCAAGCTCCGCGCCGACGTGATCGCGGCGGCCGTGGTCGCCGCCCACAACAACGGCCTGCGCACATGGCTGCGTTCCGGTGCGGAGGGCGACGCCGGCGCGGCCGTGGACCACGCGATGGAGTTCGTCCGCGCCGCCTGGAACGGGGACGGCGCCCCCCGGCAGGGCACCCCGGAGGCGGAGGACGACGTGGTGATCGTGATCACCAAGCGGCGGACGCCCATGTGGCGGGTCGTCCGGGAGATCGAGGCAGGCCTGACGGAGGAGGACTCCCTCACTTAAGGCACTGAGTGCCTTTTCAAAGTGCACTGAGTGCCATATCGTGTGCGCCATGAATGACCGGACTCTCGACGCGCACGACGAATCGGTTGACGGCGGGCTGCTGGTCCAGCGCTGCCGTTGGTGCGGCAACACCGCCTTCCAGCGCCTCCTCTGCCCCACCTGCGCCTCCACCGAGCTCGACGAGGTACGCAGCGACGGCACGGGGGTGATCGTCCGCTCGATGCGGGACGCCTCCCTCGTCGACCTCTCCGAGGGCTTCTCGGTACGGGGCCGGATCGTCGGCGCCCTGCCGATGCAGGTGCGCAGCGGCGCCCGCGTGCGGGTGGCCCGGACGGAGCGCGCCGATGCGGGCGAGCTCGTCTTCGAACTCTGCGAGCCGCCGGTGTCCCCGTACACCTGGTAGTCGCCCTGGCCCCGCAACGCGCCCCCGGCCGGGCCCCCCGACGGGCCGGTCCCGTGGGTCAGTTGTGCTCGGGGTGCTGGTACTGCCGGGACTGCAGCAGGTACATCTCGCGGAAGTCGCCCGTGCCCGCGCCCGGCCGCATCAGGTCGGCGAAGGCGCCGTGCTCGACGACGCGTCCCCCGTCCAGGACGTAGATCACGTCGGCGTGGCGGACGCTGTGCAGGCGGTGCGTGATCAGGACGACGGTCTGCCCGTCGGCGGCGAGCTCCCGGATGAGGTCGAAGACCCGCTGCTCGGCCTGGGCGTCCAGGGCGCTGGTCGGCTCGTCGACGATGAGGATCCGGGCGTCGCGGTACTGGGCCCGGCTGAGCTGGAGCCGCTGCCACTGGCCGCCGGATATCTCGTGACCGCCCTTGTACCCGCGGCCCAGCAGCGTGTCCCAGCCGCGGGGCAGGCCCGCGACGACCTCGTCGGCGCCGGAGTAGCGGGCGGCGGCGTCCAGGCGCTCGTCCGTCAGCAGGGCGTCGGGGCGGCCGATCCCGACGTTGACCCGCGCGGTGAACGGCCAGCGGTAGGCGTCCTGCGAGACCAGCGCGATCCGGTCGGTGATCTGCCGCCGGTCGGCGTCGGCCGCGTCGACGCCGTCCCAGCGGATCCGTCCGGAGTCCGGCGTGTACAGCCCGCACAGCAGCTTGGCCAGGGTGGTCTTGCCGCTGCCGTTGCGTCCGACGAGGGCGACGACCTGGCCGATGGGGATGGTGACGTCGACCTCGCACAGGGCCGGCGGCCGCACGAGCGGGGTGCCGGGCGCCGCGGCGGCGGTGACCGGGTAGCTGAAGGTGACCTTCTCGAAGCGGACGGCCTCGACCCGCTCCGGCAGGTCGAGCCCGCCGCGCGGGATCACCCGGCGGTCCGCCTCGGCGCACAACCGCTCCAGGTCGGCGACGAACAGCGCCTCCTCGTGCAGGTAGCCGAGTTGGACGACCAGCCGGTCCAGGGCGGAGGACCCGGTGCGGATGGCGATCACCGCCGTGCCGGCCACGGACAGCCCCATCGCCCCGCTCCACAGCAGCGCGCCCAGGGCGCCGTACGTGGCCGCCGTCGCCACCCCGGTCCACGCCGAGGCGACCAGTCCGGTGCGCGCCGCGAGCCGCGCGAGCCGGGTCTGCTCCCGCTCGCCGTTCTCGGCCATCGCCCTGAAGTGCCCCAGCAGGAACGGCCCCAGGTCGTGGACGCGGACCTCGGGCGCCGCCTCCGTCTCGATCAGCAGGCGTCCCAGCAGTTGCCCGGCGCGGGCGTGCTGCACCCAGTTGTGGAAGGAGATGTAGCGGCGGCGGGCGATGGTGAGCGCGCTCCAGGCGCTGGGCAGGGTCATCACCGCCAGCAGCGGGAGCAGCCCGGGGTGCAGGACGGTGAGCACGCCGGCCGCCGCGACCAGCGAGATCAGCGCGTTGACCACCGACGAGCAGAAGTTGATCATCCGCCGGGCCGACGCGGCGCCCCAGGACGCCGAGTCGAGCAGCTTGTGGAACTCGTCGTCCTCCACGGCCGCGAGCTCCACACGGGCGACGCGCTCCAGGTACATCTCGGTGGCCGCCCGTTCCACGGTCGGCTCCAGTTTGCCGGTGCCGGCCGTGGAGACCGAGCGCAGCACCGCCCCGGTCAGTGCGGCCGCGGCCACGAGCACCAGCGCCGGGGCCGCGCCCGTGAGCCGCTCGGCGGTCCCGCCGGGTACGAGCAGCCGGGCGAGCACCCAGTTGACGGCGACCAGGCCCACCGCCTGGGCGACACCGCGGCCCGCCTCGGCCAGCGCCACGACGCGCAGGGCCCGGGGATCGGCCCGGTGGGCCAGCCGCACGGTGGTCGCGACGAGCTGCGGGAGCCGCCGGAGCATCGCCCGCAGCCCCAGTTCCAGGAAGGAGCCGTCGTGCTTGTTCCAGCCCATGTCGTACCGCAACGGCCCGCCGAACAGCAGCCGTTCGGACTCCGACACCTCTTCCGGCGCGAGGACGTCCGGGTTTCCCGTGGCTTCCTGCCGCTTCCGCCTGGTCATGAGCGTCCCCCTCGGCGGCGGCCGCGGCGCGGTGCCGTGGCGGCCTTCCCACAGGGTGCTCCTCACGGCGGCGCCGTGTGGCCCGCTCCCGTCAGTGCGCCCCGTCCCCGCTCCCGGTGGTCCCGTTCCCGCCCCCGTCGGCGCCGCCTTCCGCCCAGGCGCGGTAGGCCTCGACCGCCGTCGGCAGGGTGGGGAAGATGCGCTCCCGGCCCACCGACCCGGTCAGGCCGTACGCGTCCAGGTCGTCCAGCAGGTCCTTCTTGACGCGGGCGAGCGCGAGGACGATGCCGCGGGCGGCGAGTTCGCGGCGCAGGGCGTCCAGGGCGTCCAGGGCGGTGATGTCGACCTCGACGTTGGCCTCGGTGTTGAGGACGAACCACCGCACCGGGTCGTGCTGCCGGTCGACGGAGGCCAGGGCCCGGCGGCGGAAGTCCTCGGCGTTGGCGAAGAAGAGCGGCGAGTCGTAGCGGTAGACGAGCAGACCGGGGATCGTGCGGGCCTGGGGGTAGTCGTCCACGTCGTGCATGCCGGCCAGGCCCGGCACCAGTCCCTCGACGGCGTCGTGCGGGCGGGCCACCCGCACCAGCATCTCCGCCACCGACAGGGCGACGGCGACCATGACGCCGTACAGGATGTCCAGGGCGAGCACGCCCACCAGGCACGCGAGGGCCAGCGCCAGTTCGCGGCGGCGGAACGACGCCAGACGGCGGAAACCGGCGAGGTCGATCAGCCGGCAGGCGGCGAAGACCACGATGGCGCCGAGGACGGTGGAGGGCATCGCGGACAGCGCCGGGTTGAGGAACAACAGGACGCAGACCACCGCCACCAGCGTCACCAGGGAGTACAGCTGGGTCCGGCTGCCGGCGGAGACGCCGAGCGCGGTGCGGCTGGCGCTGCTGCTGACCGGGAAGCCGTGCAGGACGCCCGACCCGAGGTTGGCGGCGCCCAGGGCGAGCAACTCCTGGTTGCTGTCGAGGCGGTCGGCGTCCTGTCCGGCGAAGGCCCGTGCGGTGAGCACGAAGTCGGTGTAGCCCACCAGCAGCACGCCCACCGCGGGCAGCAGCAGGTGGGCCAGGTCGCCGGGGGTGGGGAGGGCCGGCCGGGGCAGTCCGGAGGGGACCTCGCCGATGACCGCGATGCCGTGCGCCTCCAGCCCGAAGACGCCGACGACGACCGTGCCGGCGACCACGGCGAGCAGCGGACCGGGCGCGCGGGGGACGTACCGCTGGGCGAGGAAGAGGAAGAGCAGCGCGAACGCGGCGAAGGCCACCGTCCCCGCGTGCGCCTGCGGCAGGTGCGTCACGAAGGAGAGCAGTTGGGGGAAGAACTCCTCTCCCGTGACCGGCACCCCGGTCAGCTTGGGCAGCTGGTCGATGATCATGATGCAGGCCACCCCGGCGAGGTAGCCGACGAGCACCGGGCGCGACAGCAGGTCGGCGACGAAGCCCGCCCGTACCGCCCACGCCACCACGGCCAGCAGGCCGACCACCACGGCGAGCGCAGCGGCGAGCACGGCGTAGCGGCCGGGGTCCCCCGCGGCCAGGGGCGCGACGGCGGTCGCCGTCATCAGCGCGGTGGTGGACTCCGGGCCGACCGACAGCTGCCGGGACGACCCCAGCAGGGCGTACAGCGCGAGCGGGGCGAGGGCGGCCCACAGCCCGGCGACCGGCGGCAGCCCGGCCAGTTCGGCGTACGCCATGACCTGCGGCACCAGGTACGCCGCCACCGTGACGCCGGCGAGCAGGTCGCCGCGCAGCCATGCCCTGCGGTAGCCGACGAGGGTGGCCAGGCCCGGCAGCAGTCCGCGCCAACCGCGCTTGGCGGCGGACCTCGCGGGCGGCGGGGCGGGCTTGGAGACGGCGGACGGCATGGGCCCATCCTCCCCGACGACCCCGTGTTGGGGCCGGTCGGCCCCTCCTCGCGCTCCCGGGTGGCGGAGGACCCTGGAGGTGACGTCGTACCGGACGAGAGGGAGGACGGCGATGACCACCACCACGACGGGCCTGCTCGACGCACTGCCCCCGGAGACCCGCGGGCGACTGCTGGAACTCGCGCGCGACGTGTCCTTCCCGGCCCGGGCCCGGATCTTCGAGGAGGGGCACCGGGCCGACCGCTTCTGGATCATCCGTACCGGCTCGGTCGCCCTCGACCTGCACGTGCCCGGCCGGCAGCCCGCCGTGGTCGAGACCCTCGGCCCGGGTGACCTGCTCGGCTGGTCGTGGCTCTTCCCGCCCTACTCCTGGCACCTCGGCGCGCGGGCCCAGAGTCCGGTGCGGGCCGACGAGTTCGACGCCACGGTCATACGGGCGCTGTGCGAGGCCGACGCGGTGTTCGGGCGCGCGGTCGCGCGCCGGGTCGCGCAGATCGTCGCGCACCGGCTGCAGGGGGCCCGCACCCGGCTCCTTGACCTGTACGGTCCGCAGGGCAGCGGCAGCACGGTGCACTGACGGGCGCATGGTCCGTTCGGCCCTGTCGCCGCGGGGCCGCCCGGGGGATGATCCGGGAGTGACCGGGGGATCGGGCGGCAGCGGTGGCGGCGGAGCGCGCGGGCGTGTCTTCTTGATCCCTGTGGACGGAGGAACGCCGGCGCGGCGGGTGCGCGGGCCGGGCGGCGCGAGGCCGCGGGATCGGAAAGAGACGCCCTGGGGGCCGGGATGAGTGAGGCACGGGAGTTCACGGAGCAGGCGCCGATCAGGGTGTTCCTGGTCGACGACCACGAGGTGGTACGGCGCGGCTTGCACGATCTGCTCGACGCCGAGCCGGACATCGAGGTCGCCGGGGAGGCGGGCACGGTCGACCACGCCCTGGCGCGCGCCCCGGCACTGCGGCCGGACGTGGCGATCCTCGACGTGCGCCTCCCGGACGGCGACGGTATCAACGTCTGCCGGGAGCTGCGCTCGCGCATGCCCGGGCTGGCCTGCCTGATGCTGACGTCCTTCGACGACGACGACGCCCTGCTGGACGCGATCATGGCCGGTGCCGCCGGCTACGTGCTGAAGCAGATCAAGGGCTCCGACCTGGTCTCCGCCGTCCGCACGGTGGCGTCGGGCCAGTCGCTGCTCGACCCCGCGACCACCGCCCGCCTGATGAACAGCCTGCGCGAGCAGGAGCAGCCGCCGGAGCCGCAGGACGAGGCACTGGCCGGGCTGACCCCTCGCGAGCGGGAGATCCTGGAGCTGATCGGCGAGGGACTGACGAACCGGCAGATCGGCAAGCGGCTGTTCCTGTCCGAGAAGACGGTCAAGAACCACATCTCCCGGATGCTGGGCAAGCTCGGCGTCGAGCGCCGCATCCAGGCCGCCGTGCTCGCCACCCAGCACCAGCCGTCCGGCGGCCCGCAGGGTTCCGCCCCCTGAGACGCCGGGACTCCGCGCGCCGGTGAGCGGCGACCGCTCGGCGTGGGCACCACCGTTTCCCCGCGCCGAGTGGGCACCATCGGCAAGCACCGGTCCTGCTGGGCAGCGCCCGTGGCCCCCGCCTCGCGGCGTCGGCGCGCACCGAGGCGGAGCAGACGTGACCGCCGTGGCCCGTGCTCGCCACCCCGGCCCGGCCGTCGCCCGGCCCACAGGGTTCCGCCCCCTGAGACGCCGGGACTCCGCGCGCCCGTGAGCTGCGGCCCCCAGCGCCCGGGTGCCGCCGTTCGCCTCGCGGCGGTGGCGCGCCCGTGTGCGGTCGGCTGTGCGGTCGGCGCGGGACGCGGGGCCCCGCGAGGATGCCCTGGCGGGCCCAGGCGGTAGGGCCGGTCGGCCCTCCCTGTGGGGGGTCGCGACGTGCAAGGTGGGAGACGCATCATCCGGAGGGAGCCCGCCATGAATCCCACCACACTCAACGGGGCGACCCTGGAGAAGCTGATCTCCGCCGCTGTGGCGGCCCCTTCGTTCCGCGGGAGCCGGCCCTGGCGGTACCGCCTCGATCCGGAGATTGGCACGTTCCAGGTCCGCGCGGTCCCCGAACCGGGGGTGCCGGAGTCCGAAGCGGCGGCGCGCGCCCTGCACGTGTCCGTCGGCGCCGCGGTGTTCAACCTGCGGGTCGCGCTGGCCCACTTCGGCTGGGAGCCTGCCGTGCAGCTGCTGCCCGTACCCGGCGACGCCGACCTGCTCGCCGCCGTGCGCCCGATCGGCCCGCTCCGCGTCGGCGACCGCCCGTACCGGGACCTGTACGACGCGATCTGGCGCCGGCACAGCTGCCGTACGCCGTACTTCGCGCACTGCCCGACGGGGGCGGTGGTGCTGGAGCTGATCGACGCCGCGCACGCGGAGGGCGCGTCGCTGACCCTGCCGCGCGCCGAGGAGGCCCTGCGGCTGCTGCGGCTGACCGCGGAGGCGGAGCAGCGCGGCACGACGGGCACGGGCCGCGCCGTGGGTTCCGGGGGCCGGGTCCACGAGGACGCGGGGGCCGGAGCGGCCGCCGTCGATCCCGAACGGCGGCCCCTGGTCGCGGCGCTGTGCACGCCCCACGACTCGTGCGCGGACTGGCTGCGGGCGGGGCAGGCGATGGAGCACGTGGTGCTCCTGGCGACGGCGCACACCGTCCACGCGACGCTGCTGCACGAGGCGATGGAGTGGCCTGACCTGCGGGCGGCGATGCGGACCACGGACTGCGGTCCGGGCCTGGTGCAGATGCTCATCCGGTTCGGCGCCGCGGCGTCCGGGGCCGGTGCGTCGCGGGTGCCGGCCCACGAGGCCGCGGAGCGGGGCTGATCAGCGCGTACGGCCACCGTCCGACGGCACCCGCCACACCAGGCGGGTGCCGCCGTGGTCAGGTGTCTCGAGCGTCATCGTGCCGCCCAGCTCCTTCGCGCGCCGCTCGAGGTTGGCCAGTCCGCTGCGGCGCCCGTCCTCGGGGACGCCGACGCCGTCGTCGCTGACCGTCAGGGTCAGCGTGCCCGAGCCGACGACCAGGGAGACCTCCGCGGCACCGGCCCTGGCGTGGCGGGCCACGTTCGACAGAGCCTCGGCCAGCACCGCCACCACGTGCTCGGCGACCGCGGCGGGCACGTCCGTGTCGATCAGCCCCTCCATGCGCAGGGACGGGGTGAAGCCCAGGCCGGGCACCGCCTCCTCCACCGCCTTCGCCGTCCGCACCCGCAGCCCCTGGCGGCCGGGGCCGGTCTCGTGGCTGCGCAGACCGAAGATCGTGGAGCGGATGATCTTGATCGTCTCGTCCAGGTCGTCCACCGCCCGCAGCAGCCGCTCGCTCGCCTGCGGGTGGTCCACGAACCGCATCGCGCTCTGCAGCGTCATCCCGGTCGCGAACAGCCGCTGGATCGCCAGGTCGTGCAGGTCGCGGGCGATCCGGTCGTGGTCCTCCAGGAGGACCAGCTGCTCGGCCGCCCGGCGGCGCTCGGCCAGCTCCATCGCCAGGGCCGCCGAGCCCGCGAAGCCCAGCAGCGGCGCGGTCTCCGCCTCCGTGAAGGGCGCCTCCCCCTCGGCGCGGGCCAGCAGCAGCGCACCGCGCACCCCCTGCGGGGTCGCCATCGGCACGGCCACCGCGGGGCCCAGGCCGCCGAACCGCGGCGGGCCCGCCACCACCCGCGGATCGCGCTGGATGTCGACGCTGGTCAGCGGCTCGTTCGCGGCCATGGCCGCCCCGGTGAACGATCCCTCGCGGGGCAGCGTCAGCCCCTGGTGGGTGTCGGCGTCGATGCCGGTGGCGATCGCCATCGTGATGCCGTCGCCGGTCCCGGCGGGCAGCGCCAGCACGCCGAGGTCCGCGCCGAGGATGCTCCGGGCGTGCTCCACGATGAGCTCCAGCACCGCGTCCTCGTCGATGCCCGACAGCAGGCCGCCGGTGATCTCCGCGTTCGCCTCCAGCCACCGCTGCCGCGACCTCGCCTCCTCGTACAGCCGGGCGTTGTCGATCGCCACCCCGGCCGCCACCGCCAGGGTGGACAGCACCGTCTCGTCCTCGCCGTCGAACTCCTTGCCGCCCCGCTTCTCCGTCAGGTACAGGTTGCCGAACACCTCGTCGCGGATCCGGATCGGCACCCCCAGGAAGGAGTGCATCGGCGGGTGGTTCGCCGGGAAGCCGTGGGAGGCCGGGTGCTGCGCGATCTCCTCCAGGCGCAGCGGCACCGGGTGGCGGATCAGCTCGCCCAGGATGCCGTGGCCCGAGGGCAGCGGCCCGATCGCCTTGATCTGCTCGTCGCTGACGCCCGCCGTCAGGAACTGGGCCAGCCGCGCGTCGTCGCCGATCACGCCCAGCGCCCCGTACTCGGCGTCCACCAGCAGGACCGCGGCCTCCACGATGCGCCGCAGCACCTGTGGCAGGTCCAGCTCCCGCCCGACCGACAGCACCGCCTCCAGCAGGCTGTGCACCCGGTCCCGCGTCCCCCGCACCGCGTCGATGCGCGATTGCAGCTCGTCCAGCAACTCGTCCAGCTGCAGCCGTGGCAGGCCCTCGGCGTCCTTGCCGCCGTCAGTCCCCACCGGCACCTCCGTCCGCTGTGGCGGCCCTCGTGGGGCCCCCTCTCAAAGTAGCGCCACCCCGGCGGGAGGACGCGCGGAACGGCTCTGCTACTCGTGGCCGCGCTCGCCGGGCGGCACGGCCGCCCAGTGCTCGATCTTCTCGTCGGGCGCGAGGCGGGACAGGGCCTCGCCGAGCCTGCGGCAGACCTGCTCGATCTCGCGGCGGGTGTGCTCCCGTTCGGTGACGGTCGCCGACAGCAGCAGGGCGGTCAGCGCGGCGGACCCGTTGAAGGCCTGGAGGGTCACCATCTTGGCGAACAGGTCGAGTCCGGCGAACGGGCCGGACCCGTCCGCCGCGGCCTCGATCGCGATGAGCGAGGTGATCAGGACGCAGGGCGCGGCGCCGGCCAGCTGGAAGCGGAACGCGGCCCAGATCAGCAGCGGGGAGACGAGGAAGAGCAGTCCCGGCGTGCTGTGCGTGGCGACGAACGTGACGAGCGCGGTGCCCGCCACGAGCGCCGCCGCCTCCGCCCAGCGGTACGGCGGGACCCCGCGCGGCGCCTGGACGGTGCGCAGGACGAGCAGCAGCGGCGCGATCACCAGCACGCCCATCGCGTCGCCGGTCCACCAGACCGACCAGGTGGACCAGAAGGCGCCCACCGGCACGGCACCGGAGGCCACCAGCACGCCGCTGCCGATCGTCGCGCTGATCAGCATCCCCCCGAGCGCGCCGAGGAACACCAGGGCGAGCGCGTCCTGCAGCCGGTCGAGTTCGACGCGGAACCCGACCCTGCGCAGCAGCAGGCAGGCGCACACCGGAGCGAGGGTGTTGCCCGCCACGATCCCCAGCACGGGCAGGAACGACGGCCCGATCGCGATGTTCACGGCGAACGCGCCGATCGCGACGCCCGGCCACAGCCGGATCCCGCCGAGCAGCAGTCCGACCAGGGCGATCCCGGTCGGTGGCCACATCGGGGTGACCTGACCGCGCACCAGTTGCTGCTCCAGGCCGATGCGGGCCCCGCCGTAGTAGGCGGCGGCCATCACCAGGATCCACAGGGCCGTGGCCCGGTGCCGCCGGAGCCCCTCGCCGTGGCCGTCAGCGGTCATCGCGGTGCCGTCCCGCAGGGACCGCCGTGGCCGAGGACGAGTACGGCGGCGTCGTCGCTGTGCCCGGTGAGGTCGGCCACGGCGATCACCCGGGCGGCCAGTTCGTCGGGGTCGGCGGTGCAGCCGGCGGCGGCCAGGTCCGCCACACGGGCCAGCCCCTCGTCGAGGGGATGGCCGGGTCCCTCCACCACGCCGTCGGTGACCAGCACGAAGGCACCGGTGCCGGCCAGGACGCGGCGTGTCGACGGGTACTTCTCGCCGTCGAGGATGCCCAGCGGCCTCGTCGAGCACGACCTCGCAGTGGCCGTCGTCGGTGGCCCACACCGCCGGGACGTGCCCGGCGCGGGCGTCGACCAGTTCGCAGGTCGCGGGGTCGAAGCGGAGGAAGGTGCACGTCACGAAGAGCCCGGAGCCCATGGAGATCAGCAGGTCGTTGGTGCGGGCGAGCACCTCCGCCGGCTCCGTGGTCGCGACGGCGACGGCGCGCAGGCAGGTGCGCACCTGGCCCATGTAGGCGGCGGCCTCGACGTCGTGGCCCTGCACGTCGCCGATCGCGCAGCCGACGCTGCCGTCCGGCATGGGGAACACGTCGTACCAGTCGCCGCCGATGTCGAGCCCGTCACGCGCGGGGGCGTACCGGCCCGCCACGCGCAGCCCCGGGACGGCCGGGAGCGCGGCGCGGAGGGTGTGCCGCTGGAGAGCGGCCGCCAGCTCCACCCGAGCCTGCTGCATCTTGATCCGCTCCAGGATGCGGCCGGTGAGCTGTCCGAGTGTGTTCAACAGCTCCTCGGCGCTGCTGCTGGAGGGAGCGGTGTGACGTCGGGACATGGCACCAACGCTCCGGGGCCTTGGGCACTCGCGCCACTTCTCACCCTACGCCCGCGGCCCCTCCGCACCCCTGGTCAGAGCCAGCCGCGGCGGGCCGCCTGCCATGCGAGCTGCATGCGGGTCGCGGCGCCTGCCAGCGTCATCATGTGCTGGATGTGGCGCTGGACGGTGCGCCGGCTCAGGCCCATCTGGCTGGCGATGGCCTTGTCCGCCACGCCCGCGACGAGCAGCGACAGCAGCCGGCGGTCGGTCTCGCTCAGCGGGTCGGAGCCGTCCGCGTCGTCGGCGCCGCTCATCGCGCCGGACGCGCTGACGTGCAGCGGTACCGCGTCCTCCCAGTAGCGTTCGAACAGCGCGGTCAGCGCCTCCAGGAGGCTGCTGTCGCGCAGCAGCGCCGCGGTCGGCTCGTTCGGGCTGCCGTGCGGGCCGCCGGGGACCAGGGGGCAGATGGCGATGGTGCGGTCGGCGACCGCGAGCCGCAGCGGCAGATGGGGCACGGAGCGGGCTATCTCCCCGGCCTGGACGCCCTCAACAACGTTGTCAATGGCCCCGTCGTCGTCGAAGAACGCCCGCTCGTACAGGACGCGGTACCGCACGCCGCGGGCGAGGGCGTCGTACTCGGCGCGGTTGCTCCCCGAGGGCATGGCAACGTACTGCGCCTTGCAGAACCAGAGCATCTCGTGGCGCGCGTTCTCCTGCATCTGCCGCAGGTGCTGGCGCAGCGCCTGGCTGCCGGTGATGACCTCGATGAGCTGGCCGGCGTCCTGGCGGCGCGCCGTACTGCGGTAGCTGTCCAGCAGGTCGGTGACCGCGGTGCGGGCCTTGTCGAGGGCGTCGGCCTGGCGTTGCAGACGCGGCAGCAGGGCCACGTCGGGCGGGGTGGCGGCGTAGTGCCGGGGGCGGTTGTCGGTGGGGCTGGCGAGCCCCTTGGTGGCGAGGGAGGCGAGGACGCCCTCCGTCTGCCCGGGCGGGAGGCCCGTCTGTACCGCGACGTCGTCCGCCGAGGCGGTCGCGGTGGTGACCAGAAGCCGGTAGACGGTCTCCTCGACCGCGGTGAGGCCAGCCGCCTCGAGCATGCCGCGTTCCTCCGGGTCCGAACGGGTCCGCACGGCATGCGCACAGGGCGGGCACAAGCCGTACATTTCGTTAAAGGCCGGACTATACCCGGGAAATGTTTCGTGCCAATGGCGCGGCGGGTGCCGGGGCCCACACTCCCCTGCACCCGCCGCTGTGTCAACGGTGACGCCCCACCGTCACCGTCCTCCGGAGGCCCGTGCGCCGCTGTGCAGGTACGCGCGGTCCACCGTCTGCCGGACGCTGTTGCCGGCCGCGTCGGTCGCGGTCACGCGCAGCGTCACGTAGGCGTCGCCGCGCACCCGCGACGGACGCTCCACGGTGGCGGTGAAGCCGCCACCCTTGCGGGCCGTGCCCGCCCGGGTCCAGGTCCGCCCGTCGTCGTAGGACGTCTCGACCCGCAGGGTCACCCCGCGCGGCGCGGCCATGCCGTCCTGCATCCGCACGTTCAGGCCCAGCTGGTACCGGCGGGCGGGGCCCACCGCGTTGCGGGCGTCGACCGGCACCGCGTAGTCGACCTGCAGCAGGGGCAGCAGCGTCGTGTCGGCGGCGGAACCGGAGCGGAAGGACCACGAGGTGCGGGTGCCGGCGCCGAAGCGCCAGTCGTCCGATACCCGGGTGGTCGCCAGGTCCAGCCGGTACTTCGCGTCGCCCGCCGGCACCTCGAAGTCGCCCCACGCGCCCTGGTCGGACGCGGCGATCTGCTTCCCGTCGCGGTAGAGCACCGCGGTGGCGGTGTCGTCCACCGGCGCTCCGTCGCCGACGCGGGCCGCGCCGGTTCCGATGCCGCCACCGAGGCCGTTGAGCTCGTAGAACGAATAGTGGCCGGTGCCGGAGTCGTTGAACTCCGGAACGAAGACGGACAGGGTGTTGCCGTTGCGCACCGACGGCCAGGCCGCGCCGCGCGGAATCGACGGACGGACCACGGCCCCGAACCAGCGCTCCGTGGCCTTCTGACCGGACCGGTAGGTGCGCGGCACGTCC
Organism: Streptomyces sp. NPDC006207; assembly: GCF_040613835.1. Lineage (NCBI taxonomy): Bacteria > Bacillati > Actinomycetota > Actinomycetes > Kitasatosporales > Streptomycetaceae > Streptomyces > Streptomyces sp. NPDC006207. Next base: position 90,172 of record NZ_JBEXSX010000029.1, on the reverse strand, counting down.
CGCATGCCTGCCCCGAGCGGGGTGTCCATGCCGAAGACGACGTTGTGGTGCACGGTGTGGCGCCACAGGGTGTCCCCGCCGGTCACGTACTCCACGCGCTCCCGGCCCGTCGGCACCTCACGGCTGTACTGGTTCCAGGCGGTGTCCTGGTACGGACGCCACCCGAAGCGCTGCTCGCTCGCCCACTGCGAGGCGCCGGTACGGGTGTAGGTGCTGCGGACCACGGCGCTCTCGCGCTCGGAGACGGTGTGCACCAGGTTCTTCGGAACGAAGCCCTTGGACACCTGCATCACGTCGTACAGGTACGGGCTGCGCACCGTGCCGGAGAACTCCACCGTGGTGGTGCGCTTCTTGATGCGCTTGAGGAGCGCGGTGCCCTCCGCCGTGCCGGCGCGCATGGTCGGCAGGGCCATGCGGTCACCGGTCGGGCTCCACCGGGTCCAGGGGTAGAAGCCCTCCTCCACGACCAGCATCAGCGCCTTGGCCCCGGCCTCCTTGGCCGCCTTGGCGAGCTGCCGGTCGTCGGAGAAGTCCCAGCGGACCACGGCCAGCTTGCCGCGCACGCCGGCCTTCTTCAGCTCGGCCGCGGTGCCGGTGCCGGCGTCGACGGCGGTCAGCTTGGCACCCTTGTCGTCGAAGGCCGGGGACGCGGGCACGTAGTACGGGGTGAAGGCCGGCGACGTGCCGGAGACCTTCGCCCGCAGTTGCGGGGCGACCAGCTGCCAGCGCGAGGCGAACTCGAAGTCGCCGTCGGTGACGCGCGCGGTGGGGCTGACGTAGATCCGCTTGGCGATGTCGAAGAACATCACGCCCTGGATCAGGCCGTTGCCGTCGATCTTCCGGTACGTCTGGTAGCTGAGGATGCCGCGCTGCTCGGCGGGCCGGGGCGTGCGGATCTTCACCTCGGTGACCTTGGAGGCGTCGAGCGTCACCGTGGTGTCCTTGGTGACCTTCACCTCCGGGTTGACCACCTCGCGGAGCTCCTGGCCGTCGGCGGCCCTGTCCAGCGTCCCGAAGCTGAGCTGGTAGGTGCCCTCCTCGACCTCGGCGACGGCGGGCTCGACGCCGCTGTACTGCACGAACCCGTCGGCGCCCCAGATCGTCGGCGCCGCGCCCTCGATGACCTTGCCGTCGCGGTCGCGGGCGACCACGGTCAACTTGTGCTTGGGGGCGTGCACGTTGAGGCTGACGGTGGTGTGGGCGACAACCGTGCCGTCGGCCGCCGCGGCGGTGACGTAGCCGTAGTACTTCCCGCGCGCGGCGTGGGCCGCGTCGGTGCTCAGCGGGACGTCGGCGGTGGCACCGGGCGCGAGGCTCACGGTGCCGGAGCCGAGGGTGACGACCCCGTCGGGCAGCGCGCGCCCGGTTCCGGTGGACAGCTTGACGGCCAGCTTCAGATCGACCGTCTTGTCACCGGTGTTGGTGTAGCGCACGGTGGCCGCCTGCTGCCGTCCCGCCGTCCCGCCGTTCTGGACCGGGGGCAGCGCGACCGTGCCGGTCGCGGTGATCGGGCCGATGGCGGTGGCCAGGTCGATCCGGCCGCCGCCCTGCTCGGTCACCTTGGTGCCGGGCACCGTGCGCGAAGTGCTGATCAGCGCGTCCTTGATCTGCTGCGCGCCCCAGCCCGGGTGCTGCTGCGCCAGCAGCGCCGCGGCGCCCGCGACGTGCGGAGTCGCCATCGACGTGCCCGAGGCGGCGACGTAGTTCGCGTCGACCGGGTCGCCCATGGTGGTGCCCGCGGCACGGGCGGCCACGATGCCCACGCCCGGGGCGGTCACGTCGGGCTTGACGGCGCCGTCGCCGAAGCGCGGGCCGCGGCTGGAGAAGGAGGCGAGGGAGTCGTCCCGGTCGACGGCGCCCACGGTCAGCGCGGCGTCGGCAGCGCCCGGCGAGCCGACGGTGGACGGCCCCGGGCCGGCGTTGCCCGCGGCGATGACGAACAGCGTGTCCGTCGACGCGGTCAGGGTGTTGACGGCCTGGCTCATCGGGTCGGTGCCATCGGTCTGGATGTCCGCACCGAGGCTCATGTTGACGACCTTGGCGTGCTCGCCCGCCGCCCACTCCATACCGTCGATGACCTGCGACTCCGAGCCCGAGCCGTCGTCGCCGAGCACCTTGCCGACCAGCAGGTCGGCCTTGGGCGCCACGCCCCGCCGGGTCCCCGCCGACGCCGCACCGGTGCCGCCGACGGTCGAGGCGACGTGCGTGCCGTGCCCGAAGTGGTCATCGGTGTTCGCGCTGTCGGAGAAGTTCCTGGCCTCCGCGATCCGCCCCGCGAGATCGGGGTGGTTCGCGTCGACACCGGTGTCCAGCACCGCGACCTTCACACCCTGGCCCTCGTACCCGGCCTTCCACGCGGCGGGCGCGTTGATCTGCGCGGTGCTGCGGTCCAGGACCGCCTTCACCTTGCCGTCCAGCGAGACCCGCGGGGTCACCGCGGCCCGGGCGGCGTCCGAGGTCCCGCCGCCGGGGTTCAGCGTCTTCCAGAACGCGCCGAGTTCGTCGCCGGCGACCCGGAGGGAGCGGGCGTCGATGCTCTCCAGGGTGCGCGCGGACGTCTTGTCCGCGCGGAGCGCCACCAGCCGGTCGGCGGTCGCCCCGGCGGTCTTCGCCGCCTGCGACGTCACGCGGGCCCCGTCCCGTGACGGCTCGGGCCGCGAGGAGACGATCAGCGGCAGCGTGGAGGTGTGCGCCTCGTCGTATCCGGCGGCGATCAGTGCCGTCACGTTGAACAGCCGGCGGTCAAGGGTGCCCGCGGACACCAGTGCCTCGGCGTCGAACGGCATGACGGTCAGCGATTTGTCGTCGGCTTCCAGCGTGCGGAAGGGGATGTGTTCGCGGCCAGGTCCGGGCTGGACCGAGGCGGTCCTCCGCCCACCGGGCAGCGACGTCACCGTCACCCGGTCACCGCTCACCAGCCGGACGGTGGTGGAGGACGTCCCGTCACGGTCGGCGGATCGCGCCGGGCCGTCCGGGGTGGTCCCTGCGGAGGCGGTCGTCGAGCCTCCGAGCGTCACCACCAGCACTGTCGATATCGCCGCCGTGAGGCGGAACCATGCCATCAGCCAAACACCTTTCGTACAGCTCCGGGTCACGCGCTGTCCGACAGAATCTGCCGATGCCGGGGAGGTGTCACCGGGTATCAGCTGTCACAGCTGGGACATGTCCCAACGGCGACACGGCGCGGTTCGGGCAACCTGCGACGACCCCCGCCAGGGCACGGCGAACCATCCGGTGATGGTACGAACCACCCCCAAAGGGCGGGCCCTGCCGGTCCAGCGGCGTCTGATGGCGGAGCCGCGCGCGGGCGCGGACCGGACGGCCGTGGGCGATCCCGCGACCCGAGGTCCCTCGTGCGGCTGCCGACGCCAGGCGCCCGGCAGGGCGCGGCTCGCCGCCCGGGCCCGTCTGCCCGGGGAGGTGGCCCAGGCCGCCGCGCCGCGGGCCAGGAGCGCGGCCCCGACCCCGGCGACACGCGCCCCCTACGGCCCGCCGAGGCCCTCGCGAACGGATGCGGACGGCCTTCGCCACTCCCCCGCCCGCGCCCGGCTCGTGACGGGCGGCCCCGGGACCCCCGGGGGCCCGGAGGGCGGGTACCACGTGCGTCCCGCCGTCTTCGCCGACGTCGACGACGCGTTGCGGACCGACGTGCGGAGACCTTCGGTCCGGTGCCGGTCGTCATCCCCTGCGACGACGAGGACGAGGCCGTCCGCATCGCCAACGACTCCCCCGTACCGGCTGGGCGGCGAGGTGCGGACGGCGAACCGGGAGCACGGCCTTGAGGTCGCGCGGCAGTTCCGCACGGGCACCTTCCACGTCGACGGCGCCGCGGCCGTGAGCTCGGCGCGGCAGGGCCGGCCCACTGCACCGACCTGAAGACCATCGCGCTCCGACCCGCGGTGCCTCCCCGTCGCTCAGCCCCCGGAGGAGGTCTCCGCCAGCGCGGCCTCCACCGCATCGACGGCCTCCTCCGGGGAGGCCGCCCGCAGGAACGTCTCCCCGGCCGGGGGCCCCTGCACGTCCCAGCCGTCGACCACGACGACGGGCTTGCCGGTCCGCAGGGCGAGCGCCACCTCGCTCAGGGTGCCCCAGCTGCCGCCGACCGCCACCACGGCGTCGGCGGCGGCGACGACCAGGCCGTTGCGGAGCTCGCCGAGGCCGGTGGCGATCGCCACGGAGAGGGACGGGTCACCCGCCCGGCGGTCCCGGCCCGGGAGGAGTCCGACGGTGGTCCCGCCGTACGCGCGGGCTCCCTCGGACGCGGCGCCCATCACCCCGCCGAGGCCGCCGCAGACGACGACGGCGCCGCGCCGGGCAAGGAGTTCGCCGACCCTGCGGGCGACCTCGCGCTCCGGCTCCCCGGCCTCCGCGGGCCCCACCACGGCGACGTAACGGCTCGTCATGACCCCTCCCCCGGCGTCCCGCTCCGATTGACACAACGGACAATCAGGATATTCGCTGCATGTGTGACCTCGTACGCCCTCACGCCCCGACGCGTGTCCCTCGCCCTGCTGGCCACCACGCTGGCCCTGACCGCCTGCGAGGGGGCGCCGTCCGCCCCGGAGTCCATGGTCGCCACGGGGCGCGCGGCCGCCACCGCCACCCCGAAGGGGTCCTGCGTCGACCGGGTCCTGGCCGCGATGAACGACACCCAGCGTGTCGGTCAGCTCTTCATGGGGGCGGCCCAGTTGCCCTCGCCGCCGAAGGCGGACCAGGACGCGATGCGGTCGTACGCCGTCGGGTCGGTGTTCCTCGCGGGGCGCAGCACGGCCGGCGTGACGAAGACCCGGACCCTGGTGGACGGGCTGCAGAAGTCGCTCGGGCAGACGGTGGCCGGGCAGCGGGTCGGCCTGCTGGTCTCCACGGACCAGGAGGGCGGTCAGGTGCAGGTCCTCAAGGGCACCGGCTTCTCCACCATCCCCAGCGGGAAGACGCAGGGCACCTGGTCCACCGCCACGCTGCGCTCGCGCGCGGAGGGCTGGGCGAAGGAGCTGAAGAAGGCGGGCGTCAACGTCAACCTGGCCCCCGTCGCCGACATCGTCCCCACCTCGATCGGCACCGCGAACGCCCCCATCGGCCGCTACGGCCGCCAGTTCGGCGCGACGTCCGGCGTGGTGTCCCCGCACGTCACGGCGTACGTCCAGGGCTCGAAGACGGCCGGGGTGCTGACCACGCCCAAGCACTTCCCGGGCCTCGGCAGCGTCAAGGGCAACACGGACACGACCGCCTCGGTGACGGACACGACGCTGACCCGCACCGGCAGCAACATCGCCCCCTTCCGCGCGGGCATCTCCGCGGGCGCGGGGCTGGTGATGGTGTCGCTGGCGACGTACAAGCGCATCGACCCCAAGCACAAGGCCGTCTTCTCCTCGCTGATCGTCGATCAGACCCTCCGCCGCGACCTGGGCTTCAAGGGCGTCATCATCTCCGACGACCTCGGCAAGGCCGCCTCCGCCCAGTCCGTCGCCCTCGGCCAGCGCGCCCTGTCCTTCCTCCGCGCCGGCGGCGACCTCACCCTCACCGTCTCCCCCAAGGGCATCCCCACGATGGCCGAGGGCATCCGCTACGCCATGCGCCACGAACCGAAGGTGCGGACGCTGGTCGCGAACAGCGTGCGGCGGGTGCTCACGGCCAAGCAGGCGGCGGGGGTGCTGCGCTGCACGAGCTGATACCGCGGCGCCGGCCCCGGGCCGCAGGTCAGCCGGCCTCGATCCGCGCCGCCAGCGCGGAGAGCATCGAGGTCAGCTCCCGAGCGGACACCACGGTGTTCTCGAACTGGCCGTACTTGTCGCAGAGTTCGACGCGCCGTCGTCGCGTCCGCGCACGAACGCCGTCGTGGTGTTCACCGACGAGCCGGGAGAGTCCCCGGACACCACCCGCTCCACCGCCTCCAGGAACAGCCGGACGCTGTGGGCCCGCTTGCCGAACGAGATCGCCAGCGTCTCCACCGACCACAGCAGGTTCTCGTCCGCCGGCGGTGTACGCGTGGGCTTGCAGAAGCCGTCGCTACGGGGGAAGTCCCAAGCGGCGGCGTCACCTTCGGTCACGGGCTCGGACTCCTTCGGGAGGGGGACGGTGACGGTACGTGAGGTCCGCCGCCGGATGCCTGGGGACCGTAGCACCCCGGGACGGGGCCGGATCGACACCCGGGGGAACGGCCGGGATGGCGGGGCGGGGCCGTCCGGTGGCACTGTCGGAGCATGGAGCACCTCTCGCGCAGGCACGTCGCGCAACGCTGGCTCGCCCGCTTGGCCCTGGCCGCGGCGGGGGCGGCCGTGGCGCTGCCGCTGGTGGTCGCGGGGCTGCGCAGCATCGCGTTGGTGGGCGCCGCGCTGGGCGGCACCGCGGTGACGGCGGCAGGGGCGTGGTGGGTGCTGACCCGCCGCGGTGTGGTGCGGGCGCTGGCCGTACTGCTGACCGTGGTGACCCCGCTGGCCGTCCTCGCCTTCTACGACCGGGCCAATCTGCTCTGGGTCGTGGTCACCTCGCTGGCGCTGTGGGCGCTGGCCGTCGGCGCCGGGCGCAACGCGGTGCGCGCCACCCGGGCCCATGAGGCACGGCTGCGGGAACGGATCGCGGCCCGGCCGCGGCGACCGTTCCTGATCATGAACCCGCGCTCCGGCGGCGGCAAGGTCGGCGCCTTCGGGCTGAAGGAGAAGGCGGAGGCGCTCGGCGCCCGGGTCGTGCTGCTCGACCCCGACCACCCGCAGGACGTCGCCGAGCTGGCCCGGCAGGCGGCCGACGAGGGCGCCGACCTGCTCGGGGTGGCCGGCGGGGACGGCACGCAGGCGCTGGTGGCCGGGGTGGCCGTCGAACGGGGACTGCCGTTCCTGGTGATCTGCGCGGGCACCCGCAACCACTTCGCCATGGACCTGGGTCTGGACCGCGCCGACCCCGCGGCCTGCCTGGACGCGCTCAGGGACGGCGTGGAGCTGCGGGTCGACCTCGGCTACGTGGGCGACCGGCCCTTCGTCAACAACGTGTCGTTCGGCGCCTACGCGGCCGTCGTGCAGAGTCCCGCGTACCGGGACGACAAGGTCGGCACCATCCTGGAACTCCTGCCCGACCTGCTCACCCACCGCGCCGGGCCCCGGCTGACGGCCACGGCCGGGGACACCGTCGTCGACGAGCCGCAGGCCGTGCTGGTGAGCAACAACCCGTACCGGACCGACGACCCGGCCGGGCTCGGCCGCCGGGACCGTCTCGACACCGGTCTGCTGGGGTTGCTCGGCGTCAAGGTCGACAACGCGGCCCAGGCCGCGGGGCTGCTGATGGGCCCGCGGGTCGCCTCCGGGCTCACCGTGGCGACGGCGCGGGAGGTGGTGACCACGGCCGACGCCGACGAGATCGACGCGGGCGTGGACGGCGAGGCGCTCGTGCTGCCCACGCCCGTGCGCTGCCGCATCCGCCCCGGCGCGCTGCGGGTCCGGGTGCCCCGCGGCCGCCCGGGGGTGCCGGCCACGGGCGTGCGCACGGACTGGCGCCGGCTGCGCAAGCTCGCGCTGACCATGGGCCGCACCGCGGCCGGACGCCCGGACCGGCCGGGTTGGCCCAGCGCCTGATCGGGCCGGTGGCCCCTGGCGACGCGGAGACCCGCACCGGCACCGGTGCTCCCGGGCCAGCGACCGATCCCGTCCCCGTACGCACGTGCGCGCGGATCAGCGGCCGGGCGGCCGAAACCAGCGCCGCACCGCAACCCGGCCCGGACCGGCCCCCGGACGGGCCGGCTCAGCGCCTGATCAGGCTGGAGTCCCGGACCACCAGCTCCGGCTGGAGCACGACCCGGCGATGCTGGTGCTCCCGGGCCTGCGGCCCGGTCTCCTCCAGCAGCATCCCGGCGGCCAGCGCGCCCATGTTCGTGGCGGGCTGCCGCACGGAGGTGAGCGGCACGGCCGCCGCGGCCGCGAACTCGATGTCGTCGTAGCCGACGATGGCCATCTCGCCGGGGACGTCCACCCCCGCCGCGTACAGCGCCTGCAGCACCCCGAGGGCGAGCAGGTCGTTGGCGCAGAACACGGCGGTCGGCCGCTCCGGGAGGCCGAGCAGGCGGTGACCGGCGTCCCGTCCGGCGGCGACGTCCAGCCGTTCGGTGGGCAGTTCGCGCAGGGTCTCCGGCGGCAGCCCGGCCTCCGCCAGGGCGGCGAGCGCGCCCTCGCGCCGGTCGCGGACCTGGTGAAGGTGCCCGGGGCCGGAGACGTACGCGATCCTCCGGTGCCCGGCCGCCGCCAGGTGGCCGACGGCCATCCGGCCGCCGGCCACGTCGTCCACCGACACCGAGCACTCGGCGGTGCCCGCCGCCACCCGGTCGACGAGGACGAAGGGGATGCGGTGCCGCCGGAACGCGGCGAGGTTGCCGCCGTCGGCGTCGGCCGGCGTCACCAGCACCCCGCGTACCCGCTGCTCCGCGAAGAGCGACAGGTACGCGGCCTCCTCCTGCGGGTTCTCCGCGCTGTTGCAGACCATCACGCCGAGCCCCGCCGCCCGGGCCGCCCGTTCCGCGCCGCGTGCCACGTCGACGAAGAACGGGTTGCCCATGTCGAGCACGAGCAGGGCCATGATCCTGCTGCGGCCCGCCCGCAACTGCCGGGCGGACTCGCTGCGTACGTACCCCAGCCGGGCGATGGCGCGCTGCACACGGACCCGGGTGGCCTCGGGGACCGCGTCCGGCCGGTTGATCACGTTGGAGACCGTGCCCACGGACACCCCCGCCTCACGGGCGACGTCCTTGATCCCCACCGTGCGGCCCTTCTCCGCCACGCCCCGGCTCTCAGAACTTGAACTGGTCGACGTTGTCCTTGGTGAACACGGTCGGCTTGCCGAGCACCACCACGCCGTCCTTGCCGATGGTGTAGCTGCCCAGGTCACCGGCCTTGAAGGTCTGGCCCTCCGCACCGGAGATCTGGCCCGAGGACAGGGCGACCGCGGCGTACGAGGCGAGCGAGCCGAGCTTGGCCGGGTCCCACAGCTCGAAGGCCTCGACGGTGCCGTTCTTGACGTAGGCGCGCATGTCGTTGGGCGTGCCGAGGCCGGTCAGCTTGACCTTGCCCTTGTACTTGGAGCCCGCCAGGTACTGGGCGGCCGCCTTGATGCCCACCGTGGTCGGGGAGATGATGCCCTTCAGGTTGGGGTACTGCTGGAGCAGGCCCTGGGTCTGCTGGAAGGACTGCTGGGCGTCGTCGTTGCCGTAGGCGACCTTGACCAGCTTGACGTCCTTGTACTTGGGGTCCTTGAGCTCGTCCTTCATGAAGTCGATCCAGGTGTTCTGGTTCGTGGCGGTCTGCGCCGCCGAGAGGATCGCGATCTCGCCCTTGTAGCCGATCTGCTCGGCCAGCAGCTGCACCTCGGTGCGGCCCAGGTCCTCGGAGCTGGCCTGCGACACGAACAGGTCGCGGCACTCCGGCTTGGTGTCCGAGTCGTAGGTGACGACCTTGATGCCGTTCTTGCGGGCCTGGTTCAGCGAGGTGCACAGCGCGCCCGGGTCCTGCGCGGAGACGGCGATCGCGTCGACCTGCTGCTGCGTCAGGGTGTTGACGTAGCTGACCTGGCCGGCGGTGTCGGTGCCGTTGCTGGTGCCGACCTCCTTGTAGGTCGAGCCCAGCGCGTCCAGGGCCTGCTTGCCGCCGCCGTCGGCGATGGTGAAGTACGGGTTGTTGACCTGCTTGGGCAGGAAGGCGACGGTCAGGCCCTTCTTGGTCGCCGCGTTGGGGTCGGCCGACGCGGTCGCCTTGGCTCCGCCGCCGCTGTCCTTGGAGGAGTTCTTGGTGGTGCCGCCGCAGGCCGTGGCGCCGAGCGCGACGGCCGCGGTCACGGCGACGACGACGGTGGCGCGACGGGTGAGGGTTCTGCTGGACATGGTGATCCTTTCGCCTCCGGAGCGGGTGCCGGAGTGAGGACGGGACGGGGTGCGGGTGGTGGTGCTGGTGGTGCCGTGTGACGGGTGCGGGGGGAGGGGGGGTTCACGAGGCGGCGAGCGCGGCCGGGGCCTCGTCGCCCGACCTCCTGCGCGCCCTGGCCTGCGAGACCTGACGGCCGATCCTCGGGGCGAGGACGGAGATCACCAAGAGCACGCCGGTGACGACGATCTGGGACTGGGCCGAGACGTTGAGCAGGCTCATGACGTTCTGGCCGGCGCCGAGCAGGAACACCCCGGCGATCGCGCCGCCCAGGGTGCCCTTCCCGCCGTCGAAGTCGATGCCGCCGAGCAGGACCCCGGCGATGACGGACAGCTCCAGACCGGTGGCGTTGTCGTAGCGCGCGCTGGCGTAGTGCAGGGCCCAGAAGATCCCGGTGAGGGAGGAGACCAGACCGGTCGTCACGAACATCGCCAGCTTCAGCCGCCGCACGCGCACACCCGCGAACCGAGCCGCCTCCTCCGAGGCGCCGACGGCGAACAGGGAACGTCCGAAGGGGGTCGCGTGGAGCACGAGGACGGCGACCAGCAGCAGGACGGCGAAGGGGATCGCCGCGTACGGGATGAAGGTGCCGTCGATCCGGCCGGCGCCGAAGTCGAGGTACTGCTGCGGGAAGTCGGTGACGGAGTCGGCGCCGAGCACGATCTGCGCGATGCCGCGGTAGGCGGCCAGCGTGCCGATGGTGACGGCGAGCGAGGGCAGGCCGAGCCGGGTCACGAGCAGGCCGTTGACCAGGCCGCACAGGGCGCCGAGGAGCAGGCAGAGCGGGATGATCGTCTCGATCGCCATGCCGCCGTTCCACAGCGCGCCCATCACGGCCCCGGACAGGCCGGCGGTGGAGCCGACGGACAGGTCGATCTCGCCGGAGACCACGAGCATGGTCATCGGCAGCGCGATGAGCGCGATCGGCAGGGTGTTGCCGATCAGGAAGGACACGTTCAGGGCGTTGCCGAAGTTGTCCACGAAGGAGAAGGAGCAGATCAGCAGGACGACGAGCAGGGCGCCGACCGCGGTGTCCCAGCGCACCGCGCCGCCGAGGCGGGCGAGCGGGGCGGGGGCCTTGGTGGTCTCAGGCATGGTGGGCACTCCTCATCTGTGCGGCCCGCTTGCGGAGGACGCCGGCCACCCGCAGCGCCACGATCCGGTCGACGGCGATGGCGAGCAGGAGCAGGACGCCGTCGATGGCTAGCACCCACACCGAGCTGACGCCGATGGAGGGCAGGACGCTGTTGATCGAGGTCAGCAGCAGGGCGCCGAGCGCGGCGCCGTACACGGTGCCGGAGCCGCCGGTGAAGGCGACGCCGCCGACCACCACGGCGCTGACGACGGTCAGTTCGTAGCCGTTGCCGGTGCCGGAGTCGACGTTGCCGAACCGGGCGAGGTAGAGCGCGCCGGCGAGTCCGGCGAGCGCCCCGCACACCACGTACGCGGTCAGGATCCGCTTGCGGACCGGCACGCCGGCCAGCCGGGCGGCCTCCGGGCTGGAGCCCAGCGCGTACAGGTCGCGGCCGCCGCGGTAGCTGCGCAGGTAGTAGCCGACCGCGACCAGCACCGCGAGCGTCAGGAGCGCGAGGTAGGGGACCACCGACAGGCCGTCGTGACCGAAGTCGACGAAGCTCGCCGGCAGGTCGCCCGCGGTGATCTGACGGGATCCGACCCAGATGGAGTCGATGCCGCGGATGATGTAGAGCGTGCCCAGGGTCACCACCAGGGCGGGGACCTGACCCAGACTCACCAGCAGGCCGTTGAGCAGGCCGAAGAGCACGCCGAGCGCGACCGCGATGAGCACGGCGACCAGCGGGTTGCCGCCGCCGTGCAGGTAGGTGCCGGCCGCGAAGGCCGAGATGCCGAGCACCGAGCCGACCGACAGGTCGACGTTGCGGGTGATGACGACCATGGCCTGGCCGATGGCGACCAGCACGAGGATGGTGGCGTTCAGCAGGAGGTCCTTGACGCCCTGCTGGGACAGGAACTCGCTGTTGTAGACCTGGGTCCCGGCCAGCATGACCACGAGCACGGCGAGCACGGCGAGCGCCCGCAGTTTCAGCACCCGGTCCAGGAAGCGGCGGGACGCGGTCGGTTCGTCCGCGGCGATCTGCTGCGGGGTGTCGGCGGTCACGGTCACGCCGCCCTCCTCACGCGGCCGGTGGCCGCCGCCATCACGGATTCCTCGGTCGCCTCCGACCGGGGGATCTCGGCCGTCAGTCGTCCCTCGTGCATCACCAGGACGCGGTCCGCCATGCCGAGGATCTCCGGCAGGTCGGAGGAGATCATCAGTACGGCCACGCCCTCGGACGCGAGCCGCGACAGCAGCCGGTGCACCTCGGCCTTGGTGCCGACGTCGATGCCGCGCGTGGGCTCGTCGACGATCAGCACCCCTGGCGCGGTGGCGAGCCACTTGGCGAGGACGACCTTCTGCTGGTTGCCGCCCGAGAGCGTGCCGACGACGTCGGCCAGCCGGGCGTACTTGACCTGGAGCCGGACGGCCCAGTCCAGCGCGCGGCTGCGCTCGGCGCTGCGGCTCATCAGACCGCCCCTGGTGGTGGCGGCGAAGCCGGTGAGGCCGATGTTGCGCTCGATGGACATGTCCATCACCAGGCCCTGGGCCCGGCGGTCCTCGGGGACCAGAGCGATCCCCGCGGCCATGGCCAGGCTCGGCGCGCCGCCGCGCAGCGGCTTGCCGTCGACGACGACCTCCCCGGCGTCCCTGCGGTCCACGCCGAAGATCGCCCGGGCGACCTCGCTGCGCCCGGCGCCGACGAGGCCCGCCAGGCCCACGATCTCGCCGCGGCGCACCTCGAAGGAGACGTCGGTGAAGACACCTTCGCGGGTGAGCCGGCGCACGCTGAGGGCGACCTCGCCGATCTCGGCGTCCTGCTTGGGGTAGAGCTCGTCCAGGTCGCGGCCGACCATGCGGCGCACCAGGTCGTCCTCGGTGAGCCCGTCGAGGGGCTCGCTGGCGATCCACGCGCCGTCCCGCAGAGTGGTGACCCGCTGGCAGAGGGCGAAGATCTCCTCGAGGCGGTGGGAGATGAAGAGCACCGCGGCGCCCTGCTCGCGCAGGGACTTGACGACGCCGAAGAGGCGGGCGACCTCACTGCCGGTGAGCGCGGCGGTCGGCTCGTCCATGATCAGGACGCGGGCGTCGAAGGAGAGCGCTTTGGCGATCTCCACCAACTGCTGGTCGGCGATGGACAGTCCGCGCGCCGGCTGTTCCGGGTCGAGGTCCACGCCGAGGCGGCGGAAGAGATCGGCCGCGGCCTCGCGCACGGCCTTGTGGTCGACCCTGCCCAGCGAACGGCGGGGCTGGCGGCCGACGAAGATGTTCTCGGCCACCGACAGGTCGGGGAAGAGCGTCGGCTCCTGGTAGATGACGGCGACCCCCGCGTCACGGGCGTCCCCCGGGCCGTGGAACTCCACGGGCCGGCCGTCGAGCAGCACCGTGCCGGTGTCCGGGCGGTGCACACCCGCGAGGGTCTTGATCAGTGTCGACTTGCCGGCGCCGTTCTCGCCCGCCAGGGCATGGGCCTCGCCGGCGTGCAGCCGGAGCGACACACCGCGCAGAGCGCGAACGGCACCGAAGGACTTGCTCACCCCCTCGAGCGCGAGCACCGGAGTGGTCTCCGGTTCGGGGTGCGTCATTGCGCCCTCCTGCTATGAAATGTTTCAACGGAGTTGCCGGGAAGCTAGCCCCGCCCCGCGAAGGCGTCAAGAGCCGCCGCCTCCCCCGCCTGACCTGCACCCTCGTGAAACCCGCAGGTAACAGGCCTGACAATGCCGCACGAACAGCAACAACGCGCTTTTGCAGCACGGATGACACGATTCAATAACGGGGATCGAGACCGGTGGACCTCTTGACGGCCACCGGTGGACGTGGATAGCTTCACAGGCGAATGAATCGATTCACTGAAGCCGGTTCACTGAGCCGATTCACCGAGCCATCCGAGGTGGACATGCCTGACATCGCAGCCGTCAAGGCCGCACTCACAGCCCAGCGGATCGAGACGCCGTCCTGGGGTTACGGCAATTCCGGCACCCGTTTCAAGGTCTTCGCCCAGGCCGGGGTGCCCCGTGACCCGTACGAGAAGCTCGACGACGCTGCGAAGGTGCACGAGTTCACCGGCGTCGCCCCCAAGGTGGCCCTGCACATCCCCTGGGACCGGGTGGACGACTACACCGCGCTCGGCGCCCACGCCAAGGAGCGCGGGCTGGAGTTGGGCGCGATCAACTCCAACGTCTTCCAGGACGACGACTATAAGCTCGGCAGCGTGTGCCACCCCGACCCCCGGGTCCGCCGCAAGGCCACGGACCACCTGCTGGAGTGCGTCGACATCATGGACGCCACCGGCTCCGCCGATCTCAAGCTCTGGTTCTCCGACGGCACCAACTACCCCGGCCAGGACGACATCGTGGGCCGCCAGGAGCGTCTCGCCGAGGCCCTCACCGAGGTCTACGAGCGGCTCGGCGACGACCAGCGGATGCTGCTGGAGTACAAGCTCTTCGAGCCGGCGTTCTACACCACCGACGTCCCGGACTGGGGCACCGCCTACGCGCACTGCCTCAAGCTCGGCCCCAAGGCGCAGGTCGTCGTCGACACCGGCCACCACGCGCCGGGCACCAACATCGAGTTCATCGTCGCCTTCCTGCTCAGCCAGGGGAAGCTCGGCGGATTCGACTTCAACTCCCGCTTCTACGCCGACGACGACCTGATGGTCGGCGCCGCCGACCCCTTCCAGCTCTTCCGGATCCTGCACGAGGTCGCCAAGAACGGCGGCCTCGATGCGGCGACCGGCGTGGCCTTCATGCTCGACCAGTGCCACAACATCGAGGCCAAGATCCCCGCGGTCATCCGCTCGGTGATGAACGTCCAGGAGGCCACCGCCAAGGCCCTCCTGGTGGACCTCGACGCCCTGGGCGAGGCACAGCGCTCCGGTGACGTGCTCGCCGCCAACGCCGTGCTCATGGACGCGTACAACACCGACGTGCGCCCTCTGCTGCGCGAGGTGCGCGAGGAGCGCGGCCTGGCCCCCGACCCCGTCGCCGCGTACCACGCCTCCGGCTGGCAGGAGCACATCGTGGCCGACCGCGTCGGCGGCACCCAGGCCGGCTGGGGCGCGTAGGCCCTGCCCGCCTGACGCCCGTCCTCCCCGCCCCTCCTCGTTCCTCCCCTCCCGAAGGACACCCCCATGTCACCCGCCACCCATCCGGAAGTCGCCGCGCTGCTGGAGCGCGCCCACCGCCTGGGCGCCGACCCGCGCAACACCAACTACGCCGGCGGCAACGCCTCCGCCAAGGCCACCGCCACCGACCCCGTCACCGGCGGAGCCGTGGACCTGATGTGGGTCAAGGGCTCGGGCGGCGACCTGGGCACGCTCACCGAGGCCGGCCTCGCCGTCCTGCGCCTGGACCGGCTGCGCGCCCTGACCGCCGTCTACCCCGGCCCCGAGCGCGAGGACGAGATGGTCGCGGCGTTCGACTACTGCCTGCACGGCAAGGGCGGCGCCGCTCCCTCCATCGACACGGCCATGCACGGCCTCGTCGACGCCGCGCACGTCGACCACCTGCACCCCGACTCGGGCATCGCGCTGGCCTGCGCCGCCGACGGCGAGAAGCTCACCCAGGAGTGCTTCGGCGACAAGGTCGCCTGGGTGCCGTGGCGCCGCCCCGGCTTCCAGCTGGGCCTGGACATCGCCGCCATCAAGGAGGCCAACCCGCAGGCCGTCGGTGTGATCCTCGGCGGTCACGGCATCACCGCCTGGGGCGAGACCTCCGAGGAGTGCGAGCGCAACGCCCTGTGGATCATCCGCACCGCCGAGGAGTTCCTGGAACGCCACGGCAAGCAGGACCCGTTCGGCGCCCCGCTGCCGGGCTGGGAGCCGCTGCCGGAGGCCGGGCGCCGGGCCCGGGCCGCCGCGCTCGCCCCGGTCCTGCGGGCGATCGCCTCCCAGGACCGCCCGCAGGTCGGCCACTTCACCGACTCCGCGCCCGTCCTGGACTTCCTCGCGCACGCGGAGCACCCCCGGCTGGCCGCGCTCGGCACCTCCTGCCCCGACCACTTCCTGCGCACCAAGGTCCGCCCGCTCGTCCTCGACCTGCCCCCCACGGCGCCGCTCGAGGACGCCGTGGCCCGCCTGGAGGAGCTGCACGCCGCCTACCGCGCCGCCTACCAGGCGTACTACGACCGGCACGCCACCGCGGACTCCCCCGCCATCCGCGGCGCCGACCCGGCGATCGTCCTCGTGCCGGGCGTCGGCATGTTCAGCTACGGCAAGGACAAGCAGACCGCCCGCGTCGCGGGCGAGTTCTACGTCAACGCGATCAACGTGATGCGCGGCGCCGAGGCGGTCTCCACCTACGCCCCCATCGACGAGGCGGAGAAGTTCCGCATCGAGTACTGGGCGCTGGAGGAGGCCAAGCTCCAGCGGATGCCGAAGCCCAAGCCGCTGGCCACCCGCATCGCCCTGGTCACCGGGGCCGGTTCGGGCATCGGCAGGGCCATCGCGCACCGCCTGGCGGCGGAGGGCGCCTGCGTGGTCGTCGCCGACGTCAACACCGACGGCGCGCGGGCCGTCGCGGAGGAACTCGGCGGTCCCGACCGGGCGGTCGCGATCACCGTGGACGTGACCAGTGAGGACGCCATCCGGGCCGGCTTCGACGAGGCCCTGCTGGCCTTCGGCGGGGTGGACCTGGTGGTCAACAACGCGGGCATCTCCGTGTCCAAGCCGCTGCTGGAGACCACCGCCCGCGACTGGGACCTCCAGCACGACATCATGGCGCGCGGCTCCTTCCTCGTCTCCCGCGAGGCGGCCCGGGTGCTCATCGCGCAGAAGCTCGGCGGCGACATCGTCTACATCGCCTCCAAGAACGCGGTCTTCGCCGGGCCCAACAACATCGCCTACTCCGCCACCAAGGCGGACCAGGCGCACCAGGTCCGGCTGCTGGCGGCCGAGCTCGGCGAGCACGGCATCCGCGTCAACGGCGTCAACCCCGACGGGGTCGTCCGCGGCTCGGGCATCTTCTCCTCCGGCTGGGGCGCCCAGCGCGCCGCGACGTACGGGGTGCCGGAGGAGAAGCTGGGCGAGTTCTACGCCCAGCGCACCATCCTCAAGCGCGAGGTGCTCCCCGAGCACGTCGCCAACGCGGTCTTCGCCCTGACCGGCGGGGAACTGACGCACACCACGGGTCTGCACGTCCCGGTCGACGCCGGCGTGGCCGCGGCGTTCCTGCGCTGACGCCGACCGCACCGCGCGGGGGAGCCGGCCGACCGGCTCCCCCGCACCCGTACGACCCACCGACCCCCGCGGCGCGCCGCGCCGCGCCGACCGCACCCGTCGCTCCGACCCGAACGACCAGAACACGAGGGGCCCACGTGCCATTCGCCGCCATCGACCTCGGCGCCACCAGCGGCCGCGTCATCCTCGGCCGGGTGGGCCCGGACCACCTCGTCCTCGACGAGGTGCACCGCTTCGCCAACACCCCCGTACGGCTGCCCACCGGACTCCACTGGGACGTCCTCGCCCTGTTCCGGGAGAGCCTGGACGGCCTGCGCCTGGCGGCCCGGGCCGGGGACGGCGTCACGTCGGTCGGCATCGACAGCTGGGCGGTGGACTACGGACTGCTCGACGCGGACGGCGCCCTGCTGGGGATCCCTCACCACTACCGCGACAGCCGCACGGAGCACGTCGCCGAGCGGGTCAGGGACGACATCGGCGCGCAGGAGCTGTACGCGGTCACCGGGCTGCAGCACCTGCCCTTCAACACGGTCTTCCAGCTGGCGGCGGCCCGTGACGGCGCCCAGTTCGCGGCCGCCAGGACGCTGCTGATGATCCCCGACCTGCTCACCCACTGGCTCACCGGCGGCATCGGCGCCGAGGAGACCAACGCCTCCACCACCGGCCTCTTCGACGCGCGCACCGCGACCTGGGCGGAGGAACTCCCCGGCCGGCTGGGCATCGGGCCGCGCCTGTTGCCGCCGCTGCGCCGCCCGGGCACCCACGCCGGCACGCTCCTGCCCCACGTGGCCGCGTACACGGGGCTGCCGGCGGACACCGCCGTCGTCACCGTGGCCTCGCACGACACCGCCTCCGCGGTGGCCGCGGTCCCGGCCACCGGGCCGCACTTCGCGTACATCTCGTGCGGCACCTGGTCGCTGGCGGGCCTGGAGCTGGACGCCCCGGTGCTCACGGAGGCCTCGCGCCTCGCCAACTTCACCAACGAGCGCGGCGTCGACGGCACCATCCGCTACCTGCGCAACATCATGGGCATGTGGCTGCTGGAGGAGTGCCGCCGCACCTGGGAGCAGCAGCAGGAGGGCCTGCCCCTGCAGGAACTGCTCGCCGCGGCGGCCGCCGCGGAGCCCTTCGCCGCCCTCATCGACCCGGACGACCCGCTCTTCCTGACGCCCGGTGACATGCCCGCCCGGATCCGCGCCTTCTGCGCCGGGACCGGCCAGAAGCCCCCGGCGTCGCACGGCGCGGTCGTCCGCTGCATCCTGGAGAGCCTCGCCCTCGCCCACCGCCGCACCCTGCGCGAGGCGGCCGAACTCGCCGGCCGGGAGATCCACCGCGTCCACCTGGTCGGCGGCGGCTCCCGCAACGAACTGCTGTGCCGCTTCACCGCCGACGCCACCGGGCTCCCGGTCGTCGCCGGCCCCACCGAGGCCACGGCCCTGGGCAACATCCTCGTCCAGGCCCGCGCCGCCGGCGCGTTCGGCGACGGTCCCGACGGCCTGGCGGCGATGCGGGCGCTGGTCGCGGCCACCCAGCCGCTGCGGACGTACGAGCCGGCCGCGGACGGCCGGGCCTGGGACGCGGCGGCCGCGCGACTGGCCGGGCTCCCCGCGGCGCGGCGACCGTAGGCGCCGGCACCTGACCCGCATCCGGGCCGACGACACCTACACGCCGGTCGTGCCGTCGACCAGTTCGCGCAGGAGGTCGAGGTGGCCGTTGTGGCGGGAGGTCTCCTCGACGAGGTGCAGCAAGATCCAGCGCAGGTTGGGGTGGCGGCCGTCGCGGATGGGGCGCTTGGCGACGGCGTCCAGGTCGAGCCCGGCGACGAGCTCGCGATAGCGGGCGGTGTGCGCCTCGTAGTCCGCCAGCACGTCGGCGAGGGGGAGGTCCACGGCGATCCGCATCTCGCGGTCGGGGTCCTCCTCCGTCCAGGGGCCCTCGTCCTCGCCGCCGAGGAACACCACCTCGAACCAGTAGTACTCGACCCAGCGGAGATGGTTGACCAGTCCGCTGAGCGTCATCAGCGGCGAACCCGGGAGCGGGGCGCTGCGGGCGTGCTCGGGCGTGACGCCCTCGCACTTGGCGCGGGCGGTGTCGCGGGCGTAGTCGAGGAGGGTCGTCAGCGCGGAGCGCTCGTCCCATGCGGTGGGCGTGTCTGTTCGTGTCATCGGCGGAATGCTGTCGGGAACGACGGCGGCCCGTCCACTGATTAACCCGGGCCGCCCCGCCGCACCCCCTGACAGCAGACGTCAGCGGAAAGCCGGACCATCGTTCCCCGTGACCACCACCGGACGAACGCAACGTCTCCTCCTGCCCGCCGTGTTCATCACCTCCCTGGGCAACAACATCCAGCTCATCGCCGCGGCCCTGCTGATGGTGCGCGCCCAGGGCTCGCTGCTCGACGTGGGCTGGCTCTTCATCGCCGTCGCCGTCCCCCAGGCCGTGCTGTCGCCGTTGTTCGGCCGGGTCGCCGACCGTTTCGACCGGCGGGCGCTGTGGGCGGGCTGCGACCTGCTCAGCGCCGCCGTGGCCCTGGTGCCTGCGCTGGGTACGGTCCTGGGCTGGCCGCGGGGGGCGGTCGTCTACGGCAGCAACTTCGCGCTGGCCGTGACGGCCGCGCTCTTCGTGCCGGTGAGCGCGGCGTTGATCAAGGAGCGGGTGCCCGCGGGGCGGCTGCGGCGGTTCAACGCCCACTACGAGATGGCGTTGCAGAGCGGGATGCTGCTGTCGGCGGCGGTGGGCGGCCTCGCGCTGCAGTTCGCCGGCCCTGCCCCGCTGTTCGTGTTCAACGCGGCGACCTTCGTGGCCTCCGCGGTCCTCGTCCTGGCGACCGGCCGCGGGGTGGGGAAGCCCGTCACTTCGGGCACCGCCGCCTCGGCCGCGGTGCGGCCGGTCCCGTCGCGGGCGCCGCTCGGCCCGCTGGTCCTGCTGTACGCCCAGGGCAGCGTGGTGGTGACCGTCTTCAACGCCCTGATGCCGGTGCTGGTCATCGCCCAGCTGCACCGGGGCGCCGCCGTCGTCGGTGCGGTGGACGCGCTCGGCGGTGCGGGCTTCCTGCTCGCGGCGGCCGCGTACCGGCGGACGGGGGCCCGGCTGGGGGACCTGCGGCTCGCGCTCACCGGTTTCGCGCTCTGCGCCGTGCTGTTCGCGCTGCAGCCCCGGTTCGGCGTGACGGGGCTGCTGCTGCTCGTGCCGGCCGGGGCCTTCGTCTTCGGGCAGGCGCGCATCGCCTCGCGGACGCTGTTGATGGCCGCGGTCGACGAGGGCCGCGTGGGGCGGGCCTTCGGGGCGGCGAACGCGTACGGGCTCGCCGCGACCGTGGCCGTGATGCTCGGGACCTCGGCGGTCACCGCCCGCGCCGGACTCCTGACCGGCTTCGCGGCGGTCGCCGGTCTCAGCGCGGTGGCGGCCGCAGGGGCGGCGGTGTGGAGCGCGGCGGCCCGTAGAGGACGGCCAGCGCCCGCGCCGACTCCGCCAGCAGCTCCCGCAGCGGAGCCGGCGCCAGGACTTCGAGGTCCGCGCCGAGCCTGAGGAACTCGCCGTGCGCGTGCGCGACCGACTCGATGGGCACGCGGGCGCGGACCCAGCCGTCCGGCTCCCGCTCGCCGTCCTCGGCCACCGCCCGGGCCACGGGGCGTGACAGCAGCGCGGGCAGCCGCTCGGCACCGCGCGGTGACACCCGGATCAGGGCCGTGTCCCGGTGGAGCCGTGCGTGGAACCCGGCGAGGTACTCCCGCCAGTACGCGGCGAGGTCGAAGCCGGGCGGGGTCGCGAACGTCTCGTCGAGGGCGCGCACCTCGAGCATCTGGTCGACCCGGTAGGTGCGCGGGTCGCTCCCGTCGTGGGCGACCACGTACCAGCGGCCCGCCTTGAGCACCAGACCGTACGGTTCGAGCCTGCGGTCGGTCTCGGCGGGCTCGCGCCAGCGGCGGTACCGCACCCGTACGGCCTGCCGGTTCCACACGGCGTCGGCCACCACGGGCAGGTGCGGCACCTGCTCCTCGGAGCTGTACCAGCCGGGCGCGTCCAGCAGGAACCGCCCCCGCACCCGCTCCGCCCGTTCCCGCAGCGCCGGCGGCAGCGCGGCGCTGAACTTCAGCCGGGCCGCCGCCGCGGCCTCCCCGAGCCCCAGCTGCGCGGCCGGATCGGGCAGGGCGGCCAGGAACCACGCCTGCGTCTCGTCGGCGGTCAGGCCCGTCAGCCGGGTGCGGTAGCCGTCGAGCAGCCGGTAGCCGCCCTCGTGCCCGGCGTCGCCGTACAGCGGGATGCCCGCCTCGTGCAGCGACTGCACGTCGCGGTAGATCGTCCGTACGGACACCTCCAGCTCCTCCGCCAGCTCCGCGGCGGTCATCCGCCCCCGCGACTGGAGGAGCAGGAGGAGGGAGACCAGCCGGCTCGCGCGCATGGCGGCAGTATCGCCGCCGCCACCGACAGTGGCCGCAGGACACCATCACAGCGGCCGCGGGGGCGGCCCCGGCCGATTTGATGGTGTCCTGCGGAGCGCGCACCCTGGGGAGGTAGGGACTGCGACGGGTGTGTGATCGCCGACGATGAACACGAGTGACCCCGGGGACCCGGCCGCCACGGCCGTGGTCACCGTCAGCGCGCGGGGGGTGGTCACGGGATGGAGCGCGGGGGCACGACGGCTGCTCGGACACGCGGCGGCGGAGGCGGTGGGACGGCCCGTCGCCGAGGTGTTCGGTGCGCAGGCGCAGGCGATCGCGCTCGACCGGGAGTGGCGCGGCCGGGTGCGGGCGCACCGGCGGGACGGGCGGGAACTCGACCTCGACGTACGGGTCTCCCCCGCGCTGGACGCCGACGACCGGCCCGGCGGCTGTGTCGTGACGGCCTCCTGCGCCGACCCGGACACCGCGCTCCTGCTGTGGGCCTTCCAGCAGTCGTCCGTGGCCATGGCCACGTACGACACCGGGCTGCGCTACCACCGGGTCAACGACGCCGCGGCGGACATGATCGGTGTCCCGGCGGCGGACCTGACCGGCCGGCCGTTCTCCGGGGCGCTCCTGGACGACGAGGGTCGCCGCGGGTTCAACGCCCACCTGCGGCAGGTCGCGGAGACCGGCCGGCCGGCGCACTACGAGAGCCCGGCCGCCGCCGGGGCCACCGTCGGCGACCGGGCGTGGAACACCGAGATGTGGCCGGTGCGGGACCCGCAGGGCCGGATCCGGGGCGTGGCGAGCGCGGCGTTCGACAGCACCGAGCAGTTCCGGGGGCGCCGGCGGCTGGCCCTGCTGAACGAGGCCGGCGCACGGCTCGGCACCACCCTGGACGTGGTGCACACCGCCGACGAGCTGGCGGAGCTGGCCGTGCCGCGCTTCGCCGACTTCGCCAGCGTGGACCTGCTGGACTCGGTGCTGCACGGCGAGGAGCCCCCGCCGGGACCGCCCGGCCTCGGCGTGGAGCTGCGCCGGGTCGCCCACCGCACCGCGTCGGGCCGCGCCCCGGACGCGGCCGTCGACCTCGGCGAGCTCGACGTCTACCCGGAGTTCTCCCCGCCGTCCCGGGCCCTGGCGACCGGCCGTCCCGTGCTCAGCCGGCTGGGGCACCCGGACTTCACGCTGTGGCTGGCGCAGAACAGCCTGCGGGACGCCAAGGTCCAGGAGTACGGCATCCATTCGGTGCTGGCGGTGCCGTTGCGGGCGCGCGGCATCACCCTCGGGGTGGCGGTGTTCATCCGCTGGGCGCGTCCGGAGTTGTTCACCGAGGACGACCTGACGCTGACCGAGGAGCTCGCGGGGCGGGCCGCGGTGTGCGTCGACAACGCCCGCCGCTTCACGCGGGAGCACTCCACGGCGCTGACCCTCCAGCGCAGTCTGCTGCCGCTGCGGCTGCGCGAGCAGGCCGCGGTGGAGGTCGCCTCGCGCTACCTGCCGGCCGGGGCCCGGGCAGGGGTCGGCGGCGACTGGTTCGACGTCATCCCGCTGTCCGGCACGCGGGTGGGCCTGGTCGTGGGCGACGTCGTGGGCCACGGCATCCACGCCTCGGCGACGATGGGCCGGCTGCGGACGGCGGTGCGCACCCTCGCGGACGTGGACCTGGCGCCGGACGAGCTGCTGACCCACCTCGACGACCTCGTCTCGCACCTGGACCCCGAGGACGGCCACGGCCGGGAGGTGTCGCCCGCCGAGACCAGCGGCGAGCTGGGCGCGACCTGCCTGGTCGCCGTGTACGACCCGATCGCGCGCCGCTGCTCCCTCGCCAGCGCCGGGCACCCGCCGCCCGCCGTGCGCCTCCCCGACGGCAGGGTCGAGATGGTCCCGATGTCCGCGGGCCCGCCGCTGGGCGTCGGGGGGCTGCCGTTCGAGGCGGTCGAGCTGGAGCTGCCGGCGGGCAGCATGCTCGCGCTCTACACCGACGGCCTGGTCAAGAGCCGGGACTTCGACCTGGACGCCGGCCTGGCGCGGCTGCGCGCCGCGCTGGCCGCCCCGGCCCCGACGATGGAGGCGGCCTGCGACACCGTCCTGAAGACCCTCCCGTCGGACCGTCCGGTCGACGACGTCGCGCTGCTGCTCGTCCGTACCCGGGCGCTCGACGACGGCCAGGTCGCGGTGTGGGACCTGCCCGGCGACCCCGCGCACGTCGCGGACGCCCGGCAGGCGGTGGCGGAGCGGCTGGTCGCCTGGGGCCTGGAGGACGCGGTGTTCGTCACCGAGCTGGTGGTGAGCGAGCTGGTCACCAACGCCATCCGGTACGGCGCGCCGCCGATCCAGCTGCGGCTCATCCGCGACCGCACCCTGATCTGCGAGGTGTCCGACGGCAGCAGCACCGCCCCGCACCTGCGGCGTGCCCTGTCCGACGACGAGGGCGGCCGCGGCCTGCTGCTGGTGGCGCAGTTGAGCCAGTCCTGGGGTACCCGGCAGACCTCCGCCGGCAAGACCATCTGGGCCGAACAGGCGTTTCCCCCGGCCGGGCGATGAGCGGCGGCACGTCCGGGCGCCCCGCGTCGCGCCGACCCTGACGAGCTGTCAGTCTCGGAGGCATGACCGCTCGCTTCCCCGTGTCCGCCCTGCACTGGACGGTCCTCGTCCCGGTGCTCTCGGTGGTCCTGCTGGCCCTGACGTGGGGACGGACGCTGCCGGTGGCCGTGGTCGTGGTCGTCGCGGTCTTCCTGGCCGTCGCGGTGCTCGCCGCCGTCCACCACGCGGAGGTGGTGGCGCACCGGGTGGGTGAACCCTACGGCGCGCTCGTGCTGGCGGTGGCGGTGACCGTCATCGAGGTGGCCCTGATCCTCACCCTGACGGCGGACGGCGGCCCGAAGAGCGCGGGCCTGGCCCGTGACACCGTCTTCGCCGCGGTCATGATCACGTGCAACGGCATCATGGGGCTCTGCCTGCTGGTGGGGGCGCTGCGCCGGCGGGTGGCGGTCTTCAATCCGGAGGGCACGGGCGCCTCCCTGGCGACGGTGGCGACGCTCGCCACCCTCAGCCTCGTGCTGCCGACGTTCACCACCAGCACCCCCGGCCCGCGCTTCTCCACCGCCCAGCTCACCTTCGCCGCGCTGGCGTCGCTGGTGCTGTACGGCCTGTTCGTCGCGACGCAGACGGTGCGGCACCGCGCGTACTTCCTGCCGGTGAAGCCGGGCGGCGAGGTGATCGACGTCTCGGAGGACGACTCCGTCCCGCCCACCGTCCGCGCCGCGTTGTTCAGCCTGGCGCTGCTGGTGGTGGCGCTGGTCGCGGTCGTGGGGCTGGCCAAGGTGGAGTCGCCGACGATCGAGCAGGGCGTGCAGTACGCCGGCCTGCCGTCCTCCTTCGTCGGCGTCGTCATCGCCCTGCTGGTGCTGCTGCCCGAGACCATCGCCGCGGTGCGCGCGGCCGCCCGCGACCGTGTGCAGACCAGCCTCAACCTGGCGCTCGGCTCGGCGATGGCGAGCATCGGGCTGACCATCCCGGCGGTCGCGGTGGCCTCGGTGTGGATGTCCGGCCCGCTGCTGCTGGGGCTCGGCGCCACGCACATGGTGCTGCTGGCGATCACCGTCGCCGTGGGCACCCTGACGGTGATACCGGGACGCGCCACGCCGCTGCAGGGCGCGGTGCACCTGGCCCTGCTGGCGGCGTACATGGTGCTCGCGATCAGTCCCTGAGCCGGTGGGGCCTACCGGCAGCCGACGACGACGCGGCCGGCCAGGACGGCCTCGACGAAGGGCTCGGGCGGGGCGTAGCGGTGGGCCAGGACGTAGTGGACGACCAGGTCGGGCGCGATCAGCCAGGTGCCGGCGCCGACCTCCACCCGTACCTCGCCGTGGCCCACGAGGATCCGCTCGCCGCCGCGGGACACGCTCACCGGCTTGAAGCGACCGCCCCCGACCAGCCTGCGGCGGCACAGGGTGCAGCCGTACCAGCCGTGGGTGATGGCGCACAGGTGGTCGCGGCACAGGGCGAAGAGGCGGTCGGCGAACTCCTCGGAGGGCTCCGCCTGCGGGTAGGGACGGGCGGGGTCCAGCCAGCCGACGGCGCGGGCGGAGACGTCCGGCGGAATCGTTTCTGTGAAGTAGGCGTACGGGCTCAGGTCCTCGTAGTACGGCATCGCAGCCTCCCCCACCCGCGGACCCCGCCCGCGCACACCGTCCGATCGATCGCGGGCAAGCGTCCAGCAGCGGCGCCCGTAGGTCAATCACCCGTACGTGGCGGGCCTGCGCCGGTGCGCCCCCGGCGGCCGTGCGGTCCACCCGAAGGAGACCCGCGCCGGACACCAGTCCCGTGCGCGGCGCGTCAGCCGACGACCGGTTGCTCGTCCTTGCCGTCCTCGACCGGGGGCGCCTGCGCCAGGGGCTTGCGGCCGAGCCAGCCGCCCAGCAGCTCGTGCACGGCCCCGGCGCCCACCAGGCGTTCCAGCGGATCGGGACCGTCCAGGTCGAACGGGTGCAGCAGGAAGGCCCGGCTCTGGTCGCCGCCCAGGCCGCCGTGCGAGCCCACCTGCTCCTCGAAGGCGTGCACGGTCCGGGTGACCGGGTCGTACGCCGAGTTGACCATGAGGTCGGCGGCGTGCGGGAAGCGGGCGGTGCGCAGCACCGCGGCCGCCGCGCCCGGCCCGAACGGCGCCAGCGGGTCGCGGCCGGTGACCCGGCCCGTCTCCAGCTCGTGCTCGCCGCCGTCCCCGCCCAGCACCAGCGGCCCGCGCTCCCGGTCCAGGACCAGCACGAAGCCGACCCCCGGGTGCTCGGCCAGCGTCCGCAGCAGGGCCGGGTGGCGGGCCTCGACGCCCTGCCGGTCCGCCCGCCCCGGGAGGTCGGGGAAGGAGATCAGCGCCAGGTTCCCCGAGGCCAGCACCACCGGGTCCGAGGACGGCCCCGCCGTCTCCTGCTCCTCGCCCGCGCGGCCCCCGTGCTCCGGGCGGTGCAGTGCCGCACGGGCCGCCGCGCGCGCCTCGGCGCCGCTGGCCGTGCCCCGCACGCGGCGGCGCACCGGCAGCCCGCACCCCGCCCGGACCAGGTCCCGCAGGGTCAGCCCGTACGCGGACTCGAAGGTCTCGCCCTCGCTCTGGCCGTGATCGGACAGCAGCACGATCCGGTAGGGGCGCGGCGCGTACCGGGAGGCGTCGGCGATCAGGCGGATGGCGCGGTCCAGACGCCGCAGCACCCGCATCGCGTCCCGGCTGCGCGGCCCCGAGTGGTGCGCGACCTCGTCGTACGCGACGAGGTCGGCGTAGACGGCACCCCGCCCGGCGAGCATGTCGCCGACGACGGCCGCCACCGCCACGTCGCGCTCGACGACGGTGGCGAAGGCCCGCAGGAAGGGGTAGAGGCCGCCGCGCCGCACCCGGGGACGCTCGTGACGCAGCCGCGCCGAGGTGGACTCCGTGATCTCGCGCACGACCTCCGCGACGAAGGACGCGGCGGTGCGCACCGCGTTGGCCGGGTCGGAGAAGTACGCGAAGTAGCCGGTCCGGGAGCGGGTGGCGCCGACCCGGGCGAGGACGGCCGCGGGATCGCCGCCCTCCGGGGCGCCGACCGCCCGGGACCGCAGCCGTGCCATCGCGAGCCGGTCGGCGGAGAAGCGCCGGCGACGGGTCGACACCGACATCACGAGCGCCAGCTGCTCGGCGCCGCCGCTGAACAGGTTGCCCCGGCTTGCGCCGTCCGGCGCCAGCAGCCCCGCCCGCCCGGTGCGGGCGACCGCGCGGCGCTCCAGCTCGGCCGCGCACGAGGGCCGGTTGCAGACCATGACCTGCCCGGTCTCCTTCTCGTACCAGCGGAAGGCGGGCACGTCCTCGTTGCTGCCGTGCAGGATGGCCAGCTGACTGGCGCCGGTCTGGCTGCTCCAGTCGGTGGTCCACGGCACCAGGCGGTGGCTGCCGTCGAGCCAGTCGGCGACGGTCTCCATCGCCGGGGGGCGCAGCCTCCCCTTGCGCGTCACCGGGCGCACGGCCTCGCGCAGCACGTCGTGCCCGACGCCGTCCAGCTGGACGAAGACGAAGCCCGGCTCCCGCGGGCCGTCCGCGCCGGCGGGGTCGTGGCCCGCGCCCCCGCGACGCCGGCCGGCCAGGCGCGCCAGGCGCCGGCCGTACGCCGCGTCGTCGCGCATGGCGAGCGTCGTGCTCGTCGCGGACGACGCCGCCGACATCACGGCGGCGATCACCACGGCCGTGGCCGGCGCGATGTCACCCTGCCAGTCGGGGGTGAAGCGGAAGGCGAGCAGCAGCAGCGAGCCGTTGAGGAAGAACACCAGCAGGCCCAGCACCAGCGCGGGCACCAGCAGCACGGCCCGTACCAGCACCGGCCAGACCAGCGCGCTCAGCAGACCGAAGGCACCGGCGGCGGCCGCCGCCGTCACCGCGATGCGGGTGGGGCTGTCGCCGCCGGGCGACTGGATGCGGAAGTCGGGCAGGATCCCGGCGAGCACGGCCATCGTCGCCGTCACCACCACCCACACGACCAGCACGCGGACGATCGCGCCCCCGGCGGCCCGCCACCGACGCAGCACGCCCACCCTCTCCACGTCTCCTCACGTCTGCGCACGTCCCCGCGCGTCCCCGAACACGAATACCCCCAGACTGTCACAGTCCCCCCTGGGCCCCGCGGCGCACCGGGGGCACACGGCGGGCGCGCCGGAGCATAGGCTCGGGGCGAGACGAGGAGGCACGAGTGGCGGTCGAGATCACCTGGTGGGGACACGCGACGGTGACCGTGCGGGACTCGGGGGTGCGCGTGCTCACCGATCCGCTCTTCGCCCCGCGCCTGGCCCACCTGCGCAGGCGGCGCGGCGCGGTCCCGCCGCCGGGCGCGGCCCTGGCGGACGTCGCCGTCATCTCCCACCTGCACGCCGACCACCTGCACACCGGCTCGCTGGCCCGGCTCTCCCGGGGTACCCGGGTACTGGTGCCGCGCGGGGCCCCCGCCGCGGTGCCCCGGCTGCGGCGGCTCGCGGCGGACCGGCGGCTGGAGCTGACCGAGGTCGCCCCCGGTGACGAGGTGAAGGTGGACGCGCTGACGGTACGCGTGGTGAGCGCCGCGCACGACGGACGGCGCCTGCCGTACGGGCCGCGCCGCTCCCCCGCGCTGGGCTACGTGCTGGTGGGCGAGGAACGGACCTACTTCGCCGGGGACACCGGGCTGTTCGACGGGATGGCGGACGAGGTCGGCCCCTGCGACGCCGCCCTGCTGCCCGTCGGCGGCTGGGGACCGTTCCTCGGCACCGGCCACCTCGACGCCGGGCGCGCCGCCCGGGCCCTGGCGCGGCTCGCCCCGCGCGCCGCCGTCCCCATCCACTACGGGACGTACTGGCCGATCGGCATGGACGCCGTCCGGCCGCACGAATTCCACGCCCCCGGCGAGGAGTTCGTCCGGCTCGCCGGGCAGCTGGCACCGGCGGTGGCGGTGCACCGGCTGGAGCACGGCGAGAGCATGCTGCTGGAGGCCGCCAGGTGAGCGGACTCACCCTGCTCGCGGAGCAGACCTCCTCCCAGTCCACCGGCCAGGTGGTCGGCTACCCCTCGCTCTTCCTGCTGGTCGTGCTCGGCTCGCTCGTGCCGGTCGTGCCCACCGGCGCGCTCGTCAGCAGCGCCGCCGTCGTCGCCTTCCACCAGACCGCCCCCTTCTCCCTCGCGCTGGTCTTCGTCGTCGCCGCGGGCGCCGCCTTCCTCGGCGATATGGGCCTCTACCTGCTCGGCCACCGCGGCGTACGCTCCCGCAACGGCTCGCGCTGGCTGCGGCAGCTCCAGCAACGCGCCGATCCCGCACGCCTGGCCGACGCGCAACGCCGGCTCGACGACCACGGCGTCGCCGTCCTCGTCCTGTCCCGCCTGATACCCGCCGGGCGCATCCCGGTGATGGTCGCCTGCCTGCTCGCCGAGATGCCCGTCCGCCGCTTCGCGCGCGGCGACGTCCCCGCCTGCCTGGCCTGGGCGGCGGCCTACCAGCTCATCGGCATCCTCGGCGGCACCCTCTTCCCCGAGCCGTGGCAGGGCGTCCTGCTCGCCGTCGCGCTCACCCTCCTCATCGCCTCCGCCCCCCAGCTCTGGCGCCGCCTGCACGGCCTCAGGGCGACCTCCGCCACCCCCGACGACACGCCGGCCGAACACCCCGGCCACTGACCGCCTCCCGGCGGGGGGTGCTTCCGGACCCACGGCCGCCCCTTCGGCCGGCCGGGCGCACAGTGCTCGCGGATCCCCGAACAATCCGGCCCAAACGCCGCTCGTCATCAGGTCGGACGACACCCCCGGCCGCCACGCGCGCCCACGCCGGCTCCGTACCGAAGGCGCTCACACCACCCCCCGACGACACCCCGGCCACCGACCGCCTCCCGGGAGCCCCGGACCCGCCGACGTCCACGGATGTAGCCCCGCCATCCACGCCCGTCTTCAAGGCGCCGCTCGCGGCCTACCGGCTGGAGAGCGCGGCAGCGGGCCCAGGTACGCGCCGTCGTCAGGGCACCGGGCCTGCGGCGGTTGCGCGACGGTGCCTGGGAAGGCGGATGGCGCCGCCCCGCAGCCGGCGCCCCTACGGCCGCGGGTCGGCACCCACGGGTCACATAGGCCTCACCCCGGCCGCCCGGGGGCCCGCAGCCCGCGCGGGCGCACGGCGCTGACGGCCCCTGCCGCAGCAGCCACGCGCGCCCTGCGCCGGCCTCATTGCGCCCGCAGCGGCTCCGTGCCGAACCCGCCCGCACTCACACCGCGCACCCAGGGGGACAGCCGCTTCGCGGAACTCGCCCCGGACGGCCCCGCGTTCGTGCCCGGCCAGACGACCTCGGCCGCGGCACCGGCGCGGAGCGATCTCCACGCCGTCACGTCAGCGCACCCGTCGCGCCGCGGTACGCCGCGGAAGCCCGGGCCGGCGGGCACCGCACTGAAGTTGTACAGGAACAGCAGCACGACGATGAGCGGCACCGAGCGGAACAGCCAGGTGTACGTCCAGCTGACGGCGCGCAGCACGGGGCTGCCGGAGAGCCTGGCCAGTGCGAGCGCGATCCCGCCGAGCAGGCCGGGCACAGCGCTGTACGCGGCCACCTCCAGGGTGATGAGCAGCCCGTCCAGGATCACCGGCCGGACGAACCAGTACGCGAAGCGGTCCCACTGGTAGAAGGGGTTGGTCACCAGGCCGTGGGCGATCTGGGCGACGAGCACGAGCACGACCGCGGTGGGCGGCCCGCTCGGCGAACTCGCGCGCGGCGTCCTGCGGCAGAGCCGTCACCGTCACCAGCGAGGCTCAGGCGGCGCCCCTGGCCAGGCCGGTGATCGCGGACTCGAGGTCGGACAACGCCGCGGCGACGTGGGGGAGTTCGAGGGGGGACGCGGAGGTGAGGGCGGCGTGGCGCTGGCGGTCGTCGGTGCCGTGGAGGGGGCCGGTGTCGATGCGGACGTGGAGGGCGGACGGGTCGTCGCCGAAGCGGTGGCCGCCGGGGACCGGCCGGCCGAGGCGGGCGGACAGGGCGGCCTCCAGGGTGGGCGCGTCCGTGACGCCGGCGGCTGCCAGGGCGTGCCGCAGGGGGCCGAGGTCGGCGTAGAGGTGGAAGCCCGCTTCGGGTGGGCGGCACAAGGCGCCCGCACGGGTGACCGCCACGTACGAGGCAGCGCCGAGGGCGGCGTGCAGGCGGGTGGCGGCGGCGAGATGGGCCCGGACGTCCGCGCCCTCGGCGAGCGCGTGGGCGGCCGTGGCGGCCACCGGCTCCGCAAGCACCGCGCGCAGCCCGGCGCAGCGGTCCGCCACGGCGGCACGCAGGCGCGCGCCCTCGGCGGTGGCCGGGAAGCGGGCGATCGCCACGGGCCAGGACGGCGGGGCCAGGGCGGCGCACAGGTCCACGACGACGATCGTCCGGCCGGGCAGCATCTCGGCGGGGGTGAGCAGCACGGTCTCGTGCGGATGGTGCACCGTGTCGGCGTACGTCTCGTCGGAGACCAGCAGCAGCCCGCACTGCTCGGCCGCCTCGCACACCTCGTGCAGCAGTTCCGGGGGCGTCACCGTCCCACTGGGGTCGTCGGCGGCCGACATGAGCAGCACGCGCGGGTCGCTGCCCTCCGCGCGGGCCCGGCGTACCGTTTCCAGCAGGGCGAAGGGGTCGGGTGCGCCGCCGCCCACCGCGGGGGTCTGCACGGTCGTGGCGCGCCGGCCCAGGGTCCGCACCAGCGGCGCCTGCCAGGCGGCGGCGGGCCTGGCGAGCACGACGTCGCCGTCCACCGCGGCGAGCAGCGCCAGCAGCAGGGGCTCCGCGCCCGGCGCGGCGACGGTGTCGGCCGCGGTCGTGGCGAGCCCACGGCGCTCCCAGTGACCCGCGGCGGCCGCGCGCACCGCCTCACCGCCCCCGGGCGGCTCCGGCACGGCACCGCCCGGCATGCCCGCGGACAGCCGCTCCGCCCAGTACGGCGGCACCGGCAACCCCGGGTCGGGGCGCAGACCGGCCCGCGCGAGGCGCCCGGCAGGGGCCGGCGGTGAGGTCCGCTGCATCCGTACCTCCGGTGGGATCGGGTGACCGGCGGGATCCGGCGACCGGGCACGGCCCGGCCCCCGCCGCCACCCTCGCACGCGCTCCGCGCTCCCGCCGCCGGGGCGCGCGAATCCCGCTGCGTGCCACCGGGAATCCAGGGCAACCGGAATCCAGGAGGTGTTCCCATGGTCCCGCTGCTCGTCGTCCTGCTACTGGCCCTCGTCCTGTTCGGCGCGGCTTTCGCGGTCGACGTCCTGTGGTGGGCCGCCCTGCTCGTCCTGGTGCTGTGGCTGCTCGGATTCGTGGCACGGAGCGGTTCCGGCGGCTCGCGCTGGTACCGGTGGTAGTGGACGCGACCGCGAGCGGCAGGAGAGGCGTGCGGCGGCCGTCGGGGGGCCGCGCGCCCCGGATCCGCGAGGTCTCCTCGCCCGGTCCGCTATTGCTGCGCCTGGACCGGCATGCGCAGGGTCCGGGCCCTCGCCCCGGCCCGCGTACGGCCGGCGGAGACCATCCGATGGGGATGACGGCGCAGGTACTCGCCCTCCAGGGCCGCCATCCGCGAGTTGTGGGCGTCGAGGGCCGCCCCGGAGCCGTAGAGCAGCGTCTCGTGGCGGGTCCGGTGGACCGACTCCAGTTCCTGCACCAGTTGTCGTTCGTCCAGGTCTGCGGGGTCGACCCCGCCGGGGTAGCGGCTCATGGGTCGCGCACCTTCCTTTCGCCTCCTGTCACCTCGCCCGTTTGGTACCCCCGGTGCGGGGATTCATCCGCTTCTGTGGGCATTCAACAGGCATCGGACCCCTGGTCCGGGTAGACGATGGAGAGACCTGACCCCTGAGGAAAGGAGCCACCGTGCAACGAGGAAGCGACCGTCTGAGCGTCCACCGTGACGACGAGATGAAGCACGAGCTGCGCGAGCTGCTGCGCTCCGGGCACTCCACCCGGGTCGAGGAGTGGCACGACCCCGAACCCGCCGCCGACGACGACCCCGAGGTCGGCACCGGGCCCGCCTGGGCGGGTGCCCCCGAGGGCACGGCGGTGCGGTTCGAGCTCGGCAGGCATCTGACCCGGGAGCCGTTCCCCGCCCGGCGCGGCGACCTGCTGCGGGCCCTGCGCGACCGGCACGCGCCGGACCCCCTGACCGACCTGGTGGACGGACTCCCCGGCGACAACCGGCGGTACGCCAACGTCCAGGAAGTCGTACGGACGCTGGGCATGCGCCCGGAGGCCTGACGGGCCGCACGACCGCGACGCGGGCCGCGGGGCCGGTCCACCGGTCCCGCGCGCCGCGCGCCCGCACCGACCGCACCGTCCGGGAATCGATCGATCGTGGAGGTAGCCGTTGTGCGCCGGATCCTGAGCGCATGGGACAAGGAGCTGTTCCTGAACGTGGCGACCCGTTCGTGGCCCGCCGCCGAGCCGGTGCTGCCGCGGCTCAGCAAGGCGGCCAACCACGGGCTGCTGTGGTTCGGGGTCGCGGCCGGCATCGCGGCCGTCGGCGGCCGCACCGGCCGGCGCGCCGCCCTGCGCGGCGCCGCGTCGCTGGCGGTGGCGTCGGCGGTGGTCAACACCGTCGGCAAGGGCGCGGTGCGCCGCAACCGCCCGGTCCTCGACGCCGTGCCGGTGATGCGCCGGCTGTCGCGACAGCCCGGCACCACGTCCTTCCCGTCCGGCCACGCCGCGTCGGCCGCCGCGTTCGCCGCCGGCGTCGCCCTGGAATCGCCCCGCTGGGGCGCCGTGGTGCTGCCGGTCGCCTGGTCTGTGGCGTTCTCCCGGATCTACACCGGTGTGCACTACCCCAGCGACGTCGCCGCCGGGATGGCCCTCGGCGCGGGCGCGGCCCTGGCCGTGCGCGGCCTGGTCCCCACCGGGCGGCAGCTGGCGGTGCCCCCCACCCCCCGGGCCGACGCCCCGGCCCTGCCCGACGGCCGCGGGCTGTACGCGGTGGTCAACGAGGTCTCCGGCCCTCCGCCGCTGCTCGGCCCGCCGGCCGAGCGGCTGCGCGGCGCGCTGCCCGAGGCCGTGGTCGAGGAGTGCTCCGAGGACGACGACCTCGCCGAGATGCTGGAGAAGGCCGCCCAGCAGGCCGCGGAGGCCGGCGGCGCGCTCGGCATCCACGGCGGGGACGGCAGCGTCAGCCTCGCCGCGTCGGTCGCGCTGCGGCACGGTGTGCCGTTGCTCGTCTCCCCCGGCGGCACGTACAACCACTTCGCGCTCGACCTGTCGATCGAGAGCATCGAGGACGCCGCACGGGCGGCCCGGGAGGGCACCGCGATCGCCGTCGACGTCGCGCGGGTCTCCCCGACCGGCGACGCCGCTGGCGAGGAGGACGGGTCCGCGCGGTCCACGGTCTTCCTCAACACCTTCAGCATCGGCGTCTACCCCGACCTGGTCCGCTACCGCGAACGCTGGTCGCGGCGCGTGGGCAGCTGGCCCGCGGGGGTGCTGGCCGCGCTGCACGTGCTGCGCACCTCCGCCCCGATCGACTTGGAGATCAACGGACGTCGGCACTCGGTGTGGATGCTCTTCGCCGGCAACGGCGCCTACCGCAGCATCGGCCCGGCGCCGCTGCGCCGCCGTGCCCTGTCCGACGGGCAGCTCGACGTCCGCATCGTCCCCGGCAGCCCCTACGCCCGCACCCGTCTGCTCGCGGCCGCCCTCACCGGCTCCACCACGGCCCTGCTGCGGCGGCTGCGGATCGGCGGCGTGGACCCCGGCGTCCGCCTGGCCTTCGACGGCGAGGTGGCGCCCGCACCGCGCGACCTGATCATCGACAAGGCCAACGAGGCCCTGACCGTCTACCGGCCGCTCTGACCCGGGCAGCACGACGCGGGCCGCGCTCCCCGGGGGCGCGGCCCGCGTGGCACGCGCGGGTGGGCGGACGCCGTCGGTCAGCCCGACAGGCCTGCCAGCGCACGGACGCCCTCGCCCTTGATGGTGAGGGTGTCCGGCGATCCCGCGTCTATCGCGAGCGTGAGCTCGTCGGACGGCCAGCCGCTGCTCAGCGCCGCGAGGGGCAGGATGCGGTACCCCCGCGCGTTCGGCAGGGCGTGCGCCAGGCGCACCTCCGAGGTGAAGACCGGGACCAGCTTCGTCCCGTCCTCCTGCTCGAAGACCGGCAGGCTGATCGTCTCCTGCTCCGCCCCGTCCCCAGCGGACTCCTCCGGCGCCCCCGGCACCGGCAGCAGGATGTCGCTGGCGGCCAGGGTGCTGAGCGCGGCCGCGTTGTCACCGCCGGTGGCGATCTCGTGCAGGGCACGCTGTGCCGGGGGCTGCGCACCGTTCGGAGTGGTGAAATCGGTCATGGCCGTTCCCTTTCCGTTGCTTGCGTACGGGGTGGCTCGGGGGCTGCGCGTACCCAGCGGGGGAACGGTCATGCGTGCTCCGCGGGTGTCACTCGTACTCGGTGCCGCCCTTGCGGGTGAGGTAGGCGTCGCTGACCGCCTTGAGGACGGCGCGTCCGCCGAGCTCGGGGCTGTGCCGGTCGGGGGCCGCCCGGACCACGACGCCCTCGCGCAGGTGCAGGGCGCGGCCGGAGACGGTCTCGGCGCCCCGCGCGAGCTCCAGGACGACGTCGAGGTCGTACGGGCCCTGGTGGAGCGTGGGCACCAGCGGCACGCTCCCGGCCGGGAGGACCTCGGCGGGGTCGAGCCAGCGGACCGCCCCGTCGATCTCGGCGGCGACGTCGAAGGCCGCGTAGCCGGGCGTGCCGCGGCCCGCGTCGGCGCCGTAGCCGAGGTCCTGGACACCGGCGCCGTAGACCTCGCCGAAGATCGCCACGCGGGTGGCGCCGAGCCGGCCGGCGAGGGCCGCGGCGACGTCGGGCAGGCCGTGTCCGCGGACGGCGCGCCAGTAGAGGTTGCCGTCGGCCTCCTTCAGGGCGAGGCGCTGGGCGCCCAGCCCTTTGGAGGTGACCAGCACACGTCCCGAGTCGGCGAGGTAGGTCAGGCAGCAGGCCGTTCCGTGGAGCTTCTCGGTGATCGCGACCGGCTCGCCCTCGCCGAACACCTCGGGGTGGCGCTTGACGTTCTCGATGTCGATCCACGGCAGCAGGTCCGGCGCGGACTCCACGTCGCCGCTCATCGACACCGGGACAGGCGGCACCCACTTGGTGATGCCGAGCAGCTCCGCGAAGTCGGTGGCGTCGCCGGCGGCCCGCGCCAGGTCCGTGCCCTCGAGCGCGGCCGGGCGGCAGACGATGCCCTGGGACAGCTCGCCGCGCAGCCGCACCGCCTTGACGCGGTCGGCCGCGGGGCCGGCGAGCCGTCCGGTCAGGCCGAGCTCGTCGATGAGCGCGGAAGGCAGCACGGACTGCTCGGGGATGTACAGCGCGAAGTCACCGGTCCGGTAGGCGCCCTTGGCCACGACCGCCCGGTAGAGGCCGACCTGGGCGAGTTCCAGGGCGTCCGCGTTCGGGTGGTCGTGGACGGTGAGCCGTTCGGCCGTGACGCGCAGCGTCGACATCGGGTTCCCCCTCGTGGTGGTGCGTGGATCGGACCACTGTGCGGGGTGCCGCGCGTCGCGGGCGAACGGTTTTTCAGGGTGCCGGTGCCATCCGGAAGTCGTACGCCCGGGGCAGCGGTTCGTCGGTGAGGGCCTGCCATGTGGTGTGCAGCGACTCCTCCCCCTCCCTGAGGTCGTCGACGGTGAAGCCCTCGTCGAAGACGGCCCGAGCGGCCGCGACGTCGCCCGCGGCGAGCAGGACTTGGGCGTGCAGCAGCCGGAAGCGCCCGCGGGCGCGGAGGGCGCCGGGCAGGGCTTCCAGCACGGCGGCGGCGTCGCCGGGGCGGCGGGCGGCCAGAAGGGCCGGTACGGCCTCGCGGGCCAGGGCGCCCGCGGCGGTGGCCCAGGCGTCGCCCCCGGGGACGGCCCGGAAGGCGTCGAGGTGGCGCTGGGCGGCGCGCTCCGGATTGCCGTCGGTCTGGTCGGCGACGGCCAGGCAGTGCAGCGGCAGGCACGAACCCGACCCCGCGGCGGCCCGTTCCCAGCTGAGCACGGCCTGGGCGCGGTCACCTGCGTGCCACTG
This sequence comes from Streptomyces sp. NPDC006207, assembly GCF_040613835.1. Classification (NCBI taxonomy): domain Bacteria; kingdom Bacillati; phylum Actinomycetota; class Actinomycetes; order Kitasatosporales; family Streptomycetaceae; genus Streptomyces; species Streptomyces sp. NPDC006207. The sequence goes on along the minus strand of NZ_JBEXSX010000029.1, from coordinate 53,130 downwards.
GGCGAGGCCCAAGTGGTAGTCCAGGGCCCAGCCGTTGCCCTCGTAGGTGGCCGCGGTCTCCAGCAGTTCCCGCCACTCCGGGGAGACGAGCGCGGGGCCGGGGACGGAGTCCTCGCCGAGCCGCGGGAAGACCCCGGCGAGCAGGAGTTCCAGCCAGGGTTTCTGCCGCTCGCCCATGGTGTCGGCGGCGAAGGGCGTGCCGGGCAGGTCGAAGCGGCCGCGGGTGACCTCCAGCGCACCCCAGCCGGAGCCGGTGGCGAGGACGTCCTTGGGCTCGGTGTCCGCGGCGGGCAGCCACGCCTCGTGGGCGGCGCGCAGGTGTTCGCGCGGCAGGACCGCCTCCAGCCGTTCCGCCACGGCGCGGGAACCGGCGCCGGGAGCGGTCTCCAGCGGGCCGTAGGCCTCCAGCCAGCTCACGGCGGCACCCGGGGCCAGGGGGAGGTGTTCCAGCTGGGTGGGGGCGAGTCCGGCCTGGATCTCCAGGTAGCCCGGGGCGTCGCCCTCGTCCCCGGCGAGCCAGCGTTGCCAGCGGCGTCCGCCGGGACCCCGGCCCCAGACGAAGAGCTTGCGGCCGCCGAGGGCGTCGGTGGAGGTCTGCACGAGGCCGCGGCCGTCGGCGTCGAGGGCGGCGATCCAGGGGCGGGTGCCGTCGGGCAGGTCGTAGAACCAGTCCGCGGGGTGCTCGGAGGCGGTGGGCGCCTCGGGGGCGGGCACCCGCTGGAGGGTGCGGGAGGCGCCGAAGTGCCAGGCGTGGGTGGCGGGTGCGACGACGCGGGTGCCAGGTGTCTGGGGTACGGCGGTGTTGGACCACCAGTAGAGGGGAACGGTCCGGTGGTGAGGATTGCGGACGCGTACCCCCGCGTAGAGGAAGTCGGAGCCCTCGGGGAGCCACAGGTCGATCTGGAACGGCAGGTCGCGCAGCCGCTCCCACTCCCAGAGGCGGAGCATCTCGCCGCCGTCGGGGGCGGGGACGCGGGCGGCGTGGAGCCGGGCGCAGCTGAGCGTGGTGTGCCCGGTGGCGCCGGGGTTCCATTCGACGCCGCCGGAGAACCAGGCGCCGGCGAGGCCGAAGTCGGCGTACTGCAGGACGGGGTCGGCGTGCAGCAGTTCACGGCCCGTGGGCTTGTGGTGCAGCGCGTACAGGCGGCCGCCGAGGCCGGGCAGGACGGTGGCGCGCAGCCGGTCGTTCTCCAGGACGACCGCGTCCAGCGCGGTGGGCACGCGTTCGCGGGTGTAGCCGTCGAGACGCGGTACGGGGAGCAGGGTGCGCAGTTGCCCGTAGGCGATGCGCCGGGCCATGCCGGGCGGGAGCGCGGCGCTCTCGGCGGGGTCGAGGACGTGCGGGTCCCCGGACGCGCGGAGCGCGGGCAGGGGGTTCTCCGGGCCGAGCGGGCTGGCCGGGAGGGTGAGGGTGGTGCGTCGCACGGTGGTGGCCAAGAGGTCCCTCTCTCTGTCACCGGTGGTCGGGTGAGGACATGGAACCCCCTTTCGGCCTGCGCCGTCAGGGGTTTGGACCTCACGGAACGGGCCGCGTGCGGACTTCAATATATGGTGAACGTCATTTTGGCCTTCTTTTGCCGTCGGACAGGTCCGGGAGGGTTTGCCGATCATGCTGTCCACGCTGTGGAGCCCGCCGAACGGCACGCCCTCGCGCGCGCCCCGCGTTCCGCGTCCCGCCCCGGTCGAACGCGCGCACAGTCCGCGGCTGGCGGCGCTCGCCGCCCGCCCCGAGCGCGAGGCCGAGTTCTGGCGGGCCGTGGAGGCCGAGGGGACACCACTGGTGGAGCGCCTGGACGGCGACCCCGGGCACGCCGCGGTCACCTTCCTGTGGCGCGGCACGGCCGCAACGCGCGCCGTACTGGCCCTGCCCAACCAGGTGCTCGACCCTGACGACCTGGCCGGCAACCTGATGTCGCGCGTGCCGGGCACGGACGTGTGGCACTGGACGATAAGGATGCGGGCCGACTGGCGCGCCACGTACGCGCTCTGCGTGGACGAGGGCGACGGCGCGGGCGTGGCCCCGTCGGGGCCCAAGGGCCAGGCGTACCTGCGCGGATTGCGGCGGAACCCGCGGCGCGACCCGCTCAACCGGGCGGATTTCCCCACCCGCTGGGGCACCGAGCCGCTGTCGGTGGTCGCCCTCCCCGCGGCACCGGCGCCGCTCGGCGCGGGGCGGAACCGGCCCGGGACGCCGGTGGGCGAGGTGTCCGTCCACACCATGCGCAGCGCTCACCTGCGCAACTGGCGCCGTGTGTGGGCCTACGCCCCGTCCGGCTACGAGGACCTCGCCGGGCTGCCGGTGGTGGTGCTGCTCGACGGGGACGTGTGGCAGCAGCACCTCGACGTCTCGGCGCTGCTCGACGGGCTCGTGGCGGCCGGCGCCCTGCCCCCGCTCGTCGCGCTGATGCCGGACGCGCTGGACAGCGACACCCGGCGCCGCGAACTCACCTGCGACGACCGCTTCGTAGCCTTCCTGACCCGTGAACTGCTGCCCTGGGCCGCGCGTCGGTGGCCGGTCAGCGGCGACCCGGCACGCACGGTCGTCGCCGGCCAGGGCCTCGGCGGACTGGCCGCCGCGTACGCCGCGTTGCGCCGGCCCGAGCGGTTCGGGAACGTGCTCGCCCAGTCCGGCGCCTTCTGGTGGCCGGCCGGGCGGCGCGCGGGAGCCCTGCCCGAAGAGTGGCTGACCGGGCGCGTGGCGTCGCTGGCGCGAAGACCGGTGCGGTTCCACCTGTCGGCGGGCCTGCAGGAATGGGGCCTGACGGCCGTGGTCCGGCGGCTGCGGGACACCCTGCTGGCCCAGGGCTACGAGGTGGCGCACCACGAGTACAACGGCGGCCACGACTACCTGTGCTGGCGCGAGGAACTCGCCCACGGCCTCGCCTCCTTGCTGCGCGGCCCCTTCCCGGGCACCCTCCCCGGCCCCCGCGTATCGGCCCCGGCCGACACGGAGCCGGTCTGACGCGGTGGCGCGGCACGCTCGCGCCGGGGGCGGTGACGACCCGGCGCGGCACGGGCCCGGGAAGTGCCCCATGGCCAGGCCTCTTTGCCGCGCGGCCCCTCCCCCGCACCCGCGTATCCGCCCAGGCCGACACGGAGCCGGCCTCACACGGCATCGCGGCACGCTCGCGCCGGGGGCGGTGGCGACCCGGCGCGGCACGGGCCCGGGAAGTGCCCCATGGCCAGGCCTCTTTGCCGCGCGGCCCGTCCCCCGCACCCGCGTATCCGCCCAGGCCGACACGGAGCCGGCCTCACACGGCATCGCGGCACGCCCGTGCCGCGGGCGGTGACGACCCGGCGCGGCCACTACGGGGACGCGTACCGGCCCGGGACGGCGAGGGACGTGCCCCACGACCGGGCCTCTTTGCCGCGCGGCCCGTCCCCCGCACCCGCGTATCCGCCCAGGCCGGCACGGAGCCGGCCTCACACGGCATCGCGGCACGCTCGCGCCGGGGGCGGTGACGACCCGGCGCGGCACGGGCCCGGGAAGTGCCCCATGGCCAGGCCTCTTTGCCGCGCTGCCCCTCCCCCGCACCCGCGTATCCGCCCAGGCCGACACGGAGCCGGCCTCACGCGGCGGCGCGGCACGCCCGTGCCGCGGGCGGTGACGACCCGGCGCGGCCACTACGGGGACGCGTGCTGACCCGGGACGGCACCCCTGGCCCCGGCCGTCGGCCGCGGCTGCGCGCCGCCCGGCGCACGTGACGGCCGCGCGGGCGCGGGGGCCCGCAACGACCACGGCATGAGCCTGGCCGCCCACCCGGCGTGGCGCAGGCGCCACCGGAGAGCGCGGCGGATGCCTGCGCACTGCCGAACCGGCACGACGACGCCCTGTCCGCTCGCGGCGTCACCGGAGCCGTCGACGACCCGAACCCCTTCGCCACCGCGGCACGGTGGACAAGGCCGTCCGCGCCGCGGCCGGGGCATCCACGCCCGAACCGGCGGGCGACGGCGCGCACACGCGTCGTCAACCCGCCGACCGGGCGGGCGCCTCGCGCGGCGCGGTCGATGACGACCACCGCGGGACGCCCCCGTGACCACGCGGTATGCGCGGCAGTCCCCGCGCCGGGCCGCCGCGAACCGCCGTGGACACCCCCCCGGAAGGGCGGCCAACGCAATGGCCGCGCTCGAAATGCGCTTGCCGGGCAGGGGCGGGGCGTCCAGACTGCCCGGGTGCTGATTCGACGTGAGACCCCCGAAGACGTCCCGGCCGTACAGGCACTCACCGCGGAGGCGTTCGCCTCCGCCGAGCATCCCGTCCCCGTCGAGGTCACGCTGCTGGCCGAGTTGCGGAAGTGCGACGCCTGGCTGCCGGAGCTGTCACTGGTCGCCGTGGACGCCGACGGCGAGAGCGTCGTCGGCCATGTCGTCTGCACGCGGGCGCACGCCGGCGGCACGCCCGTGCTCGGTCTGGGCCCGTTGAGCGTCGCGCCGGAGTACCAGCGCAAGGGCGTCGGCCTGGCGCTGGTGCACACCGTGCTGGGCGCGGCGGACGGCCTCGGGGAACCGCTCGTGGCGCTGCTGGGCAGCCCGGACTACTACGGCCGGTACGGCTTCCGGGCGAGCACGGACTACCGGATCACGCCGCCCGAACCGGCCTGGGGGCCGTACTTCCAGGTGCGCCCGCTGTCCGCCTACACCCCTTCGGTCAGCGGGGCGTTCCGCTACGCGGAGCCCTTCGACCGGGTCTGAGGGAACCGCGGCAGCCACGCGGGCACGGCCCGGCGGTACGCCTCGTACGCCTCGCCGTGGGCCGCGCGCAGCGTCGGCTCCTCGTACCAGCGGACGAACGCGGCGACCGTCAGCCACACCGCGGCGGCGTAGAGGAACAGGACCGGCCGCAGGAGCAGCAGTCCCTGCCCGGCGACGAGCGCCACGACGGCCAGATACATGGGGTTGCGGACCCGGGCGTACGCGCCGCCGGTGACGAGGCGTTCGGTGGGGGCGACGGGCGCGGGCGTGCCGCGCCCCTCGCGTACGAAGCGGGCGAAGCCGTGCAGGAGCACTGCCGCCCCAGCGAGGGCGAGCAGACCGCCGGCCACCCGTACCGGCCAGGGGCCGTCGCCGGAGGCGTACCGGGTGAGCCACCAGGGCACGAGTCCCGCCACGACGCCGGGCGCCGCGAGGAGGAATACCGCGCTGCCGAGCGCGGCCGTGGACCGTCTCATGTCTTCATGGTGCCCGCGGGCGGCCGTCCCGGACCCGTCTTGGCGGCGCGGATGTGCCCGTAGACGTGGGCGCGCAGTTCGGCGAAGCGAGGGTCGGAGCGGGTGATGATCTGGTCGCGGTCGTGGGGGAGGTCGACGGGCAGGTCCTCCTGGACGACGGTGGGCGCGGCGGAGAGGACGACGACACGGCGGGCGAGGTAGACGGCCTCGTCGATGTCGTGGGTGACGAGCATCGTGGTGATGCCGAGACGGTGCCAGAGCCCGAGGAGGAGGTCCTCGAGGTCGGCGCGGGTCTGGGCGTCCACGGCGGCGAAGGGCTCGTCCATGAGCAGGACCTGGGGCTCGTAGGCGACGGCGCGGGCGATGGCGACGCGTTGCTGCATGCCTCCGGACAACTGCCAGGGGTGGGCGGCGCCCGCGTCCGCCAGGCCGACGGCGGCAAGCGCCTGCTGGACGAGGGCGGTGCGGCGCGGGCGGGGCACGCGCTTCTCGCGGAGCGGGAGTTCGACGTTCTGGCTGACCGTCAGCCAGGGGAAGAGGCTGCGGCCGTACTCCTGGAAGACCACCGCCATGCCGGGCGGCGGTCCGTCGACGACGCGCCCGGCGAGCCGGACCTGGCCCGCGGTGGGCGTCAGGAGTCCGGCGACGCATTTGAGCAGGGTGGTCTTGCCGCAGCCGGACGGGCCCACGACGCAGACGAGTTCGCCGCGGTCGACGGTGAGGTCGATGCCGCGCAGCGCCTCGACGACGCGGCCGCGGCCCTCGTACACCTTGCGCAGTCCGGTGATCTCAAGCATGTGTCTCCCGTTGGTGCCAGTGCAGGACCCGGCGCTCGAGGGCGCGGAAGGCGAGCGAGAGCAGGAAGCCGACCAGGCCGAGCAGCACGATGCCGCTCCACATCTCGGGGATCTGGAACTGCCGCTGGAACAGCACGACCGAGTGGCCGATGCCCGAGGTGCTGGCGAACATCTCCGCGATGACCATGAGGATGATGGCCAGCGACAGCGCCTGCCGCAGTCCCGCCATGATCTGCGGGCTCGCGGCGGGCAGGACGAGGCGCCGCAGCCGGGCGGGGCCGCGCAGGCCGTAGACGCGGGCGGTGTCGGCGAGCACCTCGTCCACGGCGCGGACGCCCTCGATGGTGTTGAGCAGGACGGGCCAGATCGCGCCGGAGACGATGACGAGGACCTTCATGGTGGTGTCGAGCCCGGCGACGAGCATGATCAGCGGCACGAGCACGGGTGGCGGGATCGCCCGGAAGAACTCCAGCGCGGGTTCGGTGGCGGCGCGCAGCCGGGCCGAGAGGCCGACGGCGGTGCCGAGGGCGACGCCGAGCAGCGCGGCGAGCGCGTACCCGGCGAGGAGCCTGGCGAGGCTGGGCAGGACGTCGTCGGTCAGGCGCGCGGTGAGCCACACGTCGCCGAAGACGGCGGCGATGCGCTGCGGCGGGGGGACGTAGAAGCTGGGCTGCCACATGCTCCAAGCCCACCAGCCGAGGACGAGGAGGACGGGCAGTCCCAGCACCCGCAGGGCCGCGAGCAGGAGGCGCGCGAGGCGGCTCATGCGGCGGCCTCCCCGCGCACGGAGGGGTGCCAGGCCAGCAGCCACCGCTCCAGGCGGCGTACGGCGAGGTTGACGACGACACCGATGATCCCGGCGAGGGTGATCAGGGCGTACACGGTGGCGACGGCGCCGCCGGACTGGGCGAGCTGGATGCGCAGTCCGAGTCCGGGGCTGCCGATGACCAGTTCGGCGGTGACGGCGAGGATGAAGGCGACGGAGGCGGCGAGCCGGAGTCCGGTCATGACGTAAGGGAGCGCGGTGGGCCAGACGAGGCGGCGCAGCGTCGTCCAGTGCCCGAGGCGGTAGGAGCGGGCGGTCTCGCGGGCGACCGGGTCGACGTCGGCGACGCCGTACAGCACTTGGATGAGCACCTGCCAGAAGGCGGCGTAGACGACCAGCAGGAGACTGGAGCCGAGGTCGGCGCCGAAGAGGAGGGTGGCGAGCGGGATGAGCGCCACGGAGGGGATGGGGCGGAGGAACTCGACGGTGGAGGCGGTGGCGGCACGGGCGCCGGGAACGGCGTCGATGAGGGTGCCGAGCGCGACGGCGAGGACGAAGGCGATGGCCAGGCCCAGGGCCCAGGCGCTCATGGTGTCGCCGAGCGCCGACCAGAGCTGACGGGTGGTCAATTCGTGGCCGAGGGTGCGCAGGATCTCGCTCGCCGGGGGCAGGAAGTCCCGCGAGACCCAGCCGAGCCGCGGGACGGCCTCGGCGGTGCCGAACAGCACCGCGAGGCCGGCCGCTCCGTACGCGGCGTCGCGTCCCCTCATGGCAGGAGGGCCGGGAGGTCGGCGTCCTTGGTGAGCGTGCCGTCCTGGCGGGCGTCGTCGGCGACGGTCTGGACGGACTCCCGGTTGATCTCGGTCGGCCACTTGGGGAGCTTGATCTTGGCGATGGCCTCGGCGGGGATCGAGGTGTAGGACTTCAGGGTCTCGCGCACCGCGTCGGGGTGGGCGTCGGCGTAGGCGAGGGCCTCGTTCATGGCGGCGGTGAAGTCCTTCACCAGCTCCGGGTCCTGCTGGACGGTCTGCTGGGTGGTGAAGTACATGGCCACGGTGAGGTCCGGCGCGGCATCGGCGTAGGGCCACGCGACGGCGCGGGCCCCCTGGCCCGTGGCCTGGGTGACGAAGGGCTCGACCTCCCAGACCGCGTCGACCCGGCCCTTGGACAGGGCGGCCGGCATGTCGGGGAAGGGCATCTCGACGAACTCCACCTTGGAGGCGTCGCCGCCGTCCTTGCGCACGGCGGCGCGCACGGTCGTGTCGCCGATGTTCTTCAGCTGGTTGACCGCGACGGTCCTGCCCGCGAGGTCCTTCGCGGACTTCACCGGGCTGCCGGCCGGGACGAGGACGGCGCTGTAGTCGGTGTCCCGCTCACCGGTGGAGGCGACGCCGTTGGCGACGACCTTGAGCGGCAGGCCCTGCTGCTGTGCCGTGAGCAGGGAGGTGGTGTTGGCGAAGCCGAAGGCGAACTGGCCGCCCATCACGCCGGTGATGCTGGCGGCGCCGCCCTGCACCGAGGTGATCTTCGCGTCGATGCCGTGCTTCTTGAAGAAGCCCTGGCTCTGGGCGAGGTACACCGGTGCGGTGTCGACGATGGCGATGGCGCCGACCGTGACGCTCCGTGTGCCTCTGCCGGAGCCGGAGGGACCGCCCTTGCCGGCGGAGTCGCCGGAGTCGCCGCAAGCGGTGAGTCCGGCGGCGAGGAGCGCTGCCGCCGACAGGAGCAGGGGAAAGGTGCGACGCATGGGCACTCCCTGATCTGATCAGTTCCGTTCGCACAGTGAACTGTCGTTCATTGGGTGGTGCGCCAAGTGACGGTAGGGGCGCCGCGCGGCCGCGTCAACGGATCGCACAACGGCTCCTCGATGACAGTCGTGTCGCGGACGGGAGAGCAGGGGCACAGGGGGCACGAGGGCCGGAATTACATGGAGAAAATAATGAATTGGAGGCATTTGCCCCTGGTGGTCCGCTTTAGCCCTGAGTACAGTGGAAGTGGCCTACGGGGCGAGCGAGGGAGTCCGGTAGCACCGGAGCCGGAGCGGAAGCAGCGGCTTCCACCGCAACCGGGTACAACGGCCGGGCTGAGAGGCTCGAAGGTCTGGGAAGAGGTTTTGAGACCGGAGAGCGACCCCTAGCACCTGATCCGGACCATGCCGGCGAAGGGAGTCCCACCTCGTAGGTCGTGGAACTGTAGCCGACGAGCCCGCGCGGTGAGCGCGGGCTCACTTGTGCCCGCCGAATCGTGTCGCGCGGGGTCCCGCCGGTCACTTGGCCGCCCCACCCGTTCGCTGGGATGATCGCCTGACGCGGACGAGGCCGACGGGGTGGGGGACATGGACGACCGGATGCTGGTGGGCGCGGTCAACGCACTGACCGCGCGATGGGCCCGGGAGACCCTGGGCGCCGGCCCGGCCGGGGCGACGGTCCTCTCCGCAGCGGGAGTGTGGCCGCTGCTGGCCCTTCTCGCCGCGGGTGCCGCGGGCCCCGCCCGCACCGAACTGGAACAGGCCGTCGGCACGGACGCCACGACGGCGGCCGCCGCCTCGGGACGGCTGCTCGCGCGGCTGGACGCGATGGACGGCGTCGACACCGCCGTGGGCCTGTGGACCCGCGCCTCCCTGCCGCTCGCGCCCGGCTGGCTCTCGCTGCTCCCGGCCGGCGCCCACGGGCACTTCAGCGGCGACACCGAGACCGACCGCAAGACCCTGGACACCTGGGCGGCGGAGCGCACCCACGGCATGGTCCCCAGGATGCCGGTCGCCGTCGACCGGCACACCCTCCTGCTGCTCGCGAACGCCCTGGCCCTGCGCACCGACTGGGCCGAGCCCTTCCAGGACCACCACACGGGGACGCTCTTCCGCAGCTCGCCGCACCTGGACATGGCCGGGGTCGCGACCACCCCCTTCGGCCCGCTGACCATGGCCAAGGTGAACGGCACCAACGGGATCGAGGTCCACCTCCTGCTCGGCCCCGACCACGTCGCCCCCGGCGAGGTGATCGCCGCCGGCGTGGCCGCCCTCGGCGGGACGTACCCGGTGCTGCCCGGCAACCTGCTGCCGTACGGGCGTCCCGGGCCGGGGGTCGTGGTCGAGGACGTCACGAGCTTCGAACCGGCGCCGGCGCTCGACCTGACCACGGTGCCGTTCACCGTCGGCGCCGAGCACGACCTCCTCGACCGCGCCGCGCTGTTCGGGCTCGCCACGGCCCGGGACAGCGGCGCGGGGCACTTCCCCGGCATCAGCGCGCAGCCCCTTGCCGTCGGCGCGGCGAAGCAGGCGGCCACGGCGACCTTCAGCGCGAAGGGCTTCCGCGCCGCCGCGGTCACGGCCGTCTCCCTGATCGCCGGCAGCGCTCCCGGGCGGGCCCAGCAGGCCAGGCGCGTACGCGTCGGGTTCCTGCGCCCGTTCGGCTTCCTCGCCGTCCACCGGCTCTTCCCGGCGGTCCTCGTGGCGGGGTGGGTGACGCCCTGACCTCAGCGGGCGGCGGTCACAGGGCGCTCCCCGCCCGCCAGTCCGCCCAGCTCGCGTTCCAGGCGCCGTAGCCGTTGTTGACCTGGACGGTGTCGGTGGAGTGGACGACGGTCACCGGGTCGCCCGGTGACACGTGCTCGTAGAACCACTTGGCGTCGGCCGTGCTCAGCCCTATGCAACCGTGACTGCCGTTGACGCGGCCGAACTTGCCCTCGTTCCAGGGCGCGGCGTGCGCGAAGGTGCCCGACGTGGTGAGCCGGACGTCCCACTTCACGTCCTTCAGGTTGTACGCCTCGGGACCGAAGATGCGCACGGTGCGGGAGTTCATGGTGATGCTGGGCGTCTTCTCCAGGACGACCATGGTGCCGTTCCACGTCTCGAAACCGGACTTGCCGGTGGAGACGGGGAGGGTGCGCAGGACCGCTCCGTCGCGTCGCAGGGTGAGGGTCTTGCGGGCGGTGTCGACCGTGGTCACGACCGAATGCCCTATCCGGAAGCGGACGACCCGGTTCTGCGTGCCGTAGAGGCCGCCGCCCGCGTCGACGCCGTCGAGGTCCATGCGGAGCGTGACCTCGGTGCCGGGCTTCCAGTAGGTGCGCGGGCGGTAGTCGACGCGGTCGCGGCCGCTCCAGTCCTTCATCCAGCTCCAGGCCCCGTCCACGGCCGGGCTCGCGGTGACGCCGAGCTTGCGCTCGACGGCCGCGCGGTCGCGTATGGGCTTGTTGAACACGATCGACACGGGCATGGCGACGCCGACCGTGGTGCCCTTGTCCGGGTGGTACTCCCCCACGAAGGTGCGCTCGGGCTCGGCGGTGGTGAAGGTGGTGTGCTCCGTCAGCCGCTTGCCGTCGGAGGTGGTTGCACGGACGAGCACGTCGTACGTCACACCGGGGGCCAGCCGGCCTGCCGAGGTCCAGCTCTCCTTGGAGGACGCGAGCGTGCCGCGCAACGCCCCTGGGCCGGCGGCGGTGACGCGTACGGAGTCGATCCGCGCGGCGGTGGCCCGCACGGTGACCTTGCGGTCGACGGGCACGGCACGCCCGCCGGAGGCGGGGGCGACGGCGATCGCCGGCCGTGGCTCCGCGGCGTGGGGCCCACTGCCGGAGCCGCTGCACGCCGACAGCGACGCGGCGACGGCCAGGGCGAGCGTCCCGGCTCGTACGCGCAGGGTCGTCCTCCGGTTCCGGGTCCGGTCGTTGGTCATGTGACGGCTCTCCTCCCCTGTCGAGTCGTACCTCTGCTCCTGCCCGGACTCGGGGCGGTCCACCGCATTCCGGCGACCGGAACTCCGCGGCCCGGACGGCTCCGTCGCGTCACCGTTCCGTACCAGGCGTGTACGCACGGAACCCGGGCGCGGCACGGCCTCGTGTTCCGCGGCGAACGCCGGTCGTGGGCCGGGGTGGCACAACGGGACAGCCGAACAGCCGAACAGCGGAACAGCGGAACAGCGGAACGACCAGGGGGACGTCATGGAGCGCAGGAACACGAGGCGGGCCACGATCGCGGTGGCCCTGGCGGCAACGGCGGCGGTGCTGCTGACGGGGTGCCGGGGAGATGACGACGTCGCGGGCGGCGCGCCCTCGCCGACCGCTCCGCCGACCGCTGCGTCGGCCGCCGCGCCGTCACGGACCGCGGGTGGCACCCTCCCGGTCTCCAGCACGTCCCCGGAGCCCGGGGGCACCGGATCCTCCGCCTCCTCGTCAGGTTCCACGGCGGGCCCCGCGGACCGCTGCGGCGCGGAGGACCTGGAGGCGACCGCGGCGCACCAGGCCGCCGTACGTCCCCAGGGCACGGGCACCGGGGCGGCGGTGGCCGGCTTCACCAACACCTCCGGCGCGCCCTGCGTCGTCGAGGGCTTCCCGACGGTGGCCGGGGCGGCCAACGGCTCCCCGGAGATGAACGTGCCGCTGACGGTGCGGCACACCGGTGCGGCCGCGCCCGTCAGGCTGGCGCCGGGCGGCCGCGCGTGGGTGAAGCTGACGTTCCACCAGGTCCAGGGCGAGGGCGACGGCTCCTGCGTCTCGGGGGAGGCGCCGGTGCAGTACCCGACGATGGTGCTGGGCCTGCCCGGCGGGGCGGGCAGGCACCAGGTCGCCCTGGACGACGGGGTGTTCGCCGAGTGCGACGGTGTCGTCGCCGTCACCGCGCTGTCGGCGGACCAGCCGTCCTGAGGGCGTAGGCCCCCAGGTCAGCCGGCCGGTGCGGGCGCCTCCACCGTGAGGGTGCCCGCGTCGGCGTCCAGCACCGCGGGGACGCCGAGCGGCACGGTCAGGCTGGTCTCGCAGTGGCCGAAGCCCAGTTCCTCGACGACCGGGACGCCGAGTCCGCCCAGCCGGTCCAGCAGCACCGCCCGCACCTCCTCGTAGGGGCCGCAGTCCCGCCAGGAGCCGAGGGCGATGCCCGCCACGCCGTCCAGCCAGCCGGCACGCAGCAACTGGGTCAGCATCCGGTCGATCCGGTAGGGCTCCTCGCCGATGTCCTCCAGCAGGAGGATGCCGCCGGGCACCCCGGGCCGCCCGTCCGGCGTGCCGAGGCCGGAGGCGAGCAGGGCCAGGCAGCCGCCGACGGTGACACCGCGTGCCGTGCCGGGGACGAGGGGGCGGGCGGTCGGTGCGCCGAGCACCCGCGTCCGCTCGGGCGCGAAGAGGGTGTCCTTCAGCTGTGCGCGCGTGGGCTCGTCCTTGAGGAAGCCCTCCGCCGCGGTCATCGTGCCGTGCAGGGTGGCCAGGCCCAGCCGGACCGCGAAGGCCTCGTGCAGCGCGGTGATGTCGCTGAAGCCGAGGAGGGTCTTGGGCCCGGCCGCCCGCAGCGCCTCCCAGTCCAGGAGGTCGGTCATGCGCTGGGCGCCGTAGCCGCCGCGCGCGCAGAGCACGGCGGCCACCGACGGGTCGCACCACGCCTCCTGGAAGTCGCGGGCGCGCGCCGCGTCCTGTCCGGCCAGGTAGTCGAACGTGGGGTGCCGGTCCAGGACGTGCGGCGCCACCACCGGGTCGAGGTCCCAGCCGCGGAGGATGTCGAGCCCCGCGTCGAGCCGCTCCCGGGGGACGGGTCCGCTGGGGGCGACGACGCAGACCCGGTCCCCGGGGACCAGGCGACGGGGGCGGGTGAGCGGGACGAGCGGTGTCACTTGGTGAGCTCCAGAGGGGGTACTGAGGGCGGGGTGAAGCCGAAGACCTGGCCGTAGAGGGCGAGTTCGGACTCGAGGCAGGTGATCATCGTGTCCTCGCGGCGGAAGCCGTGCCCCTCGCCCTCGAAGGTGAGGTAGGCGTGGGGGACACCGCGTCCCGTGATCCGCTCCAGGAACCGCTCGCACTGCACGGGCCGGCAGATCACGTCCTCCAGCCCCTGCAGCAGCAGGAACGGCACGGTGAGACGGTCGGCCCGGGTGACCGGCGAACGGTCGCGGTAGCGCTCGGGGACGTCGGCGTAGGGGCCGATGAGCGAGTCGAGGTAGCGGGACTCGAAGTCATGGGTCTCACCGCCCTCGGCCCAGCCGGTGAGGTCGAGGAGGGGGTACTTGATCACGCCGCAGGCGTAGACGTCGGTGCCGGTGAGGGAGGCCGCGCTCGTCCAGCCGCCGGCGCTGCCGCCGCGGATCGCGAGCCGCTGCCCGTCCGCGGTGCCCTCCTCCGCCAGCGCCCTCGCGACGGCGGCGCAGTCCTCGACGTCGACGACGCCCCACTGCTCGCGCAGCCGCTCGCGGTAGGCGCGCCCGTAGCCGGTGGAGCCGCCGTGGTTGACCTCGACGACACCGATCCCCCGTGAGGTGAAGTAGGCGATCTCCAGGTCGAGCACGAGCGGGGCCCGGCTGGTGGGGCCGCCGTGCACCCAGACGACGTAGGGCGGCAGCTCTCCCTCGGGCGCGGCGAAGTAGGGGTTCGCCGGCGGGTAGAGCTGGGCGTGGATCTCCCGTCCGCCGGGCCCGGTGAAGGTGCGTTCCACGGGCTCGGGCAGGAACTCCGTTGGCACCGTGTCGTGGTGGGCGGCACCGATGACGCGGGTACGGCCGGTGCAGGTGTCGAGTTCGAGGACCTCGAACGAGCTGCGGGCCGACGCTGCCACGGCGACCACCCGGGTGCCCTCGGTGGACAGCGCGGCGGTCCACTCGGTCCACGGCCCCGGCGCGTCGACCAGCTCGCCGGTCGCCGCGTCGAGTATCCCCAGTCGCTGTGCCCCCTTGCCGTGCAGCACCGCCAGCGTCCCCGCGGCGAGCGGGGCGAACCAGCGGGCGCCCATCTGCCAGCCGGGCCCGGCGAACTCCTCCTGCGCCGGCCGCAGGTTGACCGCGTCACCGGTGGCCGGGTCGACACGGTGCAGGTTCCACCAGCCGTCGCGGTCGGTGGCGGCGATCAGGGTCCCGTCCGGTGTCCACTCCGCCTGGGCCACCGACTCGGTGGGGCCGCCGAGGATCCTCCGGGCGGCGCCGAAGGTGCCGTCCGCGCCGACGGCGGCGTACTTGAGCTCCGTGCCGTCCCACGGCATCCGGGGGTGGTCCCAGGCGGTCCACACGGCCTGCCGGCCGTCCGGGGAGAGCCGGGGCGAGGTCACGAAGTGGTGTGCGTCGTCGGAGAGTTCACGCACGGCGGAGCGGTCCTCGGCGGCCGAGCCGTCGAGCGGAACGGCGGCGAGGACCCGTCGTACGTCGCTCGGGCCCGCCCCGGTGAACTCCTCCAGTACGCACCACACCTCACCGCGGTCCGGATGGATCTGCGGATCGGCCCAGCGCAGCCCGTCACCGACGGGGGAGAGCGGGGTCAGCGGCCGCGGCACGGCGCCTGGCGCGTCGGGCTCGTACGCGTAGAGCCGCTGGTCCGGAAAGTGGGAGAAGACGATCAGCGGTCCTCCCCCGGGCCGTGCCGTACCCGTCCAGGCCCGGCCGCCGTACTCGATGACGCGGGTGCGGACGTTCCACGGCGCGGGCAGCGGGCCGTCGACCCTGCCGTCCGCGCGGCGGCGGACGAGGGCGCGGCGGCCGCCCTCCGCCGGCCGTGGTTCGGTCCACCACACCTCGTCACCGACGAACCCGGGGAACTCGGGGCGCCCGTCGTGTGAGGCGGCGGTGCGGGCGTCGACCGGCGACTCCCAGGCACCGTAGGGGGCGATGATCGGGGCACGCGTCATCGGGCAGCTCCGTCGGTCGTGTCCTGCCGGCCCAGCATGAACCGGTCGAGTACGCGGACGCCGAAGTGCAGCCCCTCCACCGGGACCCGCTCGTCGACGCCGTGGTACATCCCCGCGTAGTCGTAGCCCTCGGGGAGCTTCAGCGGGGAGAAGCCGTACCCCGTGATGCCGAGCCGCGAGAACTGCTTCGCGTCAGTGCCGCCGCCCATCACGTAGGGCACGACGTGGGCATCCGGGTCGAAGTGGATCAGCGCCTCCCGCATCGCGGCGTAGACCGGCGCGTCCAGGGGGGCCTCCAGCGGGATCTCGCGGTGGTGGAACTCCCACTCGACGTCCGGGCCGGTGAGCTCGTCCATGGTGGTCGTGAACTCCTCGTCGCCGCCGGGCAGGACCCGGCCGTCGACGTAGGCGACGGCGCTGCCCGGGATGACGTTGACCTTGTAGCCGGCTTCGAGCACGGTCGGGTTGGCGCTGTTGCGGATCACCGGTTCCACCAGGGCGGCGGCGGTGCCCAGCTTGGTGAGCAGGGTGTCCACGTCGTCGAAGTCGGGCTCGACCTCGTGCAGCGCGGCCAGTTCGGTCAGCGCCGCCCGCACCGTGGGGACGATCCGCACCGGCCAGCGGTGCTCGCCGATGCGGGAGACGGCGGCGGCGAGCCGGGTCACCGCATTGGCCGGGTTGACCTTGGAGCCGTGCCCCGCCCTGCCGTGCGCCGTGAGCTTCAGCCACGCGGTGCCGCGTTCCCCGGCCGCCACGGGGTACAGCCGCAGCCCGGGTCCGGCGTGGAAGGTGAAGCCGCCGGACTCGCTGATGCCCTCGGTGCAGTCGCGGAACAGTTCGGCGTGCTGCTCGACGAGGTAGGTCGCCCCGTAGGTGGCGCTGTCCTCCTCGTCGGCCGTCAGCGCGAGCACGATGTCCCGCTCGGGGCGCAGGCCCCGGCGGGCCCAGGAGCGGACGGTGGCGAGCACCATCGCCACCGTGCCCTTCATGTCGACCGCGCCGCGGCCCCAGACCACTCCGTCCCGTACCTCGCCGGAGAAGGGGTGCACGCTCCAGTCCTCCGACCGGGCGGGCACGACGTCCAGGTGGCCGTGGACCAGCAGCGCGCCCTGCCCGTTCCCGGCGCGTGGGGCACCCTCGATCCGCGCCACGACGTTGGCCCGGCCCGGTGCGGACTCCAGGATGCGGGCCTCGATCCCGGCCTCGTCGAGCAGCCGCGCGGCGTGCTCCGCCGCGGGACGCTCGTTGCCGTCACCGCCGCCGTGGTTGGTGGTGTCGATCCGGATCAGCTCCGAGGTGAAGCGGACCGCCTCGTCCAGTGCCAGGGTGTCAGCCATACTGCTCCTCCACAGCTGCCGAGACGAGGGTGGTCACGGCCTTGTAGCAGCGGATCCCCTCGTACATGGTCGGTGACGTGTACGTGACGCGGCGCTCGCCCGTGCGCTCCACACCGGGCACGATCGCGGCGGCCCCCGCCAGGTGCGCCGCGTCGAACTCGACCTCGATCGTGAACGGCCCGCCCCGCGCCGGCTCGTGGCGCACGGCGAGCGAGGTCGCGTCCTTCGCGGCGGAGCGGATGTCCGCCGCCGTACGGGCCGGCGGCCGGCACACGGCCGCGTACCGCGACACGTAGTCCTTGACGGCGACCGTCCGCGCCGCCGGCGCGTAGTCGCGGGCGTCGAGGCCGGTCCGGTCGTCCCCCGTGACCAGCACGACGGGCACTCCGTACTCGGCGGCCACCAGTGCGTTCAACCGGCCCTCGCTCGCCGGTGGACCGCCGTTGACCCACACGCCGGTGATCGAGTTGGGGAGGTAGGTGTGGGCGAGCACCCCTTCCGTCCCCGCACCCGTGTGGAAGCCGACGAAGGCGATGCCGTCCACGTCGCCGTGCTGCACGCCCTCGACCATGGACAGGTCCTTGTGCCGCCCGGTGACCATCCGGGTCCGCTCGTCCAGCTGCTCCAGCAGCAGGTTCCGCATGGACCAGTGGGCCTCGTTGACCAGGACCTCGTCGGCGCCGCCGTCGAAGAAGCCGGCGATCGCGGCGTTCACGTCCGAGGTGAACAGATGCCGGAACCGCTGCCAGCCCTCCGTGCCGGGCAGGACGTCACCGGGCCAGGTCACCCCGGTGGCGCCCTCCATGTCCGCGCTGATCAGGATCTTCATGGCATGGAACGTTACGCAAAGTCACCGCGGCACACCAGGCCCCCGCCCCGCCTGTGGAAAACTTCAGTGGCCCAGACCGGTGGCGTCAGCCGGCACCCCCTGCCACCAGCCAGTTCGTCGGTACCTCGAGCCGCGTGCCGTCCGCCCGCCGCTCCGTCGTCACGAGCGCGACCTCACCGCGTGCGAGCACCTCCATCCCCGCCGCGCGGAAGAGCTCCGGGACGGTCTCATCGGGCAACGCGGCCGGCGCGATCCCGTGCGAGAAGACGGCCGCGAGCTTGGCGGGCGGCCCGCCCGGCCCCTGCGCGAACCTGGCCAGCACGTCCTTCGCCGACGCCGCGAGTTCGTCCGCGAACGCCCGGCCGCGCCCGCCGGTCAGCACGGCGATGCCCTCGACCAGCGGTGCGCGCTCCTCGGGCAGGCACTGGTGGAGCACTCCGCGCATGTACACGTTCGCCTCGCCCAGCTCCTCGCTCAGCCGCCGGACCGCCTCGGGGTCGGCCGCGTCGAGCTGCCGGTACTCGGCGACACTGCCCGGGTCCTGGTGCCGCGCGTGGCCGATCGCGGCCGCCGCGAGGTCCACCCCGACGGCCCGTCCGTAGTGCTTGGCCAGGAAGCGGGTCTGGGTGCCGTTGCCGCAGCCGAGGTCGACGACCGGCAGCGACGGGTCGAAGTGCGCCTCGAAGAAGGGGAGGTGGGCCGCCGCGGTGACCTCCGCCTCCGCGTCCCAGAACACCGCCCCCGGCTCTCCGGGGGCGTCGCGCCAGAAGCCCTCCCACGCCTGCAGGTTCGTGCCGGTGACGTCCATGCGATCTCTCCCCAGGTCCACGTGTCCGTCGCCGCGGACCGTGCCCGGCCGCGCGGCCGAAGCCCCGTCAGCGTCCGTGCTACCGGCGGCCGTCGGTGAGGGCAAGCGTCCGGGCGAAGTCGTGACCTCGCGTTCGCTACGTTCGAGGCCCGGCCGGGGCCCCGCCGCGTCCGCCGGTCCGCCGCCACGGCAGCGCCTGCTCGAACCAGACCGTCTTGCCCTGCGCCGTACGGCTCGCGCCCCACTCCCGCGCCAGCCGGCTCACGATCCGCAGTCCCCGCCCCGACTCGTCCTCGGGCCCGGCGCCGAGCAGGACGGGTACGGCGTGGTCGTCGTCCGAGACCTCGCACAGCAGCGCGTCCGTACGCACCAGGCGCAGCTCGACGTGCCGGGAGTGCGCGTGCCGGACGGCGTTGGTGACCACCTCGCCGACCATCAGCTCGGCCGCCTCCGCCGCCTCCTCCAGCCCCCAGCCCTCCAGGGCGCCCCGGGTCAGGATCCTGGCCCTGCCCACTTCGCGGGGGTCGAGGGCGAGCTGCCAGGTGACGACGTCCTCTCGGGCGATGCCGTTGAGCCGGGCCATCAGCAGGGCGACGTCGTCCTTGCGGCCACCCGGCGGGTTAAGGGCGCGGATGATCGTGTCGCAGGCGTCGTCCATCGAGGCCGCGGGATGCGCGGCGCTCTCGCAGAGCGCGGCGAGCCCGGCCCCGATGTCCTGGCCCCGTACCTCTACCAGCCCGTCCGTGCACAGCACGAGCCGGTCGCGGGGGCCGACGGCGACCTTGACCGTCTCGAAGGGCACCCCTCCGATGCCGATCGGGGCACCCGTCGGGACGTCGAGCAGCACGCTGCGGCCGTCCTCGGCGCTCACCAGCACGGGCGGGATGTGGCCCGCGTTGGCGATGAGCAGCTCGGACCGGATCGGGTCGTACACGGCGTACAGGCAGGTCGCGAGGTAGTGCTCGCCGAGGCGCTGCGCCAGGTCGTCGAGGTTGCGCAGCAGTTGCGCCGGCGGCATGTCCAGCGCGGCCATGGTCTGCACTGCGGTGCGCAACTGGCCCATCATCGCGGCGGCGTTGAGCCCGTGCCCCATGACGTCGCCCACGACGAGGGCGAGCCGGGAGCCGGGCAGCTTGATGGTGTCGAACCAGTCGCCGCCGACCCGGCCCAGCCGGGTGCCGGGCAGGTAGCGGGTCGCCACGTCGCACCCCGGCATGCGCGGGGTGATCTGCGGCAGCATGCTGTCCTGCAGCGTGTCGGCGACGTTCTCCTGGTACGTGTACATGCGGGCGTTGTCCAGGACGAGCCCGGCGCGGGCGGCCAGTTCGGCGCCCGTCACGCGGTCCATGTCGTTGAACGGCGGGCGCTCGCCGTGCCGCAACAGGATCATGAAACCGAGGACGACGTTGCGCGCCTTCAGCGGCACGACCAGCATCGACCGCCCGGTGATCAGCGGCCGGATGTCGCGCTTCTCGAACTGCGAGGCGATCGCCTCGCCCATGGGTTCGGTGATCCTGGGCACCAGCACCGGCTGACCGCTCGTCATGCACTGGAAGAACGGTGTGTGCTCGGGGAAAGGCATGGACTCGCCGACCGGTACGACGTCGTCCCAGCGGCCGGGCTCGTCGGTGTGCTCCAGGGCGACCCGGTACCACATGGTGACGTCGGGCGGGCCGTCGGGGAAGCCCTCGCCCGCCAGCACCTGTTCGCGCAGGTAGGTGCCCGCGACGTCGGTGAAGCGCGGTACGACGGCGGCGCTGACCTCCCGGATCGTGCGGGTCAGGTCCAGGGAGCTGCCGATGCGCCCGCTGACCTCGTTGAGGAACTCCAGGCGCTCGCGGACGGCGGCGTACTCCAGGTCGGGTTCGAGCGCCTCGGACCCGATGGCGCGCGGTTCGGTGGCGGACTCACGGACGGCACGCCGCCTGCGGGCCCTGCGCTCGTCCCGTCGGGGCACGCCCCAGTCGGGGGTGACGGGCACCCGGTCGTGCCGGCTGATCTCCAGGACGGGGTAGCCGAGTTCCAGCACCTGGGAGACGATGCGCCCGCTCTCGGCGACGCTCATGCTGGGCAGGATCTCGGGGAGCCGCTTGGCGAGCCCGTCCGCGCCGGGGAACTCGGTGTGCAGGGCGAAGCCGGGCGCGACCCGCTCGGACTCCCGGGGAGGGGAGTCGTCCTCGCCGTGCACCAGGGCGGCGTCGGCGGCCAGCACGAGCAGGCGCTCGGGACCCGGGCCGACCAGCGGGTAGGCCCACCACAGGACGTCGCCGGGGAGGCCGAGGGGGTCGGGGTCAGGTCCCTGGTTGAGCCGCGCGAGGCCGGCGGTCGGGTAGGAGGTCACGCCGCTGAGCGTGGCGTCGAGGTCGGCCCCGGGCGGCACCTCGGGTCCGTCCGGGCCGGGCTCCTCGCCGAGCGCGCCGGAGACCGGCAGCAGGTCGACGGCAGGGCGGCCGACGGCCTCCTCCCGGGTGGGCCCGAAGAGCTTGCGGGCGCCCGTGCTCCAGTGCGAGACGAGCCCGTCGCCGTCGACCACGACCACGGCGAGCGGGACGCGTCCGGAGAGTCCGGTCCGCTGCTCCGGCAGCGCGGCGCGGCTCCCCTCCCCCGGCGGAGTGCGACGTTGCATGACGCGAGCGGCTCCTTCCCCTGCGGCGCCCGGATCCCGACAGAGGCGCGGAGGTGGTCGGCCCCCGGCGCAAGATCTGCGGCTCCGCAACCACGGTACGACCGACACCGGGTGCCGCGGAGGGCATTGGACGAATCCGGTGTGCGCCCGCGGGGGGCCGTGGATGCGCCGGGGCATGCGCGGGCGCACGCCCCGGCACTGAGGGGCCGTCAGGGGCAGGTCAGTCCTCGTGGCCCAGGTGCACGTCGCGCTCGGTGCGCTCACCGCCGCTGAGCCGCAGCACGGTGGCCACCGGCGGGTACCCCGAGGCCACGACGGTGTACTCGCCCGCGGCCAGGTCGACGAAGCGGAAGACGCCGTCAGGGCCGGTCGTCACGGTGTCCAGGACGTTGCCCGCCGCGTCCAGCAGGGTGACCCGCGCGTCCTCGACGGGGCTGCCGCCCGGGCCGCGCACGGTGCCGCGCAGCATCGCGCCGCCCGCGAGTTCGACGTCCTGCCGGGTCTCCCGGGCCGCGTGCACCGACACGGGGAGCGCCGCGGGCCGGTAGGCGGGGGCGTTGGCGGCGAGCGTGTACTCCCCCGCGACGAGGTCGCTCAGGACGTAGTCGCCCTCCCTGCCGGTACGGGTGGTGGCCACCACGTCGCCGCGGGAGTCGGTGAGGGTGACGGTGGCCTCCCGTACGGCCGTGCCGTCGGCGGTGCGCACCGTGCCGGCGAGCCGCCCGGCGCCGCCGAGCACCACGTCGAGCTCGACGGGGCGCTCCCCGACGGTGACGCTGACGGCCTGCGGCTGGTGTCCCCCGGCGGCGGCGATCAGGACGTAACTGCCGCTGCCCGGGGTGCTCAACGCGTAACGTCCGTCCTCACCAGTCGCGCCACGCCCGATCTGTCGGCCGGTCACATCGATGAGGGTCAGGGCCGCCCGGCCTACGGTGCTGCCGTCGGCGTGCTGGACGGTGCCGCACACCGGGACGCCGACGCCGACGGTGTCGGCCTTGCGGGCGGTGGGGACGTGCTGGGTCACCAGGGGTTTCTCCTTGAGCAGGAAGGCGAGCAGGAAGCCGAGGGCGAGAACCGGCACCAGGTAGAGGAAGATGCGCGGCATGGCCTCGGCGTACGCCCGCACATAGGCCTCGCGCAGCGGTGCCGGCATCGCGTGCACCATTTGCGGCGTGATCGACTGGGGGTCCGGCAGGTCGACGCCGCGCGGCAGCCGGTCGGCGAGCCCGTCGGCGAGCCGGTTGGCGAACAGGGTGCCGAAGACGGCCGCCCCCACCGAGCCGCCGATCTGCCGGAAGTAGTTGTTGGCGCTGGTGGCGGCGCCGAGGTCGGCGGGCCGCACGGAGTTCTGCACGGCGAGGATCAGCACCGGCAGGACGAGGCCGATGCCCAGCCCCAGCACGCCCATGTAGACGCTGTACTCCACGCGCGGGGTGTCGGTCTCCAGCAGCGACAGCAGCCACATGCCGGCCACCGAGAGCGCCCCGCCGGCCAGCGGGAACACCCTGTAGCGCCCGGTACGGCTGATCAACTGGCCGGAGACCACGGAGGCCAGGACGACGCCGAGCATCATGGGCAGCATCAGCAGCCCGGACTCGGTGGCGCTGACGCCGTTCACCATCTGCAGGAACGTGGGCAGGTAGCTGGCGGCGCCGAAGAGGCCGACGCCGACGACGGCCCCGATAAGGGCCGAGACGGTGAAGATGCCGTCGCGGAAGAGCCGCAGCGGGATGATGGGTTCGACGGCGAACCGTTCCACCACGACGAACAGCACGGCGCAGCCGAGCGATGCCGCGCCCAGCCCGATGATCACGTCCGAGCGCCAGGCGTACGTCGTCCCGCCCCAACTGGTCAGCAGCACCAGGCAGGTGGAGCCGGCTGCCAGCAACAGTGCGCCCAGCACGTCCAGCCGGGGGCGCACGGCCGGCCGCGGCAGCTTCAGGACGACGGCGATGACGGCCAGGGTCAGCAGCCCGAAGGGCACGTTGATGTAGAAGCACCAGCGCCATGAGGCGTGGTCGGTGAAGAAACCGCCGAGCAGCGGCCCCGCAACGGAGGCCAGGCCGAAGGATGCGCCGATCAGGCCCATGTACCGGCCGCGTTCCCGGGGCGGGACGATGTCCGCGATGATCGCCTGGACGCCGATCATCAGCCCCCCGCCGCCGACACCCTGGACGGTGCGGAAGGCGATCAGCTCGTCCATGGAGCGCGACCAGCCGGCGAGCGCCGAGCCGATGACGAAGACGACGATGGCGAACTGGAAGACGCTCTTGCGCCCGAAGAGGTCGCCGAGCTTGCCGTAGATCGGCAGCCCGACGGTGGAGGCGAGCAGGTAAGCGGTGACGGCCCAGGACATCTTGTCCAGGCCGTGCAGCTCGCCGACGATCTTGGGGAGCGCGGTCGCCACGATCATCTGGTCGAGCGCGGCCAGCAGCAGGGTCAGCATGAGCCCGAGGAAGACCAGACGCACCCTGCGCGGGCTCAGTCCGCCGACGGGCGCCCCCTGCTCCTGCGGCACGGCTGCGGGTCGGTCCTCGGGGCCCGTGCCGGCGCCGGTCACGTCCGTGAGGGTGCCGGTCTCCTCGGACAGGGTCGTCCCGGTGGTGCCGCCCATCTGCGTACCGCTCCCCTCGTCGCGCCTGCCCTGCGACAACGATCTGGGGCGCCGGGGATGCGCCGGAGCGCGGCAGATCCACCCTTTCAAGTGACGTGCCCACCGGCGTGCGCCCACCGGGCGCCGGCCCGGCGCATGGGGCGCGTACCCGTGCGGCGCGTCAAGGGAGGTGACCGGGCGTCACCCGGCTCCGGCCGCCTCCCTTGTGCCGCCTGCTACTTCTCGGTCACCGCGGCGAGGCGCGCGAGCACCGCGTCGTGGATGCGGTTCAGGCCCTTGGGGGCGAAGGTGCGCTCGAAGAAGCCGCCGATGCCGCCGGCGCCGGTCCACGTGCTGGTGACGACCGCCTTGGCGCGGCCCTCGCCGGCCGGGGTGACCGTCCAGGTGGTGACCATGGTGGAGTTGCGGTCGCTCTCGACCAGCTGTCCCGGGGTCGGCTCGGTCACCGCGAGGAGGCAGTCCCGCACGCGCTTCTCGGTCGCCTGCAGCTTCCAGTGCACCAGGGTGCCCGCGCCGCTGCCGCCCTCGCGCACCTCGTACTCGCTGTACTGCTCGGGAAGCAGTCGCTGCCGGGTGCCCGCGTAGTCGGCGAGCGCCGCGAAGACGCTCTCCGGGCTCGCCGCGATCTCGCGCTGAGTGGTGGCCTCGACCTGTGCCATGCGCCGTCCTCCGTCGATCCGTGTGCCGTCGCCGACAAGCCAATCACCACGGCCGCGTGCCCGCGAAATCGGGCCGCCCTCCCGGAGGGGCACCTCCGTACGACGGCCCACGGGGTCCGGCCGCCGCCCGGCGGGAAATCACGTGCCCCGCCGGCCGTGGCGCGTTATCGTCGGCTCCATGAACGTCACCGGCCACAGCATCACCGCGACCGCGCGAGCGACCAGCTCGCCGGTTGCCGCCGCCTGACGTACCCCCTTCCTCACCACCGGCGACCGGGAACGGCCCGCCGGTGGTCTCGTGGCGCCCCGCCGCGATTCCGGTGATCGAGCGGACCCGTTCTCCGGTGCCTCCCCGCCCTCCATGCGAAGGAGCCACCCCCCATGAACACCGAAGAGATCGTCCGCACGTTCGTCGAGTACTTCGAGGACCGGGGCCACCGCAGAATCACCGGATCGACGCTGCTGCCGCCGCCCGGCGACCCGGTGCTGTTCACGACCTCGGGCATGCATCCGCTGACCCCGTACCTGGAGGGGCGCCCGCACCCGCTCGGCAGCCGGCTGGTCAACGTGCAGCGCTGTCTGCGCACCACCGACCTGGAAGAGGTCGGCGATCCCACCCATTTGACGGTCTTCGAGATGCTCGGCACCTGGTCGCTCGGCGACTACGAGGGCCCGCAGAGCCTCGACTGGGGCTACGGACTGCTCACCGAGGGCTTCGGCATCGACCCGGGGCGGCTGCACGTCACGGTTTTCGGTGGCGACGACCGCACGGGTCCGGACACCGGCTCCCTGGAGCTGTGGGAGAAGCACGGGGTCCCGGTGGAACTCACCGTCGAGGACAACTGGTGGTCCAACGGGCCGACCGGCCCGTGCGGCCCCGACTCGGAGATCTTCCTGTGGACCGGCGACACCCCGCCGCGGTCCACGCCCACCCGCGACGACCGCTGGGTCGAGGTCTGGAACCACGTGATGATGCGCCACCGCCGGCTCGAGGACGGCTCGCTCGTGCCGCTCCCCCAGCGCAACGTCGACACCGGACTCGGCCTGGAACGCCTGGCCTCGCTGCTGCAGGGACGCACGTCGGTGTTCGAGTGCGACGTCTTCACCCCCTGGCGCAGTCTCGTACCGTCCCTGTGGCCACTGGACGAACCGTCGCTGCGCCTGGTCTGCGACCACCTGCGCTCGGCCGTGGTGGTGATCGGTGACGGGGTGCGCCCGTCCAACACCGGCCGCGGGTACGTGCTGCGCCGGCTGGTGCGGCGGGTCCTCACCACCTTGTGGCGGGACGACCCGTCCCGTTGCCTCGGCGATCTGCCGCAGGAACTGGTCCGGCACACCCTGGACCACTTCCGCCAGGGCGTGGACCCGGACGAGCCGCTCCGGGTGCTGCTCGAGGAGGAGCGCCGGTTCGGGCGGCTCCTGGAGCGCGGCCGGCAGGTGCTGGCCCGCCCCCGCTTCCGGGGCCCGCTGGACGAGGAGGACTTCCACTACCTCCACGACACCCACGGCCTGCCGCGCGACCTCGTCCTGAGCCTGCGGCCGCAGTGACGGTGGACGGCCCCGGCAGGGCCCCGGACGGCGCCTACGGCACGCCCGGGGCCCTGCGTCACACGCGGTCACGCACAGTGGTCCCGGGAATCCCCCGGATCCCCTCGACGCTATTCGCTCAGATGTTCTATTCTCGGGAGGAGAGCAACGAAGGAGGCGGCATGAGGTGGGACAACCTGAGCCGCGACACGGCGGCGACCACACCCGCGCTCTTCGGCGTGGACGCCGTGACCCGTACGTTCGATACCCCCGAGTTCCGCGGGATCACCTTCCACGAGGTGCGCGCCCGCACGATCGTCAACCGCGTACCCGGCGCGTCCCGGATGCCGTTCGAGTGGACGATCAACCCCTACCGCGGCTGCAGTCACGCCTGTGTGTACTGCTTCGCACGCAAGACGCACACCTACCTGGACCTCGACAGCGGCCTCGACTTCGACTCCCAGATCGTCGTGAAGGTCAACGCGCCCGAGCTGCTGCGCCGCGAGCTCGCCTCGCCCCGCTGGCAGGGCGAGCACATCGCGATGGGCACCAACGTCGACTGCTACCAGCGCGCGGAAGGCCGCTACCGGCTCATGCCCGGCATCCTGGCCGCGCTGCGCGACCACGCCAATCCCTTCTCGATCCTCACCAAGGGGTCTCTGATCCTGCGCGACCTGGACCTCCTGGTGCAGGCCTCCCAGGTCACCGACGTCTCGACCGCGGTCTCCGTCGGCTTCACCGACCGGGACCTGTGGCGCACCGTGGAACCGGGCACGCCGTCGCCGGCGAAGCGCCTGGAGGTCTGCCGCACGCTCAATGAGCACGGCATCCCCTCGGGCGTCCTGATGGCGCCGGTGCTGCCGTACCTCAGCGACTCCCCGGAGCAGTTGCGCGAGACGGTCCGCGCGATCGCCGGGACCGGTGCCACGTCCGTCACCCCGCTGGTGCTGCACCTGCGCCCCGGGGCGAGGGAGTGGTTCATGGCCTGGCTCTCGGTGCACCACCCGCGGCTGATCTCCCGCTACAAGGCGCTCTACGCGGACGGCGCCTACGCGCCCACCTGGTACCAGCGGCGCATCACCCGCCAAGTGCACGAGTTCGCCGCCGAGTTCGGGATCGGGCCCAGCCGCTCCGGGACCGCGCGCCGGATTTCCGCGCCCGAGGAGGACACCCCCGGGCCGCCCGCCGCACCCGAGCCCGCCCAGCCGGCCCCGCCGACGCAACTGACCCTGATCTGAGCCCACGAAAAGCGGGTGCCCACCGGGCTCCACCCCCCTTAACGTCGCGGCATGACGGTTGTGAGGGTGATGACCCGCGATGACATCGACGCCGTGGCGGCGATCCGCGTACGGGGATGGCAGGCGGCCTACGCGGGGATCGTGCCGCAGGCGTACCTCGAAGCGATGGACATCGGGGCGGACGCGGAGCGTCGCAGGGAGTGGTTCGACGCGGGCGGCACCCGGGTGGACACCCTGGTCGCCACGGACGGCGACGAGGTGACGGGCTGGGCCTCGCTCGGCCCCTACCGGGGTGAGCCGGACGACGCCGAGGTCGGCGAGCTGTACGCGATCTACGTACGACCCGACCGGATCGGCAGGGGCGCGGGCCGCGCGCTCATGGACGCCGTACGGGCCCGCGCCGGTGAACGCGGCTTCCGGAGCCTGCGCCTGTGGGTCCTCGCGGACAACGCGCGGGCGCTGCGCTTCTATGAACGGTCCGGTCTCGCACCGGACGGCACCGACCAGATCGAGAGGTACGACGGCGTCCCGCTCAAGGAGCTGCGGTACGCGACGGATCTGGTCTGAAGCGCCCGGCGAGACGGCGCGTCGTGGCACTCGGTGCCTCCTCCCGCGCCGCGGCCAGCACCGCTGCGGCCACCGGATCGCCCGACCGCACCAGGGCGCGCACGATCCGCCTGGGGTACGGCGGCGCGCACAGCCCCACAAGGGCGGCGGTCGCGCGGGGCTCGTCCTCGTAGCGGGCCAGTCCGCGCGCCGCGGCCACCCGCACCTCCGCGTCCTCGTCAGAAGCGACGCCGAGCAGCGTCTCCAGTACCTGCGGGCCGCCGATCCGGCCGAGGGAGTCCACCGCCGCGGCGCGCAGGCGGGGATCCGCAACGGCCCGGGTCAGGACGGGCACCGCCCGCACGTCCGCCAGCCGTCCCAGTTCCTCGACGCAGCCCGCGGCCGCCTGGTAGCCCGTCCGCCCCTCGTCCATGAGCCATGTGAGGGTGGACGTGAGTGCGGGCAGCGACTCGGGCGCCCGCAACCGCCCCAGCAGATGCACGGCGGCCAGGGCGTAGCGGATCCGCAGCCGGTTCGTGGCGAGCGCGGCGGCGGCACGCGCGGTCCGCGGGTCGCCGAGCCGGATCAGGGCCTCGGCCGCGGCAAGGGTGTTCCAGGCGTCGCGGTGGTTGAGGAACAGCACGAGGGTCTCGAAGGCCCGCCGGTCACCGGCCCTCCCCAGCAGGACGGAGGCGACGAGACGCTCCTGCACGGAGCGCGACGGCTCGGTCAGCACGGCGGCGAGGCGGTCCCGGGCCTCGGGGACGTCCCGCCGCCAAAGGGCGACGAGCGCCTCCTCGGCCGCCGACTCGTCCGGGTCGCCGGCGGCCGCGAGGAACAGGTCCAGATGCGCCGGGTCGCGGTCGCAGCCGAGCAGGGTCAGGGCGAGCCGCCGGGCCCGGGGCGCCTCCTGGCAGGCCTGACGCAGCAGCAGGGGCACGCAGACGGCGGGCGGCACGGGGCCGGTCCTGGCTGCCCAGCGCCAGAAGGG
Organism: Streptomyces sp. NPDC006207; assembly: GCF_040613835.1. Classification (NCBI taxonomy): domain Bacteria; kingdom Bacillati; phylum Actinomycetota; class Actinomycetes; order Kitasatosporales; family Streptomycetaceae; genus Streptomyces; species Streptomyces sp. NPDC006207. Next base: position 24,631 of record NZ_JBEXSX010000029.1, on the reverse strand, counting down.
CAGGTGACGACCGATGACGATGCGGCTGATGGTGTCCTCCATCAACCCGGGGTACCAGGAGGGCTCCTCCTGCCCGGATGCGCCGAGCAGGTCGAAGAGCGGTGCCGTCGCCTCCATGGGGCGCTTCACCGCCAACGCCTCCAGGGCATAGCGGCGCTCCTCCTCCGTGCCACGGGGAAGCATGGCCAGCAGCGCAGGGACGGCGGGGGCCCGCCCGCCGGCGACGTCGAGGCGCGCGCGTTCGGCGGGCCCCAGCCAGGGCCGCACCATGGCGGCGGCGTCCGGTGAGGCGGCGAGCCGCCTCAGATAGGCGCCGCGCTCCTCGCACCGCCCCTGGCCGGCGAACTCCAGCAGCCCCAGGACGCGGCGCGGTTCCCCGCGCCCGCGCAGCCGCGCGACGTCCGTCTCCCCCGACCGTACGGCCCCGTACAGCTCGTCCGCGCGCCGCGCCGAGTAACCGGCGCCCCCGTGCTCCCGTTCCACGGTCCCCCCTCTCCCCCGTGCGTCCACCCTAATGGCGCGCTCATCTGTAGGAGGCGTAAATCACATGGGCGCGAGGGCTGGCGCCGAGGTTACTCACCGGTTACCCTCTAACCAACGCACGCGTGGGCCTGGTGACGCAGCCACCGCGTGCAGCCGTTGTCGGTTCGGCACCATCGCGGCGCAGCCCCGGGACAGGGCTCGCCGGTTCTCACGCGGGTACGCCCACACACGCGTACGCACCCCCGCGGCTCCTCGACTCTCCCGCCCCCGCGCCTGCGCAGCAGAGACGCACGGCGCGGACCCTCAGCATTCGGAGTTCCGCGATGGACCGTCCACGACCCTTCCCCACCGTCGCCGTCATCGGTCTCGGCACCATGGGCACCGGCATCGCCGAGGTCGTCGCCCGGGCCGGCCACGAAGTGATCGGCATCGAGATCGACGACGCGGCCGCGCTCCGCGCCGTCGCCGCCCTGGAGGCCTCCACCGCCCGCGCCGTGCAGCGCGAGCGGATCACGGAGGCCGAGCGCGGCGACGTCCTGGCCCGTTTCCGCACCTTCTCCGACCTCCAGGCGGCGGCCGACGCCGACCTGGTCATCGAGGTCGTCACCGAGCACTTCGAGATCAAGCGCGAGGTCCTCACCGCCCTGGACGCCCTCCTGAAGCCGGGCGCCGTCCTGGCGACCGGCACCAACGCGCTGTCGGTGACCCAGCTGGCCTCGCACACCTCGCGCCCCGACCGCGTCCTCGGTCTGCACTTCTTCGCCCCCGCGCCGGCCATGAAGCTGGTCGAGGTGGTCTCCACCGTGCTCACCTCCCCCGAGACCACGGACTCCGTGACCGAGCTGGTCCGCTCGCTCGGCAAGGAGCCGGTGGCGGTCGGCGACCGCCCGGGCTTCATCGCCGACGGGCTGCTCTTCGGCTACCTCAACCAGGCCGCGGCCATGTACGAGGCCCGGTACGCCACCCGCGAGGACATCGACGCCGCCATGCGGCTCGGCTGCGGCCTGCCCATGGGCCCGCTCGCCCTGCTGGACCTGATCGGCATCGACACCGCGCAGACCGTCCTGGAGGCGATGTACGAGGCCTCGCGCGACCGGCTGCACGCCCCCGCGCCCATCCTGAAGCAGCTCTCCGCCGCCGGCCTCAAGGGCCGCAAGGCAGGACGCGGCTTCTACACCTACCAGGCCCCCGGCAGCGCGAGCGTCGTCCCGGACGCCGAGACGCCGGCCGAGGCCGCCGGTGCCACCGGCGGGCGCCCCGTGCGCAGCGTCGGCGTCGCGGGCTCGGGCACCATGGCCACCGGCATCGCGGAGGTCTTCGCCAAGGCCGGTTACGAGGTCGTGCTGGCCGCCCGCGGCCAGGAGAAGGCCGACAAGGCGGTCGCGGCGCTGGCCAAGTCCCTGGACCGGTCGGTGGCCAAGGGCCGGCTCAGCCAGGAGCAGCGCGACGCCGCCGTGGCGCGGGTGACCGCGGCCGGATCGCTGGACGCCTTCGCGGACGTGGACCTGGCCGTCGAGGCGGTCGCCGAGGACCTGCCGGTCAAGCAGCAGCTCTTCGCGACCCTGGACAAGATCTGCAAGCCGGGCGCGGTGCTGGCCACGACGACGTCCTCGCTGCCGGTGGTGGCCGTCGCCACCGCGACGTCGCGTCCGCGGGACGTGATCGGCATGCACTTCTTCAACCCGGCCCCCGCCATGAAGCTGGTCGAGGTGGTCCGCACCGTGCTGACCGCCGAGGACGTGCACGCCACCGTCCACGAGGTCTGCGGCCGGATCAGGAAGCACGCCGTGGACTGCGGCGACCGGGCCGGCTTCATCGTCAACGCGCTGCTGTTCCCGTACCTCAACAACGCCGTGAAGATGGTCCAGGAGCACTACGCGACGGTCGAGGACATCGACTCGGCGATGAAGCTCGGCGGGGGCTACCCGATGGGGCCCTTCGAACTGCTCGACGTCGTCGGGCTGGACGTCTCGCTCGCGATCGAGCAGGTGCTGCACAAGGAGTTCCGCGACCCGGGCCTGGCGCCGGCGCCGCTGCTCGAGCACCTGGTGTCCGCGGGCTGCCTCGGCCGCAAGACCGGCCGCGGCTTCCGCGAGTATGCCCGCCGCTGATTACGCGGGCAGCGGCTGGGACGGCCGGGACGATCCCGGTGGCTGGGGCGGTCTCCTGGGGCCGCCCCACCGCCTCCGGAAACCGGGCCCGGCCCACGGTGCAGCGGGAATGCAGTACGTTCGCGGTATGCCCCAGCCCGTGAAGCCCGCCCGTGCGTCCTCCACCACCGCCCAGCGCCATCGTGTCCGCCAGGAACTGGCCGCCGCGGCGATGCACCTGTTCGCGAGCCAGGGCTACGAGGCGACCACGGTCGACGAGATCGCCGCGGCCGCGGGGGTCGCGCGCAGGACGTTCTTCCGGCACTTCCGCTCCAAGGAAGAGGCGATCTTCCCCGACCACGACGACACCCTCGTGCGCGTCGGGCAGGTGCTGGACTCCGCCGAACCGCACGAGCACCCGCTCGACACGGTGTGCCGTGGCATCACCGAGGTGCTGCGCATGTACGCCGAGGCCCCAGAGGTCTCGGTGGAGCGCTACCGCCTGACCCGCGAGATCCCGATCCTGCGGGAGCGCGAGATCGCCTCGGTGGCCCGCTACGAGCGGCTGTTCACCCGCTACCTGCTGGGCCACTTCGACGAGGGCGCCCACCACGACGGGGACGACGACCCGCTGCTGGCGGAGGTCGCCGCGTCCGCCGTCGTCGCCGCCCACAACCACGTGCTGCGGCGCTGGCTGCGCGCCGGCGGCAAGGGGGACGTCGAGGCCCAGCTGGACCACGCCTTCGAGGTGATCAAGCAGACCTTCGGCACCGGCATCGGCCGGCGCCCCACCCCCGCCCCCGCCCCGGTCCTCACCTCCGAGCAGGGCGAGGTCGTCGTCGCGGTGGCCCGCACGGACGCCTCGCCCGCCGAGGTCATGCGGACGATCGAAAAAGCCCTGAAGGGCGCGTAGCCGCCCGTTCGCGCCCCCGGCGTCCTCCCGCGCCTCCGGCATCCCACCAGCGCCCCCAGGCCCTCGCGCCGGGGGCGCTTTCGCGTGTTGCTCAAACGTGAAGCCGTGGTGCCATCTGAGAAAAATTGTTGGCACGCAGTGTCTTGCAGGGTGGCACGCGGTGCCATAACGTGAGAACTGTCCGGGCGGGCGGCGTGCTGGGATCCGTCGCACGCCGTCTGTCCCCAAAGGCCCGGACGCCTGCGTCACAGGCATTCACCGCGCCACCAAGCGCCCCCGCTCCATCCGTGCGACCGCCACGGACAGCAGCACCACCGCCGAACCGACGGCACCACCCACCGCAACCCCCGACGTTCCCTCAAGCGTCCCTACGTCGCGCTTCGCCGGAGGCATCACCGTGAAGGACATCCTCGACGCAATCATGGCGTCCGAAAGCACGGCCGCGGACTTCGCCGCGCTGCCGCTTCCCGAGTCGTACCGCGCCATCACCGTCCACAAGGACGAGGCCGGCATGTTCGAGGGCGTGGACAGCCGCGCGAAGGACCCGCGCAAGTCGCTGCACCTGGACGAGGTGCCCGTGCCCGAGCTCGGCCCGGGCGAGGCCCTGGTGGCCGTCATGGCCAGCTCGGTCAACTACAACTCGGTGTGGACGTCGATCTTCGAGCCGGTGTCGACGTTCGGTTTCCTCGAGCGGTACGGCAGGCTCTCCCCGCTCACCAAGCGCCACGACCTGCCCTACCACGTCATCGGCTCCGACCTGGCGGGCGTCGTGCTGCGCACCGGCCCCGGCGTGAACCTCTGGAAGCCGGGCGACGAGGTCGTCGCGCACTGCCTGTCCGTCGAACTGGAGTCCGCGGACGGCCACAACGACACGATGCTCGACCCCGAGCAGCGCATCTGGGGCTTCGAGACCAACTTCGGCGGCCTCGCGGAGATCGCGCTGGTCAAGTCCAACCAGCTGATGCCCAAGCCCAGGCACCTCAGCTGGGAGGAGGCCGCGGCCCCTGGCCTGGTGAACTCCACCGCCTACCGCCAGCTGGTCTCCCGCAACGGCGCCGGCATGAAGCAGGGCGACAACGTCCTGATCTGGGGCGCCAGCGGCGGCCTGGGCAGCTACGCCACCCAGTTCGCGCTGGCCGGCGGCGCCAACCCGATCTGCGTGGTCTCCTCGCCGCAGAAGGCGGAGATCTGCCGCCGCATGGGCGCCGAGGCCATCATCGACCGCACCGCCGAGGACTACCGGTTCTGGAAGGACGAGCACACCCAGGACCCGAAGGAGTGGAAGCGCCTCGGCAAGCGCATCCGCGAGCTGACCGACGGCGAGGACGTCGACATCGTCTTCGAGCACCCGGGCCGCGAGACCTTCGGCGCCTCGGTCTACGTCACCCGCAAGGGCGGCACGATCGTCACCTGCGCGTCGACCTCGGGCTACAACCACGAGTACGACAACCGCTACCTGTGGATGTCGCTCAAGCGCATCGTCGGCTCCCATTTCGCGAACTACCGCGAGGCGTGGGAGGCCAACCGCCTCGTCGCCAAGGGCAAGATCCACCCCACGCTGTCGAAGACGTACCGCCTGGAGGAGACCGGCCAGGCAGCGCACGACGTGCACCGCAACGTGCACCAGGGCAAGGTCGGCGTGCTCGCGCTCGCCCCAGAGGAGGGCCTCGGCGTCCGCGACGCGGAGCTGCGCGCCGAGCACCTCGACGCCATCAACCGCTTCCGGAACGTCTGAGAACGGGAACGAGCATGAGCGAGCGTCAGAAGGATCGTCCGTGGCTGATGCGGACGTACGCGGGGCACTCCACCGCCGAGGCGTCCAACGCCCTGTACCGGCGCAACCTCGCCAAGGGCCAGACCGGGCTGTCGGTCGCGTTCGACCTCCCGACGCAGACCGGGTACGACCCCGACCACATCCTGGCCCGCGGCGAGGTGGGCCGGGTCGGGGTCCCGGTCGCCCACCTCGGCGACATGCGCCGGCTCTTCCAGGACATCCCCCTGGAGGAGATGAACACCTCGATGACCATCAACGCCAGCGCCATGTGGCTGCTCGCGCTCTACCAGGTGGTCGCCGAGGAGCAGGGCGCCGACGTCACCAGGCTCCAGGGGACGACGCAGAACGACATCGTCAAGGAGTACCTGTCGCGCGGGACGTACGTCTTCCCGCCCGGCCCGTCGCTCCGGCTGACGACGGACATGATCGCGTACACGGTCAACCACATCCCCAAGTGGAACCCCATCAACATCTGCAGCTACCACCTGCAGGAGGCCGGGGCCACGCCGGTGCAGGAGATCGCGTACTCCATGTCCACCGCGATCGCCGTCCTCGACGCGGTCCGCGACTCCGGCCAGGTGCCGCAGGAGCGGATGGGCGACGTCGTCGCGCGCATCTCCTTCTTCGTGAACGCGGGCGTGCGCTTCGTCGAGGAGATGTGCAAGATGCGGGCCTTCACCCGCATCTGGGACGAGATCACCCGCGAGCGCTACGGCATCGAGGACGCCAAGCAGCGCCGCTTCCGGTATGGGGTCCAGGTCAACTCGCTCGGCCTGACCGAGGCCCAGCCGGAGAACAACGTCCAGCGCATCGTGCTGGAGATGCTGGCGGTGACGCTCTCCAAGGACGCCCGGGCCCGCGCCGTGCAGCTGCCGGCCTGGAACGAGGCGCTCGGCCTGCCGCGCCCCTGGGACCAGCAGTGGTCCCTGCGCATCCAGCAGGTGCTGGCCCACGAGAGCGACCTGCTGGAGTACGGCGACATCTTCGACGGCAGCCACGTCGTCGAGGCGAAGGTCGCCGAGCTCGTCGACCGGTCCCTGGCCGAGATCGAGCACATCCAGGAGATGGGCGGCGCCATGGCCGCCGTGGAGTCCGGCTACCTGAAGTCGCAGCTGGTCTCCTCGCACGCCGAGCGCCGGGCGCGGATCGAGTCCGGCCAGGAGAAGATCATCGGCGTCAACTGCTACGAGGGCACCGAGCCCAGCCCCCTCACCTCCGACCTGGACGGCGCCATCATGACCGTCGACCCGGAGAACGAGGCACGGGTCGTCGCCGCCCTCCACGACTGGCGCGACAACCGGGACGAAGTACGGGCGCAGCGGTCGCTGGAGGCCCTCAAGGCCGCGGCCGCCGGGACGGGCAACCTGATGGAGGCCACCCTGGAGTGCGCCCGCGCGGGTGTCACCACCGGCGAGTGGTCCTGGGCGCTGCGCGACGTCTTCGGCGAGTTCCGCGCGCCGACGGGCGTGAGCAGCGCCCCCGTGGCGGTCACCGCCGAGCCGGGCACGCCGCTGGCCGCGGTACGCCGCAAGGTGGCGCTGACCGCCGAGGAGCTGGGCACCGGCAAGCTGCGGCTGCTGGTGGGCAAGCCGGGCCTGGACGGTCACTCCAACGGCGCCGAGCAGATAGCCGTACGGGCACGGGACGCCGGCTTCGAGGTGGTCTACCAGGGCATCCGGCTGACGCCCGAGCAGATCGTGTCGGCGGCGGTCGCCGAGGACGTCCACTGCGTGGGCCTGTCGATCCTCTCCGGCTCGCACGCCGAGCTGGTCCCGGACGTGCTGGACCGGCTCCGCAGGGCCGGGGTCGACGACGTGCCGGTCATCGCCGGCGGCATCATCCCGCCGGCGGACGCGGCCAAGCTGGTCGAGTCCGGCGTCGCGGCCGTGTTCACGCCGAAGGACTTCGGGATCACCGAGATCATCGGCAGGATCGTGGACGAGATCCGCAGGGCCAACAAGCTGGAGCCGCTGGAGGTCGCCGCGTGACCCCGGCAGCGAACACCCGTACGAACACGTTCGACACCCCGGAGGCGTAGGAGAGATGCAGTTCGGCCGTACGTATGAAGAGTTCGAGGTCGGTGCCGTCTACAAGCACTGGCCCGGGAAGACGGTCACCGAGTACGACGACCACCTCTTCTGCCTCCTGACCATGAACCACCACCCGCTCCACATGGACGCGAACTACGCGGAGAGGACCACCGACTTCGGGAAGAACGTGGTCGTGGGGAACTACGTCTACTCGCTGCTGCTCGGCATGTCGGTGCCGGACGTGTCCGGCAAGGCGATCGCCAACCTGGAGGTCGAGTCGCTCAAGCACGTGGCGCCGACCTTCCACGGCGACACCATCTACGGCGAGACGACGGTGCTGGACAAGTGGCCGTCGAAGTCGAAGGACGACCGCGGGATCGTCCACGTGGAGACCAAGGGCTACAAGCAGGACGGCACCCTGGTGTGCGTCTTCCGCCGCAAGGTGATGGTCCCCACCGCCACGTACATCAAGGAGCGCGGCGGCGAGCAGCCCGGCCGCCCCGAGCTGAACGCCTAGGAGACAGCAGACATGAGCCGCCTCGCGCAGACCGACGGGCTGACCGACGTCCAGCAGGAGATCCTCTCCACCGTCCGCAGCTTCGTCGACAAGGAGATCATCCCGGTCGCCAACGAGCTGGAGCACAAGGACGAGTACCCCACCGACATCGTTGAGGGCCTCAAGGAACTCGGCATCTTCGGCCTGATGATCCCCGAGGAGTACGGCGGCCTCGGCGAGTCCCTGCTCACCTACGCCCTGACGGTCGAGGAGATCGCCCGCGGCTGGATGAGCGTGTCGGGCATCATCAACACGCACTTCATCGTCGCCTACATGCTCAAGCAGCACGGCACCCAGGAGCAGAAGGACCATTTCCTGCCCCGCATGGCCGCCGGCGACGTGCGCGGCGCCTTCTCGATGTCCGAGCCGGGCCTCGGCTCGGACGTCTCGGCGATCCGCACCAAGGCGGTCCGGGACGGTGACGACTACGTCATCAACGGCCAGAAGATGTGGCTGACCAACGGCGGCACCTCCAACCTCGTCGCGGTGCTGTGCCGGACCGACGAGGGCCAGCCGGAGGACGCGGCCCCGCACAAGTCGATGACGACCTTCCTCATCGAGAAGGAGCCGGGCTTCGGGCCGAACCCGACGGTGAAGGGCCTCACCGTGCCCGGCAAGATCGAGAAGATGGGGTACAAGGGCGTCGACACGACCGAACTCATCCTCGAGGATGTGAAGATTCCGTCAAATCGCGTCCTGGGCGGTCAGAGCGGCCGCGGTTTTTACCAAATGATGGACGGGGTTGAGGTCGGCCGGGTCAACGTGGCCGCCCGCGGCTGCGGCGTCGCACAGCGCGCCTTCGAACTGGGGATCGCGTACGCCCAGCAGCGGCAGACCTTCGGCAAGCCGATCGCGCAGCACCAGGCGATCCAGTTCAAGCTCTCCGAGATGGCCACCAAGGTCGAGGCGGCCCACGCGCTGATGGTGAACGCGGCCCGCAAGAAGGACTCCGGCCAGCGCAACGACCTCGAGGCCGGCATGGCGAAGTACCTGGCCGCGGAGTACTGCAAGGAGGTCGTGGAGGACGCCTTCCGCATTCACGGCGGCTACGGCTTCTCCAAGGAGTACGAGATCGAGCGCCTCTACCGCGAGGCCCCGATGCTGCTCATCGGTGAGGGCACCGCCGAGATCCAGAAAATGATCATCGGGCGTCGGCTGCTCGAGGAGTACCGAATCCAGGGGTGAATGTCTGGGTTGTGACACTTTGTGCGAGCCAAAGGTCACACCCAGTCATCAAATACCGGCCACTGACTCGACTGCTGGCTTGCCCAGTTGCCGGTCACTCCCGATACCATTCACGGAAAGCCGCCGTCCCCTGCACCATCATTGCGGCACCCTCCGCTACGAAGGTCTTCCATGCCCCACAGCCATTCCTCTGCACAACGCGACAGCCGGGCCGGCGTACGCCTCGCGCGCGGAGCGTCGCCGTGGCTCCTCCCGACCGTGGCCACCGCCGCGATCAGCCTCGTCCGCGCCCGCCGCTCCGGGCGCTGGGCGGCCGTGGCCGTCCCCACCACCGCCCTCGCGGCGGGCATGCTGTGGTTCTTCCGCGACCCCGAGCGTGAGATCACCCAGGGCCGCGTCATCTCGCCGGCCGACGGTGTGGTGCAGAGCATCATGCCGTGGAAGGACGGGCGCACCCGCGTCGCGATCTTCATGAGCCCGCTGAACGTCCACGTGAACCGCGCGCCGCTCGCCGGCACCGTCACGTCCGTCGAGCACATCCCCGGCGGTTTCGTTCCGGCGTTCAACAAGGAGAGCGAGAACAACGAGCGGGTCGTCTGGCACTTCGACACCGAGCTCGGCGACATCGAGATGGTGCAGATCGCCGGAGCCGTGGCGCGCCGCATCGTCCCTTACGTGCCGCAGGGCACCAAGGTGGAGCAGGGCGAGCGCATCGGCCTGATCCGCTTCGGCTCCCGTGTGGACATCTACCTGCCGGAGGGCGTCGAGCCCGACGTCGAGGTCGGCCAGACCACCGTGGCTGGGGTGACGCGCCTTGACCGTGATTGATCCCGACACCCAGGCACCGTGGGTCGCCGCGGTGGACGAGGACGACGACGATGACATGCCGCTGTCGACGCGGCTGTCGATAGCGGACGGCCTCACCCTCGGCAACGCGATCTGCGGATTCATGGCGGTGTACTTCACCACCACCGGGGTGCTCGTCCCGCACCTGATGGGCAACACCGACGGCGGCATGACACGGCACAGCGCCGCCACCGCCGTGCTGCTGATGCTCATGGCCTCGGTCTTCGACCTCTTCGACGGCCTCGTGGCGCGCAAGCTGCGCAGCTCGGCGATGGGCGCGGAGCTGGACAACCTGTCCGACCTGATCAGCTTCGGCCTGGCCCCCGCCTACTTCGTGGTCGTCTGGGGCCTGATCTCGGACGACGCCTACGGCAAGCTGTCGGCGGTGGCGGCGGTCGTGGTGCTGCTCGCGGTCGTCCTGCGCCTGGCCCGGTTCTCCTGCACGACGGTGCGGGAGGGGATCTTCCAGGGCATGCCGAGCCCCTTCGGGGCGATGACGGTCATCTCCGTCGTGCTGCTGGAGCTGCCCTTCATCCCGACGGTGCTGGCCATCGTCGGTGTGGCGTGGCTGATGGTCAGCCGGGTCGAGTACCCCAAGCCCCGCGGCCGGCTCGCCACGATCACGCTGGCCTGGATCGTGCTGAGCATGGGCTGCCTGGTCTGCTGGGCGTTCGCCGTCCCCGGCGGTGACGTGCTGCTGCAGACGGGCGCGGCCCTGCAGATCTGCGCGGCGGCGGTGATCCCGCTCTTCGCGACGACCCGCCGGGTCAACACGATCCGCAACAACCGCCGCGAGGCGCGTACGGCGCAGCTTCCGTAGCCGCACGACGTACGACGTACGTGTCAGGGGCCCCGAGCCGGGAAGGCTCGGGGCCCCTGACGTTCCCAGGTCAGGCCGGCAGGTCGCGCGCGATGTCCTCGGCGAGGCGCTCCAGCAGCGGCCCGGCCTCGGCCATGCAGCGCGCCGGGTCCGGCTCGAGGTCGGTCAGGGCGTACGCCCGCCGGATGCCGGCCGCGCCCAGGGCGGCGCCGGACAGCGCGAGGCGGCCGCAGACGGCGACCACGTCCACGTCCCGGGCACGGGCGGCGGCCGCGACACCGGCCGGGGCCTTGCCGTGCAGGGTCTGTTCGTCCAGCGAGCCCTCGCCCGTGATCACCAGGTCGGCCCGCTCCAGAGCCGCCGCGAAACCGAGCATGTCCAGGAGCACCTGGACGCCGGGCCGGAAGGAGGCGCGCAGGCCCACCAGCGCCCCGAACCCGACCCCGCCGGCCGCACCCGCCCCCGGGGCCTCGGCGGCCGCACCGGCCTCCAGCACCTCCGCGTAGTGGGCGAGCGCCGCGTCCAGCGTGGCGACGTCCTCCTGCGTGGCACCCTTCTGGGGGCCGTAGACGGCGGCGGCGCCCTTCGGGCCGAGCAGCGGGTTGTCGACGTCGCTGGCGAGGACGACCTCGGTCGCAGCGAGCCGCGGGTCGAGGCCGGACAGGTCCGCCGAGGCCAGCCCGGCGAGCGCCGCGCCGCCCGGGCCCACCGGCTCGCCCCGGCCGTCCAGCAGGCGGGCGCCGAGCGCGACGAGCATGCCCGCGCCCCCGTCGTTGGTCGCGCTGCCGCCGACGCCGAGCACGACGGACCGCGCGCCCGCGTCGAGCACGGCCAGCAGCAGCTCACCGGTGCCGCGGGTGGTCGCCGTCAGCGGCGCGAAGACGCCGGGCGGCAGGTGCCGCAGCCCCGAGGCCTCGGCCATCTCCACGACGGCGGTGCCGTCGCGCAGTGCGTACGCGGCGGTGACCGGCTCCCCCAGCGGCCCGGTGACCTCCACCAGGCGCCGCTCGAATCCGGCGGCGACGGCGGCGTCCACCGTTCCGTCCCCGCCGTCGGCCACCGGCACGGACTCGACGACGAGGTCGGGGGCGGCGTTCCGCAGCCCCGCCCCGAGCCGCTCCGCCACCTCGACGGCGGTGAGCGAGCCCTTGAACTTGTCCGCGGCGATGAGCACCCGCGCGGGCCGTGCGTCCGTCACATTGATCTCCCTTACGGCAGGTCGCGCCGCTTGGACCCTATCCCGGGGTGTCCGGGCGGTACACCGGAGGCATGGCCCTCTCTCTCCACGACCGCATCCTGGGCGGCTGGCTCGGCCGGATCGCCGGCAACATGCTCGGCAAGCCCGTCGAGCGCGGCGACCACTGGACCCGGGAGCGCATCGACCGCTACCTACGCCGGGCCGGGGCGCTGCCGCTGACCGACTACATCCCGGCGCTGGACCCGCCTGCGGATCCGGCGGAGTTCGAGCTGCGCCCGGAGTGGCCGCAGTGCACCCGCGGCAACATCCACGGCAGCGCGCGGGACGACGACGTCGACTACGCGATCCTCGGGCTCGACCTGCTGGAGACGTACGGCCCGGACTTCACCACCGAGCAGGTCGGCGAGCTGTGGCTGCTGCGCCTTCCCTACCTGCAGACCTTCACCGCCGAGCGCGCGGCGTACCGCAACCTCGCGGGCGGGATGAAGCCGCCGCTGACGGCCACGGCCGACAACCCGTACCAGGAGTGGATCGGGGCGCTGATCCGCGCCGACGTCCACGGCTGGACCTCCCCCGGCGACCCTCGGCGGGCCGCGTCGCTCGCCCGCCGGGACGCGGTGCTGTCGCACACGGGGAACGGGGTGTACGGCGCGATGTGGGCCGCGGCGCTGATCGCGGCGGCGTTCACCGCGCCCGACGCCCGGGCCGCGCTGGAGTCGGCGCTGCAGCACGTCCCGCCGGGCTGCCGGCTGGCCCGCACGGTGCGCCGGACGATGGCGCTGCACGCGGCGGGGCTGGACTGGGCCGGCACGATGGCGGAGCTGGACGAGGAGACGCGCGGGCTGCACTGGATCCACGCCGTCCCCAACGCCGCGCTCGTCACCGCCGGGCTGCTGTACGGCGCGGGCGACTTCACCGCCACGATCGCGCTGACCGTGCGCGGCGGTCTGGACACCGACTCCGGCGGCGCGACCGCCGGTTCGGTGGCCGGGGTGTTCTGCGGCGCAGCGGCGATCCCGCCGCAGTGGACCGAACCGCTGGAGGACCGGGTGCGCAGCGCGGTGTTCGGCTTCGACGGCGTGGCGATCAGCGAACTCGCCCGTCGCACGGCGCTGCTCGTGCCGTAGGGTCCGCGTGTGCGATACATCGTTGTGGGAGCGGGCGCGGTCGGCGCGACGATCGGCGGCCGGCTGTACGAGAGCGGTCACGAGGTCGTCCTGGTCGCGCGGGGAGCGCACCTGGAGGCGCTGCGCGAGCGTGGGCTGACGCTGCGGACGCCGGACGGGACGCTGTCGCTGCCCGTCCCGGTGGCCGGCGGCCCGGAGGGGCTGACGCTGCGCGAGGACGACGTGCTGGTGCTCGCCGTGAAGACGCAGGACACGGAGGCCGCGCTCGCTGCCTGGGCCCCGGTCGCGGACCACCTGCCGCTGGTCTGCGCCCAGAACGGCGTCGCCAACGAACGCATGGCGCTGCGCCGCTTCCGCGACGTGTACGGCATGTGCGTGTGGCTGCCGTCGACCCACCTGGAGCCCGGCGAGGTGGTCGCCCCCTGCGGTCCGCTCACCGGCATCCTCCACCTGGGCCGCTACCCGCACGGAACGGACGGGCTCGCGCGGGCCGTCTCCGCGGACCTGGAGAAGTCCTCGTTCGCCGCCCCGGTCGTGGCCGACGTGATGCGCTGGAAGTACGCCAAGCTGCTGTCGAACCTCGGCAACGCGGTCGAGGCGCTCTGCGGCGGCTGGGACGACACGGCCGCCGGCCTCGTCAAGCGGGCGCGGGCCGAGGGCGCCCAGGTGCTCGACGCGGCCGGCATCCCGTACGCGGGCGAGGAGGAGCAGGCGGCGGTCCGCGGCGACCGGGTGAGCCTGCGACCGGTCGACGGCTTCGCCCGGGGCGGCGGCTCGTCCTGGCAGAGCCTGACCCGGGGCACCGGGAGCGTCGAGGCGGACTGGCTCAACGGCGAGATCGTGTTGCTGGGACGGCTCCACGGGATACCCGTCCCGGTCAACGAGACGCTGCGACGGCTCGCGAACCGTGCGGCACGCGACCGCCGCGCCCCCGGAAGCCTGGACCCGGCGCAGGTGGCCGCCGCCGTCGAGGGTCGCGAACCCGTAGGTTGGGGCTCGTGACGACCACCGATTTCGACGCCTACATCGACAGCCTGCCGAAGATCCTCGCCGGGGCCAGCACGCTCTTCCGCGACGGCGACGGCCGGATCCTGATCGCCGAGACCACCTACCGCCAGGACGGCAAGTGGGTGCTGCCCGGCGGCACCATCGAGTCGGCCGACGGGGAGACCCCCCGCGAGGCGGCGCGCCGGGAGACCCTGGAGGAGGTCGGTCTGGACGTCGAGCCGGGCGCCCTGCTCGCCGTCGACTGGGTGCAGTGGCCGGGCCGCCCGCCGCTGACCTCCTACCTGTACGACGGCGGCGTGCTCGGCGAGGCCGCGCTCGGCGCGATCGTGCTGCAGGAGGAGGAACTGTCCGCCTGGCGGATGGCGACGCCCGAGGAGGCCGAGGAGTACCTCTCCCCCGGCCTCTACCGCCGTGTCCGCGCCGCCCTGGCCGCACAGGCGGACGGCGCCTGCCCCGTCGAACTGGTCAACGGCCGCCCCCCGGTGGTCGGTCAGCGGCCCACCGCGTAACCCCGCATGCCGCGGGGGTCGGCCGCACCGGTCTCCGGGTCGCGGGCCACGGGGCTGTCCGCCCGGCGCATGGCAACGCCCCCGGAGACCGAGGAGCAGTCCCGCCACCGGCCTCCACCACAGGTCCGCGCCGCCCTGCCGGCCGTGCCGGCGGCCGGCGCCTGCCCGGGCGGCGGGTCAGCGGCCCACCGCGTAACCCTGCATGCCGCGGGGGTTGGCCGCGGAGGACAGGACGCCGGTCTCCGGGTCGCGGGCCACCGCGCACAGGCGGCCCTCGGACCAGGGGGCGGCAACGGTGACGTCGTGGCCGCGGCTGCGGAGCCCGGCGATGACGGACTCCTCGAAGCGGCTCTCCACGGTGAGGCTGCCGGGCCGCATCTCCCGGGGGTGGAAGGAGCTCGGGAAGCTGTCGTTGTGCCAGTTGGGCGCGTCGATGGCGCCCTGGAGGTCGAGGCCGCCGCGGACGGGGGCGCGCAGGGCGACGCCCAGGAAGAAGTGCAGCGACCACTGGTCCTGCTGGTCGCCGCCGGGGGTGCCGAAGGCCATCACCGGCACGCCGTCGCGCAGCGCGAGCGACGGGGTGAGCGTGGTGCGCGGACGGCGGCCCGGGGTGAGGGAGTTCGGCAGCCCGGGCTCCAGCCAGGTCATCTGCAGGCGGGTGCCGAGCGGGAAGCCGAGCCCGGGGACCACCGGGTTGGACTGGAGCCAGCCGCCGCTGGGGGTGGCGGCGACCATGTTGCCCCAGCGGTCGACGACGTCGAGGTGGCACGTGTCGCCGCGGGTCGCGCCGTTGTGGGCGACGGTCGGCTCGCCGACGCCCATGGCGTCGAATCCCGTTGCCGCGGCGGCGTCGTGGAGCGGGAAGTGCGGCAGCCGCGGAGTACGGCCGCGCGGGCTGCCGGGGCGCAGCTCGTGGGAAGCCCTCGCCTGGTCGACCAGGGCGCGCCGTGCGTCGTTGTAGGCGGGTGACAGCAGTTCGGCGAGGGGGACGTCGTCCTGGGCGTCGCCGTACCAGGCCTCGCGGTCGGCCATCGCCAGCTTGGTGCCCTCGACCAGGGTGTGCACGTAGTCGACGGAGCCGTACTCCAGTTCCGCGGGATCCGGCGGCAGCAGGGCCAATTGCTGCAGGAAAGCCGGGCCCTGGCTCCACGGTCCCGCCTTGCAGACCGTCCAGCCGTTCCAGTCGAAGGTCACCGGGTCCTCGTGGTGCGCCTCGTACGCGACGAGGTCGTCCCCGGTCAGGGTGGAGGCGTGCCGCTCCCCCGTGGTGTCCATCGCGGGACGGGCGGCGAAGGTGGCCAGCGCCTCGCCGATGAAGCCCTCGCGCCACACCCGCCGGGCCGCCTCGATCTGCGCCTCCCGGTCGCTGCCGGCGGCCTCCGCCTCCCGCAGCAACCGCCGCCAGGTGGCGGCGAGGTCGGGGTTGCGCAGCAGGTCTCCCGGCCGGGGCGGGCGGCCGCCGGCCAGGTACAGCTCGGCCGAGGTCGTCCACTCCGTCTCGAACAGCGCCTGGACGGAGCCGACCGTGGCGCCGACCGCCTCCACCGCGGGGTGGCCGTGCTCGGCGTAGCCGATGGCGTAGGAGAGCACGTCCGCGAGCGGCTTCGTGCCGTGGTCGCGCAGCAGCACCATCCAGGCGTCGAACGCACCGGGCACGGCGGCCGCGAGCGGACCGGTGCCGGGGACGAAGTCCAGGCCCAGCGCTCGGTAGTGGTCGACGCTCGCCCCGGCCGGGGCGGGGCCCTGGCCGCAGAGCACGCGCACCGGACCGCCGGCGGGCGCGACGATGATCGGCACCTCGCCCGCGGGCCCGTTGAGGTGCGGCTCCACCACGTGCAGGACGAACCCGGCGGCCACCGCCGCGTCATAGGCGTTGCCGCCGCTCTCCAGCACGGCCATCGCCGACTGCGAGGCGAGCCAGTGCGTGGAGGAGGCCATGCCGAAGGTGCCTTGGAGGGTGGGCCGGGTCGTGAACAATTCCGTACTCCTCGCGCCGGGGGTGCACCTACACTCGCACGATGCCCCACGAGCGCGAACACGTACCCCCAGTCTCCTCCATGGCACGGTCGCTCGCCCGGGTCCCCGGTGTGGTCGCGGTGATGCTGGGCGGCAGCCGGGCGCGCGGAACGCACCGCCCCGACTCCGACTGGGACCTCGGCGTGTACTACCGGGGCGAACCGGACCTGGCGGCGCTCGCCGCGCTCGCCGACGAGGCGACGGGCACACCGGTGGAGATCGCCGGCCCCGGCGGCTGGGGTCCCTGGGTGAACGGCGGGGCGTGGCTGCGCGTCGACGGCGTCCAGGTCGACTGGATCCTGCGGGACCTGGACCGGGTGGGGCGGGTGTGGGACGACTGCCGCGCCGGCCGCTACGAGGTCGGTGTCCAGGCCGGCCATCCGCTGGGCTTCTGGTCCCCCGTGTACGCCGGTGAGGTCGCCCTCGGCCGCGTCCTGGCCGACCCGGCGGGTGAGCTGACCGCGCTGCGCGAGCGGACGCTGGTCTACCCGGAGCCGCTGCGCGAGGCCCTCGTCGGGGCCTCCTGGGAGGCGGACTTCCTGGTCGTGAACGCCCGCAAGTCCGCGGGTGGCGGGGACGTCCTGCACGCCGCCCTGTGCCTTTCACGGGCGGTCGGGGTGCTGACGCAGTCGCTCCACGCCCACCACCGCGTGTGGTGCCTCAACGAGAAGGGCGCCCTCGCCGCCGCGGGCGCCCTCCCCGACACCCCGCCCGGCTTCCGGTCCCGCGCCGAAGCGGTGCTGTCCGGCCTCGGCGACCCGGTCACGGCGGTGGAGGACGCCGCCGCCCTCGTCGCGGACGTCCGCGCGGCGCTGGGCTGACCCCGGGCGGAAACGCGCGGGTCCCGGCGCCGGACGAGCGGATCAACCGATGTTGGTGTGCTGCGCCCAGTCGTTGTGGAAGGTGAACCCGCCGCTCGCCGGCGGCATCGGCGACTGCACCTCGATCCAGCACAGAGGCTCCGTGCCGAGGGCCGCGAATCCGTGCGACGCGCCGACGGGCGCGAAGACGAGGTCGCCGACCCCGGCCAGGTCCTGCTCACCGTCACAGAAGGACCGCGTCTGTCCGGAGATCAGGTAGTAGATCTCCTCGAACGGATGGAAGTGCTCCTTCGCCGTCTTGAGCGGGGCGTTGTCCACCACGCCCGGGGTGAACTGCACGATGAACATCGCGTGGTGGCGCGCCCCGAGGAGGTCGTCCACCATCATGCGGATCTGGACGTTCTGCACGTTCGCCCCGTGGTAGCCGGGCATGGAGATCGACCCGGGCGGCGCCATGTCCGTCTGATCGAAGTGACCGACGTACGGCTTGGCCGGGTCGAGTTCGTCGACGGCCACGCCCTGCGTCGGCACCCGGGTCTCAGGCGCTTCGAACACCCCCCACGTCCCCCTGCCGTCGATGGGGCGCGGCTGGGGAGCGTGCACACGCAACATGCGCACGCGCTGATCCGTGGGGTTGCTCCACGCGTGACCGACGGCGTAGGGCACGAGGCCGAAGTCATGGGGACGCAGGGCGTACCGGTGGTCGGCCACCGCGAGCAGCGGGTTGCCCTCCAGGACGAAGAACGACTCCTCGAACGGGTGCCGGTGACCGATGACCTGGCCACCGGGCTCGAGTTCGACGATCGCGATCGACAAGTGGCTGGCGCCGCTGTCCGGGCCGAGGAAATGCGCCACCCTGACGCCCTTGCCCGGCTCACTCGGGTGCGACTCGACGAACTCAAGGGAGTTCCCCCGGCGGATGCTCAAGGATCGGGGGGCCCGCAAGACCTCTGCTGACTGCTTCATGGTCACCTTTCCCTGCTTGGTCCAGTGGTACGAGACTGTTCACGACCGCTGTTAGTCGAGACAAAATCGCAGGTGAACGCGGGTGTGGCCGGTGGGCGAGCGGCACCCCCGATATACGTTCGCGCCGGGCCGCCAGCCGTCCTACCCTCGGCGCATGGCCAGGCCTCTCGTAGCCGTCCTCAGTGGCGCAGGTATCTCCACCGACTCCGGCATCCCGGACTACCGCGGTCCGAACGGGCTGTGGCGGCGCGATCCGGAGGCGGAGAAGCTCGTGACGTACGAGCACTACATGGCCGATCCCGATGTGCGCCGCAGGTCGTGGCGGATGCGCATGGAGAGCCCGACGCTGGAGGCTCGGCCCAACGCGGGGCATGACGCGATCGTCCGGCTGGAGCGGTCGGGCGTGGCGGTGCGCGTGATCACGCAGAACGTCGACGGGCTGCACCAGATGGCGGGGCTGCCCGAGCGCAAGGTGCTGGAGCTGCACGGCACGGCCCGCGCCGTCGTGTGCACGCGGTGCCACGACCGGGCGCCGATGGACCAGGCGCTGGCGCGGGTCCGGGCGGGCGAGCCGGACCCGGCGTGCGGAAAGTGCGGCGGGATCCTGAAGTCGGCGACCGTCATGTTCGGGCAGCGGCTGGATCCGGTGGTGCTGGGCAACGCGATGGCCATCGCCAAGGGCTGCACGGTCTTCATCGCGGTCGGCACCAGCCTGCAGGTGCAGCCTGCGGCGTCGCTCGCCGGGATCGCGGCGGAGCACGGGGCGCGGCTGGTGATCGTCAACGCCGAGCCGACGCCGTACGACGTGATCGCGGACGAGCTGGTGCGCGAGCCGATCGGGAGCTCGCTGCCCGCGCTCCTGGACGGGATCGCCCGCGAGGCCGCCGCGGGGTGACGCGCGTGCCCCCGGACGGATCGTCCGGGGGCACGGCTCAGGGCAGGTTCGCCGCGGCGGTCACCAGCGGTGGTGGACCTGGGCGCGGATGCGCCGGTCGTACAGGTCCCGCACGGCGTCCAGCGTGCTCTGCGGCAGCGGCGGCAGGGCCGCGGCCTCGGCGTTGGCGCGGGCCTGCTCGACGGAGCGGGCGCCGGGGATCACGGTGGTGACGCCGGGCTGCTGGATGATCCAGCGGAGCGCCGTCTGGGCCGGGGTCGCGCCCTGCGGGGAGAGGGCGGTGAACTCGGCGGCGGCCTCCAGGCCGGTCGCGTAGTCGACGCCGGAGAAGGTCTCGCCCTGGTCGAAGGACTCGCCGTGCCGGTTGTAGGTGCGGTGGTCGTCGGCCGGGAAGACCGTGTCCTTGGTGTAGCGGCCGGACAGCAGGCCGGAGGCGAGGGGCACGCGGGCGATGATGCCCACCCCGGCCTCGGCGGCGGCCGGCAGGACCTGCTCCAGAGGCTTGAGGCGGAAGGCGTTGAGGATGATCTGCACGCTCGCGACGCCCGGCCGGGCGATCGCGGTCAGCGCCTCCTCGCAGGTCTCGACGCTGACGGCGTAGGCCGCGATGCGCTCCTCCTCGACGAGGGTGTCGAGGGCGTCGAAGACCGCGTCCGAGGAGTAGACGGCGGTCGGCGGGCAGTGCAGCTGCACCAGGTCGAGGGTGTCGACGCCGAGGTTGGCCCGGGACCGGTCGTTCCAGGCGCGGAAGTTGTCCAGGACGTAGTTCTCGGGGACCTGGGCGACCCGGCGGCCCATCTTCGTGGCGACGAAGATCCCGGCGTCCGGGCGCTCCCGGAGGTAGCGCCCGATCAGCTGCTCGCTGCGTCCGTCGCCGTAGACGTCCGCCGTGTCGAAGAGGGTCACGCCCTCCGCCACGGCCGCGTCCAGGACGGCGAGTGCGTCCTCCTCGCGGACCTCGCCCCAGTCGGCGCCCAGCTGCCAGGTGCCGAGACCCACGACGGACACCTTGCGGCCCGTCCTGCCCAATACGCGCTGCTCCATGCCTTCGATGCTAGTCGCTGCCCCGCCGGCCGCGGCCGACGGGGCGGGCGCTACCGGGCTACCGGGCTACCGGGCTACCGGGCTACCGGGCTACCGGGCTACCGGCGGGCGGTCCCCTCCAGGTGGCGGCGCACGGCGCGGGCCGCGTGGTGGCCGGACATGCCGTGGACCCCCGGGCCGGGCGGGCTGGCGGAGGAGCAGAGGAAGACCCCGGGGCGCGAGGTGGTGTACGGGTTCCACTGCAGCTTGGGGCGGAAGGCCGTCTGGAGGCCGGCGAAGGCCCCGCTGGCGATGTCACCGCCGACGTAGTTGGCGTTGCGGGCGGCGAGTTCGGCCGGTCCGCTGACCGCCCGGGCAAGGACGAGGTCCCGGAAGCCGGGGGCGAAGCGCTCGATCTGCCGCTCGACGGCCTCGGTGGCGTCGCCCCGAAAGCCGTTGGGCACGTGCCCGTACGCCCAGAAGACGTGCTTGCCCTCGGGCGCCCGCCCGGGGTCGACGACGGTGGGCTGGGCGGTGATGAGGAACGGGGTCTGCGGCGGGCGGCCGCGTACCGCCCGGTTCAGCGCGTCGCCGATCTCGCCGAAGCTCGGCCCGATGTGCACGGTGCCGGCCCGGCGGGCCTCTGCCGCGGTCCAGGGCACGGGGCCGTCCAGGGCGTAGTCGACCTTCCAGACCGCGGGTCCGTAGCGGTAGTTCCGGTACGCGTCGCCGAGCCCGGCGATGCGCGCCAGCGCGGTCGGCGAGGTGTCGAAGACGTACGCGCGCGCCGGCGGCAGCTCGTCGAGCTTGCGGACCATGACGCCGGTGTGGACGGTGCCGCCAAGCAGCCGCAGGTAGGACGCGAGGGCGTCGGCGAGCGACTGCGAGCCGCCGCGCGGGACCGGCCAGCCGACCTCGTGGCCGGAGACGGCGAACATCAGCGCCGTCGCACCGGTGAGCGGGCTGGTCAGCGGGGCGATCGCGTGGGCGGCGAGACCGGCCAGCAGCCCGCGGGCCTTCTCGTCGCGGAACAGCCGGGCGAGCACGGACACCGGCGGCAGCCCGGTCAGCCCGAAGCTCGCGAAGCGCAGCGGGTCGCGGGGCAGTCCCCGCCACTGGGGGCGCAGGAAGTCGTGGGCGAGGGTCTTCCAGCGGCCGACGTACGGGGCCAGGAGCCTGCGGTAGGTGCCCGCGTCGCGCGGTCCGAGCGAGGCGGCGGTCGCGCCGACGGTGCGGTCCAGCACCGCCGCGGTGCCGTCGTCGAAGGGGTGCGCGAGCGGCAGCTCGGGGTGGAGCCACCGCAGGCCGTGGTCGGCGAGCGGCATCGCGTTGAACGCGGGCGAGCCGGCGCCGAGCGGGTGCACGGCCGAGCACGGGTCGTGGCGGAAGCCCGGCAGGGTCAGCTCCTCGGTGCGCGCGCCGCCGCCGACCTGGTCGCCGGCCTCGAAGAGCTCCACGGAGTGCCCGGCGCGGGCGAGTTCGACCGCGGCGGTCAGGCCGTTGGGCCCGGCTCCGACGACGATGACGTCCGTGACGTGTGCCCTGCTCATCGGTCACCTGCCATGAGGTCGACGACCCGTCGCGCGGTCGCCTCGTCGCGCGCCACGGAGAAGGGGAAGGCGTTGCCGCCGCCGATGCGGAAGGGCACGCCCTCCGCGGTGATGCTGGCGCCGCCGGCCTCGGTGACCAGCAGCAGTCCGGCCGCGTGGTCCCAGGGCGACTCCCAGGTGAAGGCGACGGCGTCGATGGCGCCCCGGGCGACCTCCAGGTAGTCCAGCCCTGCGCAGGTGCACTGACGGGACTCGACGCCGTCGGTGCCGAGCCCCTCGAACCGGCGCCGCTCCTGTTCGTCGAGGAAGGCGAACTGCGAGGTGGCGACGGTGAGCGCGGACCCGCCGGAGTCGCGGGCGGTGCGGATCGGCTCGCCGTTGAGCAGGGCGCCCCCGCCGCGTCGGGCGGTGGCCATGAGGGCCAGCCTCGGCACGTACGTCCAGGAGGCGTGCACCTCGCCGCCGCGGGCGAGCGCGACGAGCGTGGCGAACTCGGGCCTGCCCGCGACGAAGTTGGCGGTGCCGTCGACGGGGTCGACGATCCACACCGGGTCGTCCCCGCCGATGCGGCGCAGGACGCCCGGGTCGGCGTGCACGGCCTCCTCCCCCACCACGACCGAACCGGGCAGCAACGCCGGCAGTTCCTCGGCGAGCCGCAGCTCCGCCTCGCGGTCGGCGACGGTGACCAGGTCGCCCGGTCCGGTCTTGTGGCTGATGTCGGTTGCGCTCAGCCGGCGCCAGCGCGGCACGACCTCCGCCTCGGCGGTCGCGCGCACCGTGTCCTCGACCGCCTTGAAGAGTGCGTCATCGATCACTCCTCCATCAGACCAGATCGTCCGCGGCGCCGCGCACCCGTGGTGGCTTTGGCGGGTTCACGCCGTCCGTGCGGCGGGGCCCGCCTTCCGCATCAGGGCGCTGTACAGCACGAACGAGCTGACCAGGCCGACCGCCCAGCCGTAGTCCGCGAGCGGCTTCAGCAGCGGGATCAGGCCGTCGACGGGAAACGGGCCCTGCTTGCGGCCCTCGGCGTCGACGGTGGAGTACGAGCCGCCGACCGCCAGCAGGCCGCCCACGACGAGGGCGAGCACCGCCCGCCAGTTCCAGCCGCGGTGGTACCAGTAACGGCCGCCACCTGCCTCGTACAGCTCGGGCAGCGCCAAGTGGGTGCGCCGGACGACCCAGTAGTCGGCGATGAGGACGCCGGCCACGGTGCCGAGGACACCTCCGACCACGCCCAGCCAGGTGAAGATGTACAGCTCGGGGGTGGAGGTCAGTTTCCAGGGGAAGATCAGCACCCCCACGACGCCGGTGATCAGCGCGCCGGTGCGGAAGTCGACGTGCCGGGGCGCGAGGTTGGACAGGTCGTACGCCGGGGAGACCACGTTGGCCGCGATGTTGACGCTGATGGTGGCCACCAGCACCGTGACCAGGGCGTACAGCAGGCCGATGACGTTGTCGGTCTTGCCGGCCAGTTCGACCGGGTCCCAGATGGCCTCGCCATAGACCGCCTGGGAGCCGGAGGTGACCAGCACCGACAGGACGGCGAAGAAGGTCATCGTGGTCGGCAGCCCGAGCGACTGGCCCCAGACCTGGGCGCGCTGCCCGGCCCCGAAACGGGTGAAGTCGGGGATGTTGAGGGAGAGGGTCGACCAGAAGCCGATCATGCCCATGAGGGCGGGGAAGAAGACCTTCCAGAAGTCCCCGCCCCAGCCGAGGGCGGAGGGCTGGTCCAGCAGGTGGCCGAGGCCGCCCGCCTTGTTGGTGATCCAGACCAGCAGGACGACGGCGCCGACGAGGACGAAGGGCGCGGCCCAGTTCTCGAAGCGGCGGAGCGTCTCCATGCCCCGGTAGATGATCGCGAGTTCCAGCGCCCAGAAGGCGAGGAAGCAGACCCACAGCGTCCACGGGTAGCCCGCCACGTGCGCGGCGCCCGCCCAGCCGCCCCAGATCTTGCCGAGGAGGACGAAGATGCCCTGGCCGCCGATCCAGGTCTGGATGCCGAACCAGGCGCAGGCCACGGCGGCGCGCAGCATCGCCGGGAGGTTGGCCCCGCGCACCCCGAAGGAGGAACGGGCCAGCACCGGGAAGGGGATGCCGTACTTGGGGCCCGCGTGGCCGGTGAGCAGCATCGGCGCGAGCACGATGACGTTGGCCAGGGCGATGGTGAACACCGCCTGCTTCCAGTCCATGCCGAGGGCCACCAGGCCGGAGGCGAGCGTCCACGACGGGATGTTGTGCGCCATCCCGATCCACAGCGCGGTGAAGTTGTAGGTGGTCCAGTGCCGTTTGGCGACGGGGATCGGCAGCAGGTCCTCGTTGGCGTACGGACCGTGCGGCACGGCCGCGTCGAGGCGGAGCTCGACGCGGCCGTCGGGGTGCGTGATCTGGTCGGGCGGCGTGGGGGCCGGCATGGGTGCGCTGCTCCCCCCTCAGCCGCGCAGTGCGGGGATGACGGTGGAGCCGTAGGCGTCGATGGTGGACTCCTTGGCGTCGTGCATGTCGTAGACCGCGAACTGGTCGACGCCGAGGGCCTTCAGGGCGCGCAGCTTCTCGATGTGCCGCTCGGCGGTGCCCAGGAGGCAGAAGCGGTCGACGATCTCGTCGGGGACGAACGTGGTGTCGGGGTTCCCCGAACGGCCGTGGTGGGAGTAGTCGTACCCCTGACGGGCCTTGATGTAGTCGGTGAGTTCGTCGGGCACGGAGGCGGAGTGTTCGCCGTACCGGGCCACCAGGTCGGCGACGTGGTTGCCGACCATGCCGCCGAACCAGCGGCACTGCTCGCGGGCGTGGGCCAGCGCCTGCGGGGAGTCGTCCTCGGTGA
>NZ_JBEXSX010000028.1:0-110916 GCF_040613835.1 Streptomyces sp. NPDC006207 | reverse complement strand
GCGAAGACCGAGCCGGCGACGAAGACGACCGCGCTGACCTGGAAGACGACCTTGCGGCCGAACAGGTCGCCGAACTTGCCGACCAGCACGGTGGAGACGGTCTCCGCCAGCAGGTAGGCCGTGACCACCCAGGCCATGTGCCCGGCACCGCCGAGGTCCGCGACGATCGTCGGGAGCGCGGTGGAGACGATCGTCTGGTCCAGGGCCGCCAGCAGCAGGCCGAGCACGATCGTCACGAAGACGACGTTGGTCTGGCGGCGGCTCAGGGCGGGCGGCCGGCCGGCGGTGGGGACGGTGACGGCCATGGCTCCACCCTCGCGCGGGCCCGCCGGTGCCGCCCGGCCACACGCCCGTACGGGCTATGCGCGGGCGTCCGCTACCGCTTGAGCTCCTCGCGCAGCCTGCGGTCGATCGCCAGGGCGAGCTCCGCCTCGACGACGGCCTGCACCAGGGGGCGCAGCCGGGCGATCGCCTCGCTCAGCCGGGTGGTGTCGCCGGACTGCAGGTCGGCCTCCGCGTCCGGCAGGACGTAGGTGCGGGCCAGCTCGACGAAGAGCTCGGCGAGCAGGTCCATGCGGCCCCGCATGGCGCGGCCCGCGGCGAGCACCTCGGCGAGCGGGACGCCCTCCCGGACCAGTGCGGCCGAGGCCTCCAGCAGCCGGCGGCTGACGTGGACGACGTCGTCGCCGTCCACGGCGAGGTAGCCGATGTCCAGGGCGGTGGCCAGGTTCTCCGCGGTGGCCTGGTCGCCGTAGTGGTCGGCGAGGCCCTCCGGGGTGAGCCGCAGCGGCTCCTCCTCCGACCAGCGGGTGGGCAGTCCCGGGTCCAGGCCGAGCAGTTCGCCGACGTCGCGGCGGCCGCTCTCCCAGGCGTCCATCAGCTCGGCGATGCCGCCGAGGGTGTGGCCCCGCTCCAGCAGGGCCGTGATGGTCCGCAGCCGGGCCAGGTGGTGGTCGTTGTACCAGGTGATGCGGCCCTCGCGGCGCGGCGCCGGGAGCAGCTTGCGCTCCCGGTAGAAGCGGACGGTACGCACCGGGACCCCGGCCGCTTCGGCCAACTCGTCCATCCGGTACTCGCGCTCGTGCGTCGCCACGCCGATCAGCCTATGCGGTGCGCGCGTCACGTCGCGCCGCCCGCCCTCTACCGCTGGTAACGCCTTCTGGTCTACGCTCCGAACCGCGCCAGTGAACACTGGCGCGATTCGGCAAGGGGCGGCACCGAGAGGCGGCGGTATGGCCGGACACAGCGAACACGTGCGGGTTGCGGTGATCGGATCGGGGTTCGGCGGACTCGGCGCCGCCGTACGGCTGCGACGCGAGGGGATCACCGACTTCGTCGTCCTGGAGCGCCGGGACTCCGTCGGCGGGACGTGGCGGGACAACAGCTACCCGGGGTGCGCCTGCGACGTGCCCTCGCACCTGTACTCGTTCTCCTTCGCGCCGAACCCGCAGTGGCCGCGCACCTTCTCCGGCCAGCCGCACATCCGGGCCTACCTGGAACGGGTCGCGGACACCTTCGGCCTCCGCCCGCACCTGCGCCTCGGCACGGAGGTCACCGAGGCCCGCTGGGAGGCCGGCGCCCGGCACTGGCGCATCACCACCTCCCGCGGCGAACTCACCGCCGACGTCGTGGTCTCGGCCACCGGGCCGCTGTCCGACCCCAAGCTGCCGGACGTCCCCGGTCTCGACGCCTTCCCGGGGAAGGTCTTCCACTCCTCGCAGTGGGACCACAACTTCGACCTCAAGGGCAAGCGGGTCGCCATGGTCGGCACCGGGGCCTCGGCCATCCAGATCGTGCCCGCGATCCAGCCCGAGGTGGAGCGCCTGACCGTGGTGCAGCGGACGCCCCCGTGGGTGATGCCGCGCATGGACCGCGGGATCAGCCGGGCCGAGCAGTGGCTGCACGGCAAGGTGCCGGCCACCGCCAGGGCGCGGCGCGGACTGCTCTGGCTGATCCGCGAGTTCCAGGTCGGCGCGTTCACCAAGCGCCCGGCGATGATGCGCGGCGCCCAGGCCATGGCGGCCGCGCACCTGCGCAAGGCCGTCAAGGACCCGGCGCTGCGGGCCAAGCTGACCCCCGACTACCGGATCGGCTGCAAGCGCATCCTGCTGTCCAACGACTACTACCCGGCGCTCGCGCGGCCCAACACCGAGGTCGTCGCCTCCGCGCTGAAGGAGGTGCGCGGCTCGACCCTCGTCATGGCCGACGGCACCGAGCGCGAGGCCGACGTCATCGTGTTCGGCACCGGCTTCCACGTCACCGACATGCCCATCGGCGATCGGGTGTTCGGCGCCGACGGCCGCTCGCTGACCGAGCACTGGAAGGACGGCATGGCCGCGCTGCGCGGCTGCACCGTCGACGGGTTCCCCAACCTGCTGTTCGTCATCGGACCCAACACGGGTCTCGGGAACAGCTCGATGATCCTGATGATCGAGTCCTCGCTGAACTACGTCGCCGCGTACCTGCGCGCCCTGGACACCACCGGCGCCGCCGCGCTCGACGCCCGCCCGGAGGCCGTGCGGTCCTGGAACGAGGAACTGCAGCGCCGCATGGCGCGCACGGTCTGGAACACCGGGGGCTGCGTCAGCTGGTACCTGGACGACCAGGGCCGCAACACCACCGTCTGGCCCGGGACGACCGCGGAGTTCCGGCGCGCCACGCGCCGGCTGGAACTGCAGGAGTACGAGACCGTGCCCGCCGGTGCCCCCGGGGAGCACCCGGAGCGCGTGGAGGTTGCCTCGTGACCGCGTCCGTCTTCGACCTCCCGGCCGCCCGCCGCACGCACTCCGTGCGGTCCGCGGACGGCACCTCGATCCACGTGGAGGAGTACGGCCCCGAGGCCGGCACCGCGCCCACCGTGGTGCTGATCCACGGCTGGACGTGCAGGACCCTCTTCTGGGCCCCGCTCATCCACGAACTCGCCGGGGAGTACCGGGTCGTGGCGTACGACCAGCGCGGCCACGGAGCCAGCGGGACCCCGCGCCGCGGCGGCTACGGCACCGGCGCGCTCGCCGACGACCTCACCGCGGTCCTGGAGTCCGTCGTCGAGGGCGACGAGAAGGTGGTGCTGGTCGGCCACTCCATGGGCGGGATGACCGCGATGGCGGCCGGCAACCGCGCCGCCGTGCAGACCCGCACGGCCGCGGTACTGCTGGCCAGCACCGGCAGCGGGCGGCTGCTCGCCGAGGCGGCGGTGCTGCCCCCGCGGGTGCGCAGCAAGCGGGTGCGCGACGCCTTTCACCGCTTCCTGCTGGTCAGTTCGGCGCCGCTCGGCCCGCAGTCCGCGGTGACCCGGGCCGCGCTCAAGTACGGGATCCTGGGAGCGGCGTCGAGCAAGGAGCTGGTGGCCGCCACCGCCCGCATCGTGCACGCCTGCGGGCGCCGGCAGCGCGCGGCGTGGGGCCGGGTGCTGGCCGGGCTCGACCTGGACGCGGGCGTCTCCGCGCTGCGCGCGCCCACCGCCGTGCTCGTGGGCGGCGCCGACAAGCTCACCCCGCCCGCGCACGCGCACGGCATGGCCGCCCGGCTCTCCCGGTTCGCCGGGCTCACCGAACTGCCGGGCCTCGGCCACATGACGCCGCTGGAGGCACCGGCCGCGGTGGCGGGCGTCGTACGCACCCTCGTCGAGGACCACCTGCGGCCCGGGGCCCAGGTCAAGGAGGAGACGGCATGAGCAGGTCGCTGAACGGGCAGGTCGCGGTGGTGACCGGCGCCGCCCGTGGGGTGGGGGCGCTGCTGGCCCGCAAACTCGCCGCGCGCGGCGCCCGGTTGGCGCTGGTGGGGCTGGAGCCGGACGAACTGAAGCGCGTCGCAGCGGAGATCGGCCCCGACACCGGGTACTGGACGGCCGACGTCACCGACCGGGAGGCCATGGCCCGCGTGGCCGGGGAGGTCGTGGAGCGCTACGGCCGCGTCGACGTCGTGGTCGCCAACGCCGGTGTGGCGACCGGCGGTCCGTTCCTGGACGTGGACCCCGCCGACTTCGAACGCGTCATCCAGGTCAACCTGCTCGGCAGCGTGGTCACCGCCCGCGCGTTCCTGCCCGCCCTGCTCGCCTCGCGCGGCTACCTGCTGCAGATCGCCTCGCTCGCCGCGATCACCCCGGCGCCGCTGATGACCGCGTACTGCGCGAGCAAGGCGGGGGTCGAGTCCTTCGCGCACTGCCTGCGCGCCGAAGTCGGCGTCAAGGGCGTCAAGGTCGGTGTGGGGTACCTGAGCTGGACCGACACCGACATGGTGCGCGGCGCCGACGAGGACGACGTGATGCGCGAGGCCCGCGCACGGCTGCCCTGGCCGGCCAACCGCACCTACCCGCTGGAGCCGGCGGTCGAGCGCATCGCGGACGGGATCGCCCGCCGCTCGCCGCACGTCTACGCCCAGTGGTGGCTGCGTGGAATGCAGTCCGTGCGCGGGTACTTGCCGGGCCTGATCGGGGGTGCCCTGGGGCGGCACGAAATGCGCCGCCTGGAGCCGAGGATCGCCGCCGCGGGCGGCATCCGGCACGGACTCGTCGGCCGCGGCGGCGCCGCGGACGAGCGGGCCCGGTCGGAAAGGCCCGTCTGACCAGCGCCGTTCACGGAACGCGTTCGTCCGAAGTGCGTACTGTGTCCGGCCGTGTCAGCCTGGTCGAGGCCCATTCCATACATCACGAAGGAGTGATCATGGGCAAGAACGACCCCACGCGAAACAAGGCCGGGCAGCAGAACCGCCCGCAGGCTCAGCCCCAGTCCCAGGAGCGCATCGGCCAGACCCGCGAGCGCGCTCAGGGCCCGGCAGGCGAGCCGATGCGCCAGCAGGGCAAGCAGCAGCACCGCGAGCCCGGCCACGGCCAGCCGGCCAGGACGTCCCCGCAGTCGATGCCCAAGGGCGACCGCCAGCGCTCGCTGGAGGAGATCGACGAGCGGCAGGACCGGGACAGCTGACCCGCGTGGTCCAGGCGTGAGCGTGGAGGGGCGCGCCCGTTCAGGGCGCGCCCCTTCCGTCGTCCCTGACGGGGGAGGGACTCAAGGACGCGGGGGGAGCGGGGGCCGACGCCGGTCCGGGCGGTCGGACAGATCGGGCGGTGTGGAGGCCGGGTGCTTCTCCAGCAGGTCAAGTGCCGTCTGCACGGCGACCTCCAGGTCGGTGCGGCGGCCCTCCGCCCAGTCCAGCGGGGTGCGGATGACCGGGATGTCCGGTTCCACGCCGTAGTTCTCCACCGACCAGCCGTAGGCCTCGAACCAGGCGGCGTTCATCGGCACCGTGATCACCGTGCCGTCGCCCAGCCGGTGCCGGCCGGTCATGCCGACCACGCCGCCCCAGGTGCGGTGACCCACCACCGGGCCGATGCCCAGCAGCCGGAACGTGGCGGTGATCATGTCGCCGTCGGAGGCCGTCGCCTCGTCCGCCAGCGCGACGATCGGCCCGCGCGGGGCGTTGCCCGCGTAACTCACCGGCTGCGCGTGCCGGGTGTGGTCCCAGCCGAGGATCTTGCGGGTCAGGCTCTCCACCACCAGGTCGCTGATGTTGCCGCCCGCGTTGCCGCGCACGTCGACGATGAGCGCCGGATGGACGATCTCGATGCGCAGGTCGCGGTTGAACTGCGCCCAGCCCGAGCCCCCCAGGTCGGGGATGTGCAGGTAGCCGCACCTGCCCTCGCTCAACGCCCGGACGACCGCGCGTCGTTTGGCCACCCAGTCCTGGTAGCGCAGCGGCCGTTCGTCCACCAGCGGCACGACCGCGACCCGGCGCGGATGCCCGCCGTCGGGCGGGGTGAAGGTCAGCTCCACCGTGGTGCCGCCGGCGGCCGACAGCAGCGGACCGGGTCCGGCGACCGGGTCGACGGCACGGCCGTCGACGTGGGTGAGCGTCGCGCCCTCCAGGACGCCGGTGCCGGCCAGCGGCGAACGGGCCCTGGAGTCCGAGGACTCGCCGGGCAGGATGCGCGCGAGCACCCACCGGCCGTCCTTGGTGTGGACGAAGTTGATCCCGAGCAGCCCGATCGGCCGCTGGTAGTGCGGCGGCCCCTCGCTGCGGCGGGCGGGCGCCACGTACGCGTGCGAGGTGCCCAGTTCGCCCAGGACCTCGCGCTGGAGGTCGGCGAACTCGTCCGGGGTGGCGACCCGTTCGACCAGCGGACGGTACTGGTCGAGGATCGCCGGCCAGTCGATGCCGCACATGTCCGGCGCCCAGAAGTAGTCGCGGATGATCCGCCCGGCCTCGTCGAACGCCTGCCGCCACTCGGCGGGCGGGTTCGCCTCGTGCAGTATCCGGCGCATGTCGATGTACACGGTGGAGTCCAGGTCGCCCGGCTCGTACGCCGGGACCACGGTCAGGTCCCCCTCGTCGAAGACCACCAGCTGCGTGCCGTCGCCGCTGACCCGGTACCAGTCCATGTGCCGCACCAGCTCGACCCGCTTGGACTTGGCCAGGCCGAAGTACTCCAGGGTGGGGCGCGCGGAGGGGTCGGTCGGATTGACGAAGGTCTCGCCGAGCGCGCCGGAGATCGGCCAGCGCAGCCAGGTCAGCCCGCCCCGCACCGCCTCCAGCGAGCTGTACTTGGAGGCGGGCACCGGGAAGGGCGTCACCCGCATCGGCAGCCCGGCCGCCTCCACGGCCAGCGGCCCCTCGGCGAAGCCGGTCGGGTCCAGCCCGCCCCCCGGCGGGCGGCCCTCCACCGGCAGCGCGAAGGGCGAGGGCGTCGCCGAGTGCAGCGGCACCAGGTGCGGGCGGCAGCCCAGTGGGAAGGACAGGTCGCCGGTGTGCACGTCGTACACCGGGTCGAAGCCGCGCCAGGACAGGAAGGCCAGGTAGCGGCCGTCGCGGGTGAAGACCGGCTGCTCGTCCTCGAAACGGCCGTTGGTGACGTCGATGAGGGTGTGCTTGCCGGTCTCCGGGTCCGGGCTGAGCCGGGCGATCCGGATCTTCCGCAGCGAACGGCCGATGACCGGGTGGGACCAGGCGATCCAGTTGGAGTCCGGGGAGAAGGCCAGGTCACGGACGGGGCCGTTGGTGGAGCGGACGAGCTCGGCCACGACGCCCGACTCCGCGTCGACCATGAGCAGCCGCCCGTCGTGGGAGGCGACGGCGAGGATCTGGCCGTCGGGCGAGGGCACCAGTTCGTGGACGCGGCCGAGCAGCCCGCACGCCAGCCGCGTGCCGCCGCTGCGGCACGGGGGCCGTGGCAGCGTCTGCCCCTCGGCGGACGCCGGGTCCTGCGCCGGTTCCTCCTCCGCCTCCTCCACGGACCGCAACGCCTGCGCGACGGCGTCGTCGGCGTCGGCGATGTCGGCCGCGGCCAGCGCCGCGGGGCGGCCCGGCAGCGCGGCGATCTCGATGGCGTCCTCGCCCTCGGCGTCGGTGACGAAGGCGATCCGACCGGTGTCGCCCAGCATGACCGGCAGCCGGACCCGCGACCCGGGCACGTCGGAGATGGTGCGCGCGGGCCCGTCGCGGTGGGTGAGCCAGTACAGGCTGCCGCGCACGCACACCGCGCTGGCGCGGCCGGTGCGGTCCACGGCCAGCCCGTCCAGGTACGCCGAGGCCGGGACCTGGTACGGGCGCCGGCCGGCGCGCGGGCCGCCGAGGTCGACCGCGACGCGGTGCGGCACCGACCCCGGGCCGAGGTCGTCGACCAGCCACACCTCACCCGCGCACTGGTAGACCACGCGCGTGCCGTCGGTCGCGGCGCTGCGGGCGTAGAAGTCGGCGTGGTCGGTGTGCCGCCGCAGGTCCGTGCCGTCCGGCAGGCAGGAGTACAGGTTGCCGACGCCCTCGTGGTCGGAGAGGAAGGCGATGCGCCCCGCCACGAACATCGGC
The DNA here is from genome assembly GCF_040613835.1 of Streptomyces sp. NPDC006207. Classification (NCBI taxonomy): domain Bacteria; kingdom Bacillati; phylum Actinomycetota; class Actinomycetes; order Kitasatosporales; family Streptomycetaceae; genus Streptomyces; species Streptomyces sp. NPDC006207. The sequence continues at coordinate 103,119 of NZ_JBEXSX010000028.1, read as the reverse complement.
GACTCCAGGTGGCCGTCGACCTCCGGCACCAGCCGCCGGCACTGCAGCCACAGCCGCCCCGTCGCCCCGCCCCGGTACCGCTTCCACGAGGCCGGTTCGTGCGGCGCGGTCGCCGTCAGCAGCAGCGTCCGGTGCTCGCCCTCGGCGCTGTCGTCCACGGCGATGTCCGACACCGGGCCCCAGGGCAGACGGCTGCCCGGGCCGCCCTCGTCGGGGATCGCGTAGGCCCACGTGTAGTGCGAGAACGGCTCGCCGTGCGACGAGACCGCCAGGATCCGGCCGTCCGGCGTCCAGGAGCGCACGCGCGTGTCAGTGCTGCCCCAGTAGGTCAGCCGGCGGGCCGGGCCGCCCTCGACCGGCGCGACGTACACCTCGGGGTCGAGGGAACGCCAGCTGTTGAAGGCGATCACGGAGCCGTCGGGCGAGAAGCGCGGATGCCCGACCCGGATCCGGTCGGCCGTCACCCGCCACGCGCGCCCCTCGTCCAGGGGCGCGACCCAGATGTCGTCCTCGGCGACGAAACAGAGCCGCTCGCCGTGAACATGCGGAAACCGGAGGTATGCGGCGTCGCTCACTCATCCATCGTTCGCGGCTCCCGGAGCCCGGGCAACTTTTCCGGTCCGCGTCAGCGCAGGCACTCCCGCACCGCGCGGACCAGTGCCTGGGCGCGGGGATCGGCGGTGACGTTCTTCTGCATGCCGTTGGTGACGTATCCGAAGGCCACGCCCTCGCCGGGGTCCGCGAAGCCCAGCGACCCGCCCCGGCCGGGGTGGCCGAAGGAGCCGGGGGACAGGAGCGGGGCCGCCGGGCCGTGCAGCATGAAGCCCAGGCCGAAGCGGGTGTTCACCACCAGCACGCGGTCCGGGCCCTCCGACTCCGGGGTGCGTGCCGAGGTGAGGGTCGCCGGGGCGAAGAGCCGCGCCCCCGGGCCCTCGACCTCCCCGATCAGCGCGGCGTAGAAGCGGGCCAGCGAGCGCGCGGTGGCGATCCCGCCGGAGGCCGGCAGCTGCGCCGCGTGGTACCCGGGGTCGTTCTCGTCCGGTAGCGGGTCGATCGCGCCGAACGCGCGCCGGGTCAGCGACGACGGGTCCTCGTACGCCTCGGTCACGTTCCGCTTGGGTCGCGCCCGCAGCCCGGCCGCGGCCGGCGGCGGCGGGGTCTCCACGGAGGCGATCCGCCCGACGCGGCGCTCCTCGCCCGCGGGCAGCCCGACCCACAGGTCGAGGCCGAGCGGGCGGGCGATCTCCTCCGCCACGTAGCGCCCTATGGACCGGCCGCCGCTCGCCCGTTGCACCAGCTCGCCGATCAGCCAGCTGTAGGTCTGCGCGTGGTAGCCGTGGTCCGTCCCCGGTGCCCAGAACGGGGCCTGGGCCGCGAGCGCCCGCGGTCCGCTGCTGCCGTCTTGCGCCTGGCCCGGGCTGAGCGGGGTGTCCAGCGCCGGCACACCGGCCCGGTGCGCCAGGGCGTCGCGGAACGTGACCCGCTCCTTGCCGGCGGTCTTGAACTCGGGCCAGTACGTGCCGACGGGCGCGTCCAGGTCCAGCTGGCCCCGCTGGTGCAGCAGGAGCAGGCACGCCGCGGCCACGCCCTTCGTCGCCGAGCGCACCACCTGCGCGGTGTCCTGCGCCCAGGGCGCGCCCCCGTCCCCGTCCCCGTCGGCGGAGCCCGCCCACAGGTCCACGACCTTGCGGCCGTCCCGGTACAGCGCCACGGCCGCGCCGCGCTCGCCCCGCTCCTCGAAGTTCCGGACGAAGGCCTCCCGGACCGGCTCGAAGCCTTCCGTCACTGCTCCGTGGACGTCCACCACAGCCCGTGCTCCCACCATGCGCCGCCGTTGTTGCTCCTCCCATGGTGCCTCCCGCCCGCGACCGGTCAGGACCGGGGTCGGCACGGCGCGGCAGCGCCAGGGGGTGTCCCGGGAAGCGGTCAGGCGGTGGCCTTCGCCGCGGCACGGCCCGCCGTACGGCCGGAGAAGATGCAGCCGCCGAGGAAGGTCCCCTCCAGCGAGCGGTAGCCGTGCACCCCGCCGCCGCCGAAGCCGGCCGCCTCACCCGCCGAGTACAGCCCGGGCAGCGGCTCGCCGTCGGCGCGCAGCACCCGCGCGTCCAGGTCGGTCGCCATCCCGCCGAGCGACTTGCGGGTCAGGATGTTCAGCCGTACGGCGATCAGCGGGCCCGCCTTCGGGTCCAGCAGCCGGTGCGGCGCCGCGGTGCGGATCAGCTTGTCGCCGATGTAGTTGCGGGCCCCGCGGATCGCGGTGACCTGCAGGTCCTTGGTGAAGGTGTTGGTGATCTCGCGGTCGCGGGCCTCGATCTCGCGGCGCAGCGCGGTCTCGTCGATCAGGTCGTCCTTGGTGATCGCGTTCATGCCGCGCACCAGCGCCGCCAGGTCGTCCTCGACGACGAAGTCGACGCCGTGCTCCTTGAACGCCTCGACCGGGCCCGGCGCCCCCGGCAGCGCGCGCTTGAGCACGTCGCGCACGCTCTTTCCGGTCAGGTCCGGGTTCTGCTCGGAGCCCGACAGCGCGAACTCCTTCTCGATGATCTTCTGGGTGAGGACGAACCACGTGTACTCGTGGCCGGAGCGCATGATGTGCTCCAGCGTCCCCAGCGTGTCGAAGCCCGGGAAGAGCGGCACCGGCAGGCGCTTGCCGGTCGCGTCCAGCCACAGGGAGGACGGCCCCGGCAGGATGCGGATGCCGTGCCTGGCCCAGATCGGGTTCCAGTTCTCGATGCCCTCGGTGTAGTGCCACATCCGGTCGCCGTTGATCAGGTGCGCCCCGGCCGCCTCGGCGATCCCCAGCATCAGGCCGTCCACGTGCGCCGGAACGCCCGACAGCAGCTTGCGCGGCGGCGTGCCCAGGCGCTCCGGCCAGGCCTTGCGCACCAGGTCGTGGTTGCCGCCGATGCCGCCCGAGGTGACGACCACCGCCTGCGCCCTGAGCTGGAACTCCGCGCGGATCTCCCGCGAACTCGCCTGGCCGCGCTCGGCGTCGCTGTCCACCAGGACCTCGCCCGCCACGCCGTCCACCGCGTCGCCCGTCGTCGTCAGCGCCGTCACGCGGTGCCGGAAACGCAGCTCGACCAGCCCCTTGGCGACCGCCTCCCGCACCCGGCGGACGAACGGCGCCACGACGCCCGGCCCGGTGCCCCAGGTGATGTGGAAGCGGGGCACCGAATTGCCGTGCCCGGTGGCGAGGTAGCCCCCGCGTTCCGCCCAGCCCACCACCGGGAAGAACCGTATCCCCTGCGCGTGCAGCCAGGACCGCTTCTCGCCGGCGGCGAAGTCCACGTACGCCTCGGCCCACTTGCGCGGCCAGTGGTCCTCGGCACGGTCGAATCCGGCGGTCCCCATCCAGTCCTGCAGGGCGAGTTCGCGGCTGTCCTTGATCCGCATCCGGCGCTGCTCGGGGGAGTCGACGAGGAACAGCCCGCCGAAGGACCAGAACGCCTGGCCGCCGAGGTTGCTCTCCGGCTCCTGGTCGAGCAGGAGGACCTTGCGGCCCGCGTCGGCCAGCTCGGCCGTCGCGACCAGACCGGCCAGCCCCGCTCCGACGACGATGACGTCCGCGTCCAGCGCCATGGTGTGCCTTTCCGCTCCCCTTTGGTGTGCAGGCACGTTACGCTACGCGCGAGTAAGGAGGCGAGAGGGCAGCGCCTTTCAACATCGCTCGCCGGCGGGGGATGACGCCATGCGCAGGTTCGAGGGACACGTCGCCGTCGTCACCGGAGGCGCCCAGGGCATCGGCGCGGCGACCGCCCGGCGCCTGATGTCCGAGGGCGCGGACGTCCTGCTGGCCGACCTGGACGCGGAGCGTGCCGCCGCGACGGCGGAGGCCCTCGGCAAGGAGACCGGCGGCCGGGCCGCGGCGGTGGCGTGCGACGTCGTCGACCAGGCCGCGGTGGACGCCGCCATGACGTACGCCGCCGAGCGCTTCGGGCGGCTCGACGTGCTCGTCAACAACGCCTACGCCTGCCACGTGGACCCGCCGCGGTTCGAGGACCTGCCCGACGTGGAGTGGTACGAGGACCTGGAGGTCACCCTCACCGGGGCCATGCGCTGCGCCCGCGCGGCGCTTCCGCTGCTGGCGCAGGCGGGCGGGCGCGGGGCGATCGTCAGCATCGGCTCCGTCAACGGGCACATGAACTTCGGCAACCACGCCTACAGCGCCGCCAAGGCGGGCCTCGCCTCGCTGACCCGCACGCTGGCCGTGCACGCCGCCCCGCGCGGCGTCCGGGTCAACCTCGTCGCCCCCGGCACGGTGCGGACGCCCGCGTGGGCGGGGCGCGAGGAGGCCCTCGACCGCCTCACCGGGGTCTACCCCCTCGGGCGGGTCGGCGAGCCCGAGGACATCGCGGCGGCCGTCGCGTTCCTCGCCTCCCGGGACGCGTCCTGGATCACGGGCCTCACGCTCCCCGTCGACGGGGGCATCCTCGTCAACGGATCCGCCTTCCGCGCGGCGCTGGACTGACGCCCGGGCCCGGGTGTCTGTCTGCGGCTCGTTTGCGGCGGGCGGTTTCCCCGCCCGCCCTCCCGATTGCCCGGCGCGGCACCGACCCCACACGTACGCGGCGAGGCGGTCGCTGACCGCGCCGGGCAATCCTGCGGGAGGGCGGGGGATGCCCGCCGCAGGCGCAACGCACCCGCACACAACCACCGGGCCGCAGACGAACGCGTCGTCACACGTGAAGCATGAGCCCGATCCCGGCCACGACCACGAGCGCCGCGACGATGCGCGGGCGCCCCAGCCGCTCCTTGAAGAAGACCGCCCCGATGACCGCCCCCGCGATGATGGAGGTCTCCCGGAGGGCCGCGATCGGCGCGAGGGCGCCCCGCGTCTGGGCCCACAGGACGAGGCCGTACGCGGACATGGACAGCGCCCCGCCGAGCAGTCCGCGGGCCGCGACCGGGCGCAGTTGCGCGGGGAGCGCGGCGCGGCGCACCGCGAGGGCGCAGCACACGAGCAGGACGCCCTGGATGAGCAGGAGCCAGGCGACGTAGCCCAGGGCGGTGCCGGACGCGCGGACGCCGACCCCGTCGACCACGGTGTACGCCGCGATGGTCAGCCCGGTGCCCACGGCCGCGCCCACCGCCGGCCAGTCCTTGCTGCGGCCGCGCATGCCCCACAGGGCGGCCCCGCCGAGCCCGGCGGAGGCGACGAGGACGCCCGCGGTCTGCAGGGCGTCCGGCACCTCGCCCACGAAGACCGCCGCCAGCAGCGTCACGACCATGGGGGCGACACCGCGCGCGATGGGGTAGACCTGCCCGAAGTCCCCCAGCGTGAAGGACTTCATCAGCAGGTACATGTACGCCATGTGGATCCCCACCGAGACGATCAGGTAGGGCCAGGCGTCCCCCGCGGGCAGCGGGGCGAACCCGGCGGTCGCCGCGCCGCAGATCGCTCCGCCGCCCCCGACGAGGGTGAACGCGACGAGCCGGTCCTTGATGCCGTGGGCGATGGCGTTCCACGCCGCGTGGGTGACCGCCGCGAGCAGGACGGCCGCCGCTATCAGGGGCGTCACGCGGTGCGTTCGCGGACGTCGGCGAGGGTCGCCCCGGCGTGCCCGACCAGTTCGGCCGGGGCCATGGGGAAGACGGTGTGCGGGGTGCCGGCGGCCGCCCACACGGTGCCGTGCGCCAGCAGCCCCCGGTCGGCGAGGACGGTGGTGCGGGTCCGGTGCCCGAAGGGGGGTACGCCGCCGATGGCGTACCCCGTGGTCTCGCGCACCAGGTCCGCGTCGGCCCGGCGTACTTCGTTCGCGCCGAGTTCGGCGCGGACCCGCTCCACGTCGACCCGGGACGCGCCGTCCATCAGCACCAGCACCGGGACCCCGTCCGCCGCGAAGATCAGGGACTTGACGATCTGGCCGAGCTCGCAGCCGATCGCCGCGGCGGCCTGCGCCGCGGTGCGGGTCGCGTCCGGGAAGGCGCGCACGGGTACCTGGAGCCCCAGCGCGGTGAGTGCCTCCGCGAACCGGGGATGGGCTGCAGCTGATGTCGACATGGCCAGCACGCTAGCCCTCGGCGGGGCCGGGGTGCCAAGCCATTTGCGGGCGGGTCACGAGGCGGCCTTCAGCACCGAGGCCACGATCGGCCCGGCGGAGTCGCCGCCGTGCCCGCCCTCCAGGACCATCCCGGCGGCGGCGACGTCACCGCGGTAGGCGAGGAACCACCCGTTGGGCTGTTCCTGGCCGCCGACCTCCGCGGAGCCGGTCTTGGCGCCGACGTCGCCGTAGACCCCGCGCATCGCGCCGGCGGCGGTGCCGCTCGACGCGGTCAGCCGCATCATCGACTTGAGGTTGCTCCGCACGCCGGACGGGAGGGCGCTGCCCGCCTTCGCGAGCGGACCCTCGATCAGGTCGGCGGCCACCAGCCGGGGCTGGCGGAACACCCCGTTCTGCACGGTGGCGGCGACGGAGGCCATGTTGAGCGGGCTCATCTGTATCTGGCCCTGGCCGATCATCTCCTCCGTCATCTCGTCGCCCGGGCCGCCGGGGACGCGGCCGTCCCAGGCCGGGACGCCGACGTTCCAGGTGCGGCCGAAGCCGTAGTAGCGCTGGGCGACCGAGGGGACCGAGGACTCGTCGAGGTGGCCGGCGAGCTTGATGAAGCCGGTGTTGCAGGAGATCGCGAAGTCCCGCTGGAAGGTGGCCGACGGGTCGGAGGAGCTCTCCACGTTGTGGAACATCTTGCCGTTGTCGAAGTTCGCGGTCGCCGGGCACGGCGCCGGGGTGCCCGGGGACACGCCCTTCTCCAGCAGGGCGGTCGCGGTGACGACCTTGAAGGTGGAGCCGGGGGCGACCTGCGCGTTGAAGGCGTTGTTGTTGTCGCTCGCCGGGTTGTTGGCGAAGGCGAGGATCTCGCCCGTGCCTGTCCTGACCGCGGCGACCGAGGACTGGCTGCTGCGCTTGACCGCCTGCTCGGCGGCCTTCTGCAGCGTCGCGTCCAAGGTGGTGGGGAGCTTCGCGGCCGTGCCCTTGGTGATCACGTGCAGCGTCTGCCCGGGGCCGTCGGCGCCGTTCACCCAGGTCTCGATGCCCGGCTTGCCTCCGGAGAGCTTGGCCCCGTAGCGCTCGCGCAACTGCGGCAGCACCGAGGCCAGGGACGGGTAGTCGTCGGCGTCCAGTTCCTTGCCGTTGCGGTCGACGACGACCACCGGCGGCGAGGAGGCCTCACCGGTCTCCAGCGACTGACCCTCCGTCAGTTTGGGGTGAAGCACCGCGGGTTCCCAGTCCACCATGGGGCGATGGGTGGTCTCGCCGCGGAAGACGGTGAGGGCCGAGGAATACGTCCACGTGGAGGACTTGCCCTGGTAGGAGAGCGAGGCCACGACCTTGAACGGCACCACGGCCCCCTGGGCCGTGCCCGGCGTCAGCCGTACGCGGGCGACGTGCGCCTGCTTCCGGTACGCGGACAGGTCCCCGGACGCCGCCGCCGCGTCGTTGGTGAGGGCCCCCGCCGCGGTGGTGTCCCCCTTGGCCCACGCGGCCAGGAAGTCCGCGGCGGTCTTCTTCACCTCCGCCGCGGTCGGCGGACCGGTCTCCACCGGGGCTGCCTCCGTGGCGAAACCGCCGCCCCCGGCCAGCCCGTTGTAGATGTTGTACGCCCCGTACCCCGCGGTCCCCACCAGTCCCGCGGTCAGCGTGGCGACGATCCCCAGCTTCACACCTCGGCGCATGGCACCGACCCTCCCCGTGGTCCCCCTGAACGTGTTCAAAAATGAGGCAATGCAAGCGCACTCTACGGGACGGAGAGGGGCCTGAGGCTGTCGACCGGGTCACAGCTTCGGCACGCGCTTCCCATCGATCGGGAAAGTCCGCCGGTCGGGGCCATCGTGCGGCGGGCTCAGCGTTCCGGCCCGGGCGGCAGCCGTTCCTCGTCGGTGAGGGCCAGTTCCGCCCAGACGATCTTGCCTTCGGAGGTCCTGCGGACACCCCACCGCGTGCACAGCTCCGCGACGATCAGCATGCCCCGGCCGCCCTCGTCGGTGGGGTCGGGCCGGCACGGCAGCGGCGGGCCCGGACCGGCGTCGAAGACCTCGCAGGCCAGCTTCATGTGCCGGATGAGCCGCAGCCGTACGGGTCCCGCCCCGTGCAGGACGGCGTTGGCCAGCAACTCCCCGACGATCTGCTCGGCGGCCGCCCGCAGGCGGTCCAGCCCCCAGGCGGACAGCTGCCGGGCCGCCTCGGCCCGCACCCGTCCGACCGCGGCCGGATCGGTGGGCATCTCCACGCGGAACACCCGCTCGGGGCTCAGCCGGCAGGTCTTGGCGAGCAGCAGGGCGACGTCGTCGTCCTGCCCGCTCTTGGGCAGCAGGTCGACCACCGCGGCGGACAGGTCCTCCAGCGACGTGCCCGGCGGCCGGCTGAGCGCGGTCCGCAGGCGCTCCAGGCCCTCGTCGATGTCACCGTCCCGGGTCTCCACGAGCCCGTCGGTGTACAGGGCGATCACGCTACCCGCGGGCAGTTCCAGGTCGACCGACGGGAAGGACCGCAGTCCGACGCCCAGCGGCGCGCCCGCGGGGATCTCCGGGAAACCCGCGGTGCCGTCCGGGGTGATGATCACCGGCGGCGGATGCCCGGCCCGGGCGATGGTCAGGCGCTCGTCGGTGGGGTCGTAGACCGCGTACAGGCAGGTGGCGCCGAGGATGCCGGCGGCGGGCGAGGGCTCGTCGGAGTCCTCGAAACCCAGCCGGACGACGAGGTCGTCCAGCGCGGACAGCAGCCGGTCGGGGGGCAGGTCCAGGCCGGCGAGGGTGCTCACCGCCGTGCGGATCCGCCCCATGGCCGCGGCGGCGTTGAGCCCGTGCCCCACCACGTCCCCGACGACCAGGGCCACCCGGGCGCCGGACAGCCGGATCACGTCGAACCAGTCGCCGCCCACGCCGTCCTGCGTGTCCGCCGGGAGGTAGCGCCAGATCGTCTCCAGGGAGAACCCGGCGCTCGGGTTGCGGGGGAGCAGGCTGCGCTGCAGCGTCAGGGCCATCGTGTGCTCGCGCGTGTAGCGGCGGGCGTTGTCCAGGCTGAGGGCGGCCCGGCTGACCAGCTCCTCCGCGAGCGTCCGGTCGTTCTCGTCGAACGGCGTGGGGTTCTCGCTGCGGACGAGCACGGCGACACCGAGGATCTCGTCCCGCGCGACGACCGGGAGGATCAGCAGGCTGTGCATCCCGAGGTCGAGGACCCGCTCCAGTCGCCGCGGGTCCTCCTCCAGCCACGTGCCGGGCTCGGTGTCCAGCTCCGCCTCCATGTACGTCCGGCCGGAGCTCAGCACCTCGATGAACGGCGAGTGCGGGGGGACGAAGACGGGGCTGCCGCGTGCGTAGAGCGACTCCCGGAAGTCGTGGTGGACCGAGGCGATCCCCGCCCGGTGGAAGACGGGGACGTTGCCGTCCTCCAGCGGGCCGAGCCGGGTGAGCGGGGCGTCACCGAGCCGCACCGATTCCGCGAGGTCGATCGTCGCGTAGTCGGCGAGCAGCGGCACCAGCAGGTCGGCGAGGTCCTGCGCGGTCTGCAGGACGTCCAGGTTGGTCCCGATGCTGGTCGCCGCGCGGCCGAGCACGGTCATGCGGTCCCTGGCCCGCCGGCTCTCGGTGACGTCCACGTTGACCGAGCAGACGCCGGCCCGGCCGTGGCGGACGTCCTCGATCCGGAAGACGGAGAGCGCGTACGCGCGGTGCCGCAGCCGGTCCAGCTGGCTCAGCTCCCGGTCGATCACCGGGACGCCGCTCTCCAGGACCTCGCGCAGCAGGGCCTCGACCTGCTCGGTGTTCGAGTAGAGCGGTGACTCGTCCAGGTGCCGGCCCAGGCGCTCCTCCCGGGAGAGGCCGAACGCCTCGGCCAGGGCGTCGTTCAGCCACGCGGTGCGCAGGTCGCTGTCCCAGATCGCCATCGGGAAGGGGCACAGCTCCGCGGCCGACTCCAGCACGGACGGAGGGACCCCGGCCGTCGAGACCAACCAGTCCGTCATGCCCGAGGCCCCCGGCAACCCGGTCACCCGCAGGTCCACGTCCAGCGGCCCGCCGTTGCGGTGCCGCAGCGCGACCGGGCCGGCCCACTCCCACGTGAACCCCCGCGGCCCGCCCTCCGGGCCGTCCAGCAGCATCGACGCAGGCCTGCCCAGGACGTCCGCCGCCGCGTAGCCCAGCAGCCTCTGCGCGACCTCGGTCCAGCGGACGAGGACCCCCTCCGCGTCGACCACCGCCAGAGCCGCGCCGACGCTGTCGAGCGCCGACGCCTGACCGGGCACGTTGCGATCGGGGGCGGACATACGTGACATTCCCTCGGGGTTCACGCTAGGTCCGTGGTCGTCCCCCTGCAAACGGTCACCGAGCAGGTCAGCGGCCCCGCGGCCGGGCGGGTCAGATCCAGGTGTCCAGCCACATCCGGTCGCGCCAGGCGTCCATGGGGATCGTCTGCCCGGTGTAGAGCGGGAAGAAGTAGATGAAGTTCCAGACGATCAGCAGCACCAGCGTGCCCGCGCCGACCGCGCCCCACATGCGGCGGCGTTCGCTCGCGCCGGGGGGTCCGAGGATCGCTCCGAGCATCATCGCGACCGCGAGGCAGAGGAAGGGCACGAAGACGACCGCGTAGAAGAGGAAGATCGTCCGGTCCTGGTAGAGGAACCACGGGAGGTACCCGGCCGCGATGCCGCAGGCGATCGCGCCGGCGCGCCAGTCGCGGCGGAAGATCCAGCGGTACAGGACGTACAGCAGGGCGAAGCACCCGGCCCACCACAGCAGCGGGGTGCCGATCGCGAGCACCTCGCGGGCGCAGCCGCCGGCCGCGGTGCAGCCGTCCTCGCCGAGCTTGGGGGACTCGTAGAAGTACGACACCGGGCGGCCCAGGACCAGCCAGCTCCACGGGTTGGACTGGTAGGTGTGCGGGGAGTGCAGGTTGACGTGGAAGTCGTACACCTGCGACTCGTAGTGCCACAGGCTGCGCAGCGCCGCCCAGGACCGGGAGGGGAAGCCGCCGTCGCCCTTGGCCCAGTCACGGTCGTAGCCCTTGTCGGTGGTGAACCAGCCGAGCCAGGACAGCAGGTAGGTGACGACGGCGACGCCGACCATGGACAGGCCCGCCCACAGCCCGTCCAGCCAGAACGCCGTCAGCCGGGGGTAGCGGGCACCCGCCACGCGGCGGGCGCCGGCGTCCCACAGCACGGTGAGGACGCCGAACAGCGCCAGCACGTACAGGCCGTTCCACTTGGTGCCGATGGCCAGGCCCAGGCAGATCCCGGCCGCGATCCGCCACGGGCGGACGCCCAGCCACGTGAAGGAGGCGACGCGGTCGTCCGGGCGGCCCTCGGGCAGGGCGGCGGCGAGCCGGGCCCGTGCGCGGTCCCGGTCGATCAGCAGGCAGCCGAAGGCGGCCAGCACGAAGAACATGACGACGAGGTCGAGCAGGGCGACGCGGCTCATGACGAAGTGCAGGCCGTCGACCGCCATCAGGCCGCCCGCGAGGCAGCCCAGCGCGGTCGAGCGGAACAGCCGGCGGCCGATCCGGCAGAGCATCAGCACCGACAGCGTCCCGAGCACCGCCATCGCGAAGCGCCAGCCGAAGGGGTTCAGCCCGAAGATCCACTCACCGGAGGCGATCACCCACTTGCCGACCGGCGGGTGCACCACGTACGAGGGGGCGTCGGAGAGCGGGATGGAGGGCGGGGTGGCGAGGATCAGGTCGTTGGCCTTGTCCGGCCAGCTGCCCTCGTAGCCGTACTGCAGGAGCGACCAGGCGTCCTTCGCGTAGTACGTCTCGTCGAATATCACCGCGTGCGGGCTGCCCAGGTTCCAGAACCGCAGCAGGCCCGCGAAGAACGCCACGAGCAGCGGCCCGCCCCAGCCCGTCCAGCGGGCCAGCCGGCGCGCCGTCGCCGGGCCCACGCCGAGCGCCGCCCACGCCCGTGTCCCCGGCTCGGGGAACGGCGGGACCAGGCGCTCGCGCACGTCGGGGCGCGGGCGGTCCACGTAGCCGAAGCGGCGCAGCTGCCGCTGCCAGGGGCTCTGCTCCTCCGCGGCCTTGGGGGCGTCCTCGACCCGGTGCGCATGCGTCGCGGTGTCACTCGTCACCGGGCCATCGTAGGGAAGCCGCATGTGTATGTGCTGAGGACCGGGCCAACCGGGCGTACGCCGCCGTGCCGCGGCGGGCCCGGCCGGGTGTGCGGCGGATGGGAGACTGGGGCGGTGACTAGCTCCGCAGGACCGGCCGCAGGCGTACTCGTGCTCGCAGGGACCCCCATCGGTGACGTCGCCGACGCGCCGCCCCGGCTCTCCGCGGAGCTGGCCGGGGCCGACGTGATCGCCGCCGAGGACACCCGGCGGCTGCGCCGGCTCACCCAGTCCCTGGGCGTGACCACCACCGCGCGGGTCGTGTCCTACTTCGAGGGCAACGAGACGGCCCGCACCCCGGAGCTGGTCACGGCGCTGGAGGAGGGCGCCCGGGTGCTGCTCGTCACCGACGCCGGGATGCCCTCGGTCTCCGACCCCGGCTACCGGCTGGTCGCGGCGGCCGTCGAGCGCGACATCCGGGTGACGGCCGTCCCCGGACCGTCCGCCGTGCTGACCGCGCTCGCCCTCAGCGGGCTGCCCGTGGACCGCTTCTGCTTCGAGGGCTTCCCGCCCCGCAAGGCCGGCGAGCGGCGGGCCCGGCTGGGCGAGGCCGCGGGGGAGCGGCGCACCCTGGTGTACTTCGAGGCCCCGCACCGCCTCGCCGACACCCTCGCGGCGATGGCCGAGGCCTTCGGCGCCGGGCGCCGGGCCGCCGTCTGCCGGGAGCTGACCAAGACCTACGAGGAGGTCCGGCGCGGTCCCCTGGAGGAACTGGCGGCCTGGGCCGCCGAGGGGGTGCGCGGGGAGATCACGATCGTCGTCGAGGGCGCCCCGGAGACCGGGCCGCAGGAACTGGACGCCGCCGAGCTTGTGCGCCGGGTCCGGGTCCGTGAGGAGGCGGGGGAGCGGCGCAAGGAGGCGATCGCGGCCGTGGCGACGGAGGCGGGGCTGCCCAAGCGGGAGGTCTTCGACGCCGTGGTGTCCGCGAAGCACGCCGCGAACCAGCCCACAACCGGCTAAACGCGGCGCGGTGCAAAGTCCTATCGTAGGAGAGGGAAAAACCTGGGCCGCCTGCTCGGCCCCGTGTCACATACTCCCCAAAACTGGCTCAAGAAAGGGCACCCCCGCTATCGCCGGCGCCTTCCCGGGCGTTCGCTGATGGAGGGAAGTCCCGCTCCGGACGCCTCGTCCGGAGGGCAACAGGAGCTGCCATGAGCGAGACCATCGGAACCGATGGCACGGTTCGTGAGGCGTACGCCTTCGTCTGCATCAGCTGCGGACGGGGATGGGAGCAGGCGTACGAGATCGAGCACCACGTCGACGCACAGGGTCACGAGGTCGTCTGGTACATGGCGGACGGCAAGCGGGTACCGTCCCCGCTGACCCGGCCGACGTGCGTGGAGTGCGAGAGCCACAAGGTCCGCATCATGCGGGCCGGACAGGTCTCCGATGTCTCCGGGTCCTGGTCGGCCACCGCGGCCGCCGGCCCGCTGCCCGCGGCCTCCGACATGCGCCGGGTGCCGGCCTCGCCCGCCGTGGAGGACGCCGAGCGCCGCGCACGGCACTGGTCGCCCCGCAACCTGCTGCACCGCAGGAGGGACGCCCGGTAGCCGCCTCGGCCCCCCGCCTAGGATCTGGGGCATGCCCGAGCAGAACCAGAGCCAGAGCCGGCGCCCGAAGAAGGACGCGTCCGCCGCCCCTCCCCTCCCCGAACCACTCGCGGTCCCGGTGGCGGACTCGCACACCCACCTCGACATGCAGGAGGGCAGCGTCGAGGAGGCGCTGGCGAAGGCGGCGTCCGTCGGCGTGACGACCGTGGTCCAGGTCGGCTGCGACGTCGACGGCTCCCACTGGGCGGCGCGCACCGCCGGGGCGTACGACCAGGTGTGGGCGGCGGTCGCCCTGCACCCCAACGAGGCCCCCCGGATCGTCCACGGGGACCCCGACGGCTGGAGCCGGCAGGGGGCGCGGCAGGCGGGCGGGCTGTCCGCGCTGGACGCCGCCCTCGCGCAGATCGACGCCCTCGCCGCGCTGCCCCAGGTGCGCGGCGTCGGCGAGACCGGGCTGGACTACTTCCGCACCGGGCCCGACGGGGTCGAGGCCCAGCAGTACTCCTTCCGCCGCCACATCGACATCGCCAAGCGGCACGGCAAGGCCCTGGTCATCCACGACCGCGAGGCCCACGCCGACGTGCTGCGCATCCTCGACGAGGAGGGCGCGCCCGGCGCCGTCGTCTTCCACTGCTACTCCGGCGACGCGGAGATGGCCAAGCTCTGCGCCGACAAGGGCTACTACATGTCCTTCGCCGGCAACGTCACCTACAAGTCCGCCCAGGACCTGCGCGACGCGGTCGCCGTCGCCCCCGCCGAGCTCCTCCTGGTCGAGACCGACGCGCCCTTCCTCACCCCCGTACCGCACCGCGGCCGCCCCAACGCCCCGTACCTGATCCCGGTCACGGTGCGGGCCATGGCCGCCGCCCGGGGCGCCGCGGAGGACGAGCTCGCCGCGGCCATCGGGGCCAACACGGCCCGGGCCTTCGGCTACTGACGCCGCGTCGCGCGGTTCGCGCGGTCGGCGTAACGCCGGATGTCCGATTCCGGACGCCCGGTGGCCGCGCCGGCGGCCGCCGGGGGCGGCGCAGGGCGCGCTGACCACGGTCACGAAGGGTGTCGCGGCCCCCTCGTCCGGCGACACGGCGTGACCGTTCGGCTTGGGAGAGTGACGAATCCTCCGCTATGGTCCCGGTTCGGTCCGATCGGACCGGGCCGGAGGTACGCCGTGAGCAACATGAGCAAGGCGGGCACGACGCAGGCCGGAACACGGTCCTACGCGGACGGCCCCTACCGCAGGACACCGGGCACGGCCCCCGTCGACGAGGACGTCGAGCCGCGCCCCGGACGTGCGGCCGCCCGGCGCAGGCGCGCCGCACGGCGCCCGGACGCGCTGAGCAGGCTGCTGCCCCAGGCCCTGGTCGTCGCCTGTCTGGCGGGCGGCAGCACCGCCTACCTCGCCGGCGGCAAGGCCGTGCAGCTCAGCGTGGACGGCCGGCCGCGCACCCTGCACACCTTCGCCGGGAGCGTGGAGGAACTGCTGCAGCGCCAGGGCATCGACGTCGGCGACCACGACATCGTCGCCCCCGACCCCGACGCGGCGCTGCAGGACGGCGACACCGTCGCCGTCCGCTACGGCCGCCCGATCGCGCTGACCCTCGACGGCCGGCCCCGGCGGATCTGGACCACGGCCGGCACCGTGGACGGCGCCCTGCGTCAGCTGGGCGTGCGCGCGGACGGCGCGTACCTGTCCGCCTCCCGCGGCGAGGCGATCGGGCGGCACGGGCTGGAGCTGGACGTCCGCACGGAACGCCAGGTGACCTTCCTCGTCGACGGCCACGAACGGCCGGTCCGCACCAACGCCGCCACCGTCGGCGAGGCGCTGCGTGACGCCGGCATCGCCTTGCACGGCCTCGACACCACCTCCGCCGACCCCGACAGCTTCCCGCGCGAGGGCCAGACGATCTCCGTCCGGCGCATCCGGGGCCACGACGAGGTCCACGAGGAGCCGGTGCCCTTCCCCGTCGAGCGGACGCAGGACCCCTCGCTGTTCGAGGGCACCACCGCCGTCGACACCCGGGGCAGGAACGGGCTGCGCCGCGTCACGTACGCGTACCGCACGGTCGACGGGGTCCGGCGCAAGCCGCGGCGCATCGCCGAGGAGGTGCTGCGCGAGCCCGTGCGGCAGGTCGTGCGCGTCGGCACCAAGCCGCTCCCCGACAGCGTCCAGGGCGCCGACCACCTCAACTGGAAGGCCCTCGGCCGGTGCGAGGCGGGCGGCCGCCCG
The DNA here is from genome assembly GCF_040613835.1 of Streptomyces sp. NPDC006207. Classification (NCBI taxonomy): domain Bacteria; kingdom Bacillati; phylum Actinomycetota; class Actinomycetes; order Kitasatosporales; family Streptomycetaceae; genus Streptomyces; species Streptomyces sp. NPDC006207. The sequence goes on along the minus strand of NZ_JBEXSX010000028.1, from coordinate 87,239 downwards.
AACGCGGTGGACGCCTCCGGCACCTACGGCGGCCTCTACCAGTTCGACCAGCGCACCTGGCGCAACCTGGGCGGCCACGGCCGCCCCCAGGACGCCTCCGCCAAGGAGCAGACGTACCGCGCCAAGCGCCTGTACATCCAGCGCGGTGCCAGCCCCTGGCCGGTGTGCGGCCGCAAGCTCTACTCCTAGGCCGTGTCGTCAGGTGTCCTCCCCCAACCTTCGGCCGGGGGTGCCCCCACCCCGCGCCGCTCCCCCCCAGCCGGCGCTGGGAGGTGCCCCAGGCACGGCACTCCCCCAGCCTTCGGCCCGGGGGAGTCGTCGAATCGTCCGAGTAGCCCACTACGAGGACGACTCTCCGCCTTGCGTGCACCGCACCTGGGGGCACCTCCCAGCGGAGCCGGGGGTGCCGCTGGGCCCGCCCTTCGGGCGGCCGGCAGGACTTCGACGACAGGGCCCTGGCCCGCGGGAGGTCCCGCCGGGCCCGGATACCCTTGAGCGGTGAGCACCACCGACCACTCCGGTCCCGCCGACGACGCCCTGCTCGGCCCCGCCGACATCCGTGAGCTGGCCGCCGCGCTGGGCGTCCGCCCCACCAAGCAGCGCGGCCAGAACTTCGTCATCGACGCGAACACGGTGCGCCGCATCGTGCGCACCGCGGACGTCCGGCCCGACGACGTGGTCGTCGAGGTCGGCCCGGGGCTCGGCTCGCTCACGCTGGCGCTGCTGGAGGTGGCCGAGCACGTCACCGCCGTGGAGATCGACGACGTGCTGGCCGAGGCCCTCCCCTCGACCGTCGCCGCCCGGCTGCCGGGCCGGGCCGGCCGCTTCGCGCTCGTGCACCGCGACGCGCTGCGCGTCGAGGAGCTGCCCGGCCCGCCGCCCACGGCGCTGGTGGCCAACCTGCCGTACAACGTGGCCGTCCCGGTACTGCTGCACATGCTCGCGACCTTCCCGAGCATCGAGCGCTCCCTGGTCATGGTGCAGTCCGAGGTCGCCGACCGGCTGGCCGCAGGGCCCGGTTCCAAGGTGTACGGGGTGCCCTCGGTGAAGGCGGCCTGGTACGCCGAGGTGAAGCGGGCCGGGGCCATCGGCCGCAACGTCTTCTGGCCCGCCCCGAACGTGGACTCCGGGCTGGTCTCGCTCGTACGCCGCAAGGAGCCGCTCGCCACCACCGCCACCCGCGAGCAGGTCTTCGCGGTCGTGGACGCCGCCTTCGCGCAGCGCCGCAAGACGCTGCGGGCCGCGCTGGCCGGCTGGGCGGGCTCGGCCGCCGCCGCCGAGGAGGCGCTGGTGGCCGCGGGGGTGTCGCCGCAGGCGCGCGGGGAGGCACTGACCGTGGAGGAGTTCGCGGCGATCGCCGAGCACGGCGGTGGCGGCCGCTCACCGCGGTGACAGAGGGCACAATGGGGGCGCCGCCGTGCCCCACGTACCGAAGGCCCCGCATCGAGTGCCCCACGCTCACGCTCCGAGGAGAACCGCGCAAGTGACCCGCCGACCCGCGTCCGTGACCGTCCGCGTCCCCGCCAAGGTCAACGTCCAGCTCGCGGTGGGCGGACCGCGCCCCGACGGCTTCCACGACCTGGCCAACGTCTTCCTCGCCGTCGGCCTGTACGACGAGGTCACCGTCACTCCCGCCGAAGAGCTGCGGATCACGGTCGCCGGACCGGACGCCGACCAGGTCCCGGCCGACGCGAGCAACCTCGCCGCCCGCGCCGCGATCGCGCTCGCGGCGCGGCACGGGCTGGAGCCGCGCGTCCACATCCACATCGCCAAGGACATCCCCGTCGCGGGCGGCATGGCCGGCGGCAGCGCCGACGCGGCGGGCGCCCTGGTCGCCTGCGACGCGCTGTGGGGCACCGGCGCGAGCCGCGAGGAGCTGCTCGCGATCTGCGCCGGGCTCGGCAGCGACGTCCCGTTCAGCCTGGTGGGCGGCGCCGCCCTCGGCCGGGGCCGCGGCGAGCTGCTGGAGCAGCTGGAGACGGGCGGGACCTTCCACTGGGTCTTCGCCGTCGCCGACGGCGGCCTGTCCACGCCCGAGGTCTACCGCGAGTGCGACCGGCTGCGCGGCGACGCGGAGGTGGCGGAGCCCGAGGCGTCCTTGGACCTGCTCGACGCGCTGCGCACCGGTGACGCGGTGGCCCTCGCCGCCTCCCTGGCGAACGACCTCCAGCCGGCCGCTCTCTCCCTGCGCCCCTCGCTGGCCGCGACCCTCGCCGCGGGCGCCGAGGCCGGCTCCCTGGCCACCCTGGTCTCCGGCTCCGGGCCCACCACCGCCTTCCTCGCCAAGGACGCCGAGTCCGCGCAGGCCGTCGCCGCCGCCCTCGCCGCCTCCGGCACCTGCCGCGCGGTACGGGTCACCACCGGCCCCGCGCAGGGCGCGACCCTGCTCTGAGTACCCGTACTCACCGTCTTCCGGGGCGAGTTGAGTAGGGCGGGCCTGACGGAGCGGCGCCCCGGCGCGGGATCGTGCCGGCATGGGGATGACAGCCGGAGAGATCGCCGCGGCCACGCCCGCGGCACGGGACCGTTACGCCGACTTCCTGCGGGTGGCGTCGCTGGCCACGGTCGTGCTGGGGCACTGGCTGATGGCGGCGGTGACCACCGGGGCCGACGGGGGCGTCGAGGTCGGCAACCTGCTGGCGCTGCGCCCGGCGCTGCAACCGCTGACCTGGGTGCTGCAGGTCATGCCGGTGTTCTTCTTCGTCGGCGGCTTCTCGCACGCGCTCTCCTACCGCTCCGTCGCACGCTCCGGCGGCGGGTACGCGGCCTTCCTGCGGGCCCGGCTGCGCCGGCTGCTGCGGCCGACGATGCTGTTCACCGCGGTGTGGGCCGCGGTCGCGCTGCCCCCCGGTGCCGGACGTGGCGGCGCGACTGGTGGCGCAGCCGCTGTGGTTCATCGGGATCTACCTCGGCATGGTGGCCTTCACCCCGCCGTTGCTGCGGCTGCACGAGCGGTACGGCTGGGGCGCCTTCGCCGCGCTGTCGGCCGGCGCGGTCGTGGTGGACGTGCTGCGCTTCGCCTTCGACGTGCCCTACGTGCCGTTCCTGAACTTCGCCTTCGTCTGGCTCGCGGTGCACCAGCTGGGCTTCCTGCGGGCGGACGGCCGGCTGCGCCTGCCCGCGGCGGCGGCCACGTGCGGGCTGGCCGGGGCGGTCGCGCTGGTGGCGCTCGGGCCGTACCCGCTGTCCATGGTGGGCATGCCCGGCGAGCGGATCTCGAACATGGCGCCGCCCACGCTCGCCCTGCTCTGCCACGGCGTGTGGCTGGTCGGCGCGGTCGAACTGCTGCGGCGCCCCGCCGCGCGCCTGCTAGAGCGCCCGCGCGTGTGGCGCGGCGTGGTCGCCGCGAACGGCATCGCGATGACGGCCTTCCTCTGGCACCTCACGGCCATGCTCGCCGTGTACGGCGCGCTGATCTCCCTGGGCCGCACGCTGCCCGCCCCGGCCACCGCCGCCTGGTGGGCCCAGGTGCCGCTGCGCGTGGCGGCCGCGACCGCCCTCACCGCCGCCCTGGTCGCCGTCTTCCGCCGCGCCGAACGCCCCCCGGCCCCGCGCCCCGCCCAGGCGCCGGGCCCGCTCTCCGGCCCCGGTGCCGCGTTCGGCGTCGCCCTCGCGCTGCTGGGCGTCCTCGGCCTGTCCGCCGTCGGCTTCGGCGGCCTCCTCGACGGCCACTCGGCCACCCTGATCGCCTTCCGCGTCACGGCACCGGCCGCCGTCCTCATGGCCGTCGCCGGCTGGGCTCTGGTCGAACGGGCGGGCCGCGTCAGGGCTGAGCCGGACTTCACCCCACCCGGCCGACCTTGAGGACGAGCACGGTGACGGTCTCGGCGCCGGGCCGGTACAGACACGCCAGTCGCCGACGGTCAGCCGCCAGTACCCCGAAGCTCCCAGGGCGCGCGCAGTCCGGGGGTGCGGTTCCCCGGCCACATCCCGGACAGCAGCCGCGCACGCCTTGGGTCACGAGGCATCGGCCTGACGGTCCTCGTCCTCCAACCGGGCCGTGAACTCGTCGTGCGTCATCGCGGGGCCGGTGGGAGCCGATTCGCGGGCCGCTGCCTCGGCGGCGTCCGCCGCATCGCGCAGACGCTGCAGTTCCTCGAGTTCGCTTATCTGGATGAGCGCGGCGGCGGGTTTCCCGTACTCGCTGATCAGGATGTGTTCATGCCCGTGCCGGACTCGGCCGACGAGCTGCCCGAGCCGGTTGCGCGCTTCCACGAGCGGATACGTATCCATGGGAAAACTGCACAGAGCTGCGGCTGTGTACGGTTGGCGATTCACCTGTGGTGGGCGAGCCCACCCGCACGGGTGTCCGGAGGGCGGTCGCCGTGCCCGGGGGGTGAGGGGGCCGCACTACCCTGGGAGGTCGTTCTTTCGTAGTGACAGGAGTCCCATGGCCGTCAACCTGGTCAACGTCGAGTCCGTCAGCAAGGTGTACGGAACGCGCACCCTGCTGGACGGGATCTCGCTCGGCGTATCGGAGGGCGACCGCATCGGCGTCGTCGGCCGCAACGGCGACGGGAAGACGACCCTGATCCGGATGCTGGCGAAGCTGGAGGGACCGGACACCGGGCGGGTGACGCACACCTCGGACCTGCGGCTGGGCGTGCTGACGCAGCACGACAGCCTGGACCCGCAGGCCACCGTCCGGCACGAGGTGGTCGGCGACCGCGCGGACCACGAGTGGGCGGGCGACGCGAAGATCCGGGACGTGCTCACCGGCCTCTTCGGCGGGCTGGACCTGCCCGGCTTCCCGCAGGGGCTGGACACGGTGATCGGGCCGCTGTCCGGTGGTGAGCGCCGCCGGATCGCGCTGGCGAAGCTGCTGATCGCCGAGCAGGACCTGGTCGTGCTCGACGAGCCCACCAACCACCTCGACGTCGAGGGCATCTCCTGGCTGGCCGGTCATCTGCGGGCACGGCGCTCGGCCCTGGTGTGCGTGACCCACGACCGCTGGTTCCTGGACCAGGTCTGCACCCGCATGTGGGACGTGCAGCGCGGTGACGTCCACGAGTACGAGGGCGGTTACAGCGACTACGTCTTCGCCCGCGCCGAGCGCGAGCGGATCGCCGCGACCGAGGAGGTCAAGCGGCAGAACCTGATGCGCAAGGAGCTGGCCTGGCTGCGCCGCGGTGCCCCCGCCCGCACCAGCAAGCCGCGCTTCCGCATCGAGGCGGCCAACGAGCTGATCGCCGACGTGCCGCCGCCGCGTGACAACGCCGAGCTGATGAAGTTCGCGACGACCCGGCTGGGCAGGACCGTCTTCGACCTGGAGAACGTGACCGTGCAGGCCGGGCCCAAGGTGCTGCTGAAGCACCTGACCTGGCAGCTGGGCCCCGGCGACCGGGTCGGCCTGGTCGGTGTCAACGGCGCGGGCAAGACGTCCCTGCTGCGGGCGCTCGCGGACGCCGCCGTCAGCGAGGGCGAGCAGCAGCCGGTGGCCGGCAAGGTGGTGGTCGGCAAGACCGTACGGCTGGCCTACCTGTCGCAGGAGGTCGCCGAACTCGAGCCGTCGCTGCGGGTGCTGCAGGCGGTGGAGTCGGTGCGCGGCCGCGTCGACCTCGGCAAGGGACGGGAGATGACGGCGGGTCAGCTCTGCGAGAAGTTCGGGTTCACCAAGGAGAAGCAGTGGACCCCGGTCGGTGACCTGTCCGGTGGCGAGCGGCGCCGGCTGCAGTTGCTGCGGCTGCTGATGGACGAGCCCAACGTGCTCTTCCTCGACGAGCCCACCAACGACCTGGACATCGAGACCCTGACCCAGCTGGAGGACCTGCTCGACGGCTGGCCCGGCTCGATGGTGGTCATCTCCCACGACCGGTACTTCCTGGAGCGCACCACCGACCGCACCTTCGCCCTGCTCGGCGACGCGACGCTGCGCATGCTGCCGCGCGGCATCGACGAGTACCTGGAGCGGCGCCGCGCCGCCGTCGAGGCCGCCACCCCCGCCCCCGCCCCGGCCAAGCCGAAGGGCGGCGGCGACAGCCGCGCGGCCAAGAAGGAACTGCAGCGCATCGAGCGGCAGCTGGACAAGATCGGCGAGCGGGAGTCGAAGCTGCACGCCGCCATCGCCGAGAACGCCACCGACTTCGAGAAGGTGGCCGAACTCGACATGGAACTGCGGTCGCTGGCCGCCGAGCGCGAGGAACTGGAGATGCGCTGGCTGGAGCTGGCGGACGAGGTGTAGCAGTGCCGTAACGGTCCTTCGGCGCGGGGCGGAACGGTGCGTCACCGGTGGTACAAAGAGGGTCACCGTCCGCCCCGCACACCTGTGCCCGAAAGGTGCCCGCTGATGTCGCAGCCGCCGCCTCCCCCCGGCAACCAGCCCGGATTCGGGCCGCAGCCGCCTCAGTACGGTTACCCGCCGCAGCAGCCCAACCCCTACGCCCAGCCACCGGCCCACCCCCAGGGACAGCAGCCGCCGCCCCCGCCGCCGGGCCCGTACGGCCCCAACCCGTACGCCCAGGCGCCGACCCAGCCTCTCCCCGGGTACGGCTACCAGCCGTACCCGCAGTACCCGCAGCCGCCGAAGCGCGGCAACGGCAAGGTGGCCGGGATCGTGGCGGCGGCGATCGCGGCGGTGCTGGTCGTCGGCGCAGGGGTCTTCCTGGTCGCGAACGGTGGCGACGACGAGCCCTCGGACACCCCGTCGAAGGGCGGCAGCACCCGGCCGGCCGGCGACGGCCCGCTCAAGGCCCGCGCGTTGTGGGACAAGAGAGCGGTGCGGCCGTCCAAGGCCGAGATCACCGCCCCGGTGGCGGAGGCCTGGTTCACCGGCGACGCGGTCGTCAAGACGATGCCGGACGCGCTGCGTTCCTTCGACATCGACAGCGGCAAGGAGAACTGGTCGATACCGCTGGAGGGGGAGTCCTGCCCGGGCCCGGAGTCGGCGGCCGGTGACCGCCTGGTGCTGCAGTACGGCACGGACTGCGACAGCGTGATCGCCGTCGACATCGCCCACGGCAAGAAGCTGTGGGCGAAGAAGCTGCCCGACCCGGACGGCCGGACCTCGCACAGCTACTCGCAGATCGCGCTCACGGGCGACACGGCGGCCGTCTCCTGGATCGGCGGTTCGGTCGCGTACAAGATCAGCACCGGGGCCGTGCTGTGGACGCCCAAGGCCGGTTCGGAGTGCACCGACAAGGGCTACCACGGCGGCGCCGCGCTGGTCGCGGTCGTCGAGTGCGGCGGCTTCGGCGGTGACGAGTACGTGCAGGGCCTGGGCGAGGGCGGCGCCAAGAAGTGGTCCTGGCAGGTGCCGAGCGGCAGTGAGGTGTACAGCGTCATCTCCACGGACCCGGTGGTCGTGGGGCTGTCGGCGGGCAGCTTGTCGATGACCGACATCGTGTACCTGGACGGCGGCAAGATGAAGAGCCGCATCTCGCTGGGCGCGGGCGGCGCGGACGCCACGTACCGGATCCACTGCGAGGACAACCGGTGCACCAACGTCGCCGTCGACGGCACAACCATCTACCTGCCCACCAAGACCCACTCGGGCAGCGGCACCTCCTACTCCCAGACGAACGAGATCGCCGCGCTCGACCTCACCACCGGCAAGCCGAAGTGGCTCGCCAAGCCCGACCAGGAGCGCGAGCTCAAGATCGTCGGCATCAGCGGCGGCAAGGTCGTCGCGTACCAGAAGAACACCTACGACAAGCCGGGCCGCCTGCTGCGGCTCGATCCCGCGACCCGCGGGTTCACCGTCTTCATGGAACTGCCGGAGAGCGGCAAGGACCTGGAGAACGACTTCCTGGACAGCGGTTCGGGCTGGTGGCTGTACCAGGACCACTTCTTCCTGACCTCCGACCACATCTCCGCCTCCGCCAACCTGACGGACCGGTCCATCGCCGCCTTCGGCTGACCGGGCCGGGGGGAGGGGGACGGAACGCGGGCCCGCGAACAAGCACACCCGGTCGCAAGTCGGCCATGTTTGGAGATAATGCGGATTTAGGGAGGCTTCTGCCGAGTAGGGGGCGCAAAGCGTCGAACAAGCGTGTACCTTCCCGGGCATGGCCCGGGGCCGCAGCGGGGGCACAGGCGGTATGCCGGACGGGCTTCGCCGCGGCATGTGAAGGGGGACCGGCTTGGACTCGGTGGGCAGGCCCGCACCAGTCCATGGGGGGATGAGGGGGACGCCCATGGGCGTACGGCTCGTCGTCGTCGACGACCATCGTCTGCTGGCCGAGGCGCTCGCCTCGGCGCTGAAGCTGCGCGGGCACCGGGTGCTCGCGGCGGCCGCGCCCGCGTCGGGCGCGGCGGATCTCGTACTGAGCCGGTCGCCCGAGGTGTGCCTGATCGGGACGGCGGCGCCGGCCGAGCCGGGCGCCTTCGACGCGGTCGTCCGCATCAAGCGGGAGCGGCCGGGGGTCGCGGTGCTGGTCCTGGGGCCGGTGCCCAACCCGCGCGGCATAGCCGCCGCGTTCGCCGCCGGCGCCTCCGGCTACGTACGGCACGACGAGCGGATCGAGGGCGTCGAGCGGGCGATGGCCAAGGCGCGTGCCGGCGAGGTGGCGGTCGCGCCCGCGCTGCTGCAGGGCGCATTCGCCGAGCTGCTCAACCCGGTGGCCGAGCCGGACGACGAGGGCACCAGGCTGCTGCAGATGCTCACCCCGCGCGAGGTCGAGGTGCTGCTGCGGGTCGCGGAGGGCGAGGACACCCGGCTGATCGCGGCGGGCATGCGGATCGCGCCGAGCACCGCCCGTACGCACGTCCAGCGGGTGCTGATGAAGCTGGGGGTGGGCTCCCGGCTGGAGGCCGCCGCCCTGGCGGCCCGCACGGGGCTGCTGGACCGGGTCAGTCACCATCTCCCGGGCGGTGCGATCCCGCCTCAGGCGTCTCCTGCGCAGCGGGCGGGGGAGGAGGGGGACTGAGCTTCATCCACAGGAGGAAGAGCAGTCCCAGCACCAGCATGCCGATCCCGGTCCAGAGGTTGATGTTGATGCCCTGGGCCTTGGCGATGTCCGCGTCGGACGCGGTGATCCCGGCGATGGTCACGATCACCCCGTAGACCACGAAGAGGCCGCCGATCACACGGCGCACGTCGAACAGGCGTGCCGCCGAGGCCGACTTCTGCTCCAGGTCCTCGATGCGGTGCTGGAAATCCGGCTCGTTGCCGTACTCGCTCACGACGCGTCACCTCACAGGGAGAAGGGGATGTAGCACAGCGCGGCCAGGAGGACGGCGCCCCAGCCCAGCAGAGCGGGCCTGCGGTACCAGGCGTCGTCGCCCTGGGCGGGCGGCTCGGCCATGCCGGGGGAGGTGGTCCCGTAGACGAGTCCGGCCAGTGATTCGACGGGCTTGGGCTGGGTGAACCACGAGACGAGGACCATCACGACACCGCCGACGACGAAGGCGGCGATGGCGGAGACGAAGTTGGCGCCCTGGTCGCTGGGGATCGAGATCAGGCCGCCCTTGTAGAACCAGAAGTAGTTGATCATCGCGGCGACCGTGCCGCTCAGCAGCCCCCAGAAGCCGGCCGCGGCGGTGGAGCGCTTCCAGAACATGCCGAGGATGAAGACGCAGAACAGCGGCACGTTGAAGAACGAGAACAGCGTCTGCAGGTAGTTCATGATGTTGCTGAAGGACGAGGCGATGAAGGCCGTGCCCATGCCGATCAGCACGCCGATCGCGGTCACCACGCGGCCGGTGGTGACGTAGTACCGGTCGGGCCGGTCGCGCCGTACGTAGGCGCCCCAGATGTCGTACGTGAAGACGGTGTTGAAGGACGAGACGTTGGCCGCCATGCCGGCCATGAAGGCGGCGAGCAGCCCGGTGATCGCGATGCCGAGGACGCCGTTGGGCAGCAGGTCGCGCATGAGCACCGGGATCGCGTCGTTGTACTGGAGCCCGCTGCCCGGCTTGCCGATGTCCGGCTCCATGACGAGGGCGATCAGTCCCGGCAGGACCACGATCAGCGGGATGAAGATCTTGGGGTACGCAGCGATGAGCGGGGTGCGCTGGGCGGCCGAGAGGTTCTTCGCGGACAGGGCGCGCTGCACCTCGGCGAAGTTGGTCGTCCAGTAGCCGAAGCTGAGGACGAAACCGAGGCCCAGCACGATGGTCAGCCAGTTCGCCCCCAGCGGGTTCGACGAGCCGATGCCGGTGCCGTCCCAGGCGGTGAGGAACGCGGCGCCGTGCGAGTCGGTGAGCGAGTCCGTCAGCCCGGACCAGCCGCCGACCCGCTTCAGGCCGACGACGGTGAGCGGGATCAGCGCCGCGAGGATCACGAAGAACTGCAGCACCTCGTTGTAGATGGCCGAGGACAGGCCGCCGAGGGTGATGTAGAAGAGCACGAAGAAGCCGGAGACGACGATCGCCACCCACTGCGGCCAGCCGATCAGCGCCTCCAGCACGATCGCCATCGCGTAGAGGTTGACGCCCGCGATCAGCAGCGCGGACACCGCGAAGATGATCGAGCTGAGCAGGTGCGAGGCCGGTCCGAAGCGGTGCAGCAGGAACTCCGGCACGGAGCGGACCTTGGAGCCGTAGTAGAACGGCATCATCACCAGGCCGAGGAAGACCATGGCCGGAATGGCGCCGATCCAGTACCAGTGCACCGTGTACGCCCCGTACTGTGCGCCGTTGGCGGCCATCCCCAGGATCTCGGTGGCGCCCAGGTTGGCGGCGATGAACGCCAGACCCGTGACCCAGGCGGGCAGTGACCGGCCGGACAGGAAGAAGTCGAGGCTGGTCCGGACGGCGCGGCGGGCGGCGAAGCCGATGCCGAGGACGACGACGAAGTAGATCGCGAGGATCGAGTAGTCGAGCGCGTTCGTGGGGAGCCGTAGCCCTTCTGCCAGGTTCTGCATGGTGTGATCACTCCCCGCAACGGGGTCTCCGTTGACGTTGCTGTTGCGTTGTGGTTCATTGTGTTTGATTCTGTTTGCTGGCGTGGTGTGAGGAGCCCGCAGGGTGAAGAAGACATCGACCCGGCTCGCCGACGGGCGCGAGCTGATCTACTACGACCTGCGCGACGACGAGCCCCGCGACGCCGTCGACCGCCGCCCGCTGGACCCGGTGACCAGCGCCTCGGAGATCCGCCACGACCCGCTGCTCGGTGACTTCGTCGCCATCGCCTCCCACCGTCAGGCCCGCACCTACCACCCGCCCGCGGACGAGTGCCCGCTGTGCCCTTCCCGGGACGGCCGGTTGAGCGAGATCCCCGAGGACCACTACGACGTGGCCGTCTTCGAGAACCGCTTTCCCTCGCTCAGCGGAAAACATGGCCGCTGCGAGGTCGTCTGCTTCACCGACCGGCACGACAGGTCCTTCGCCGACCTCACCCCCGAGCAGGCGCGGCTGGTCCTCGACGCCTGGACCGACCGCACGGCCGCACTCTCCCGGCTGCCCGGCGTCGAGCAGGTCTACTGCTTCGAGAACCGCGGCGAGGAGATCGGCGTCACCCTCGGCCACCCGCACGGCCAGATCTACGGCTACCCGCACGCCACCCCGCGCACCGAGCTGATGCTGCGTTCGCTGGAGCGGCACCGCGAGGCCACCGGCGGCCGCAACCTCTTCGACGACCTCGTGGCGCGCGAGCGCGAGGACGGCAGCCGTGTCGTCCTGGAGGGCGAGCACTGGACGGCGTTCGTGCCGTACTCCGCGCACTGGCCGTACGAGGTGCACCTCTACCCCCGCCGCAGGGTGCCGGACCTCACGGCCCTGGACGAGGCGGCCCGCGCCGAGTTCCCCGGGCTCTACCTGGAACTGCTGCGCCGCTTCGACCGGCTGTTCGGTCCCGAGGGGGCGCCGCCCACCCCGTACATCTCCGGTTGGCACCAGGCGCCGTTCAGCAGCGCGCAGCGCGAGGAGTTCGCGCTCCACCTGGAGCTGTTCACGATCCGCCGCACCGAGGGGAAGCTCAAGTACCTCGCGGGCTCCGAGTCCGGCATGAGCGTCTTCATCAACGACGTGCCGCCGGAGACCGCCGCGAGCCGCCTGAGGGAGGTCGCCTCCCCGTGAGCGGCGCACCCGTGATCGTCACCCCGCCCCCTACCGGCGAGTGTTCATCCGGCGCCGCTACCGTGGCCCCGAGTCGAACCCGAGAAAGGCTGTGACCCTGTGAGCGACCCGAGCACGAAGAAGGTTCTGGTCACCGGAGGCGCTGGTTACGTCGGCAGCGTCGTGGCGGCCCATCTGCTGGAGGCGGGCCACCGGGTCACCGTCCTGGACGACCTGTCCACCGGCTTCCGGGACGGCGTCCCCGAGGGCGCCGACTTCGTCGAGGGGCGGGTCCAGGACGCGGCGAAGGTGCTCGACGCCACCTACGACGCCGTGCTGCACTTCGCCGCCAGCTCCCAGGTCGGCGAGTCCGTCGTCCACCCCGAGAAGTACTGGCGCAACAACGTGGTGGGCACGCTGGACCTGCTCACGGCAATGCGTGACGCCGGGGTCCGGCGGCTGGTCTTCTCCTCCACCGCCGCCACCTACGGCGAGCCGAAGTCCGTCCCGATCACCGAGGACGACCCGACGCTGCCGACCAGCCCGTACGGCGCGTCCAAGCTCGCCGTCGACCACATGATCACCAGCGAGGCCGTCGCCCACGGCCTGGCGGCGGTCTCCCTGCGCTACTTCAACGTCGCGGGCGCCTACGGGACGTTCGGCGAGCGCCACGACCCCGAGTCGCACCTCATCCCGCTCGTGCTGCAGGTCGCCCAGGGACGCCGGGAGGCGATCTCGGTCTACGGCGACGACTACCCCACCCCCGACGGCACCTGCGTCCGCGACTACATCCACGTCGCCGACCTGGCCGAGGCGCATCTGCTCGCCGTCGACGCGCCCGCCTCCGGCGAGCACCTGATCTGCAACCTCGGCAACGGCAACGGCTTCTCCGTACGCGAGGTCGTCGAGACCGTCCGCCAGGTCACCGGTCACCCCGTCCCCGAGGTCGTCGCCCCGCGCCGCGGCGGCGACCCGGCCGTCCTGGTGGCCTCCGCCGAGCGGGCCAAGGAGCGCCTGGGCTGGCGTCCCTCGCGCACCGACCTCGCCCAGATCGTCCGCGACGCCTGGACCTTCGCCCAGGACCTGCGGGACCGGGAGGACGCCAAGTGAGCGAGGACGGCTTCCGCGCCACGTACGGCACCGGCCCCGAAGGGGTCTGGGCCGCCCCCGGCCGGGTGAACCTGATCGGCGAGCACACCGACTACAACGACGGCTTCGTGATGCCGTTCGCGCTGCCGCACACCACCGTCGCCGCGGTCGCCCGCCGCGCCGACGGCCGGCTGCGGCTGCACAGCGGCTCGCCGGACGTCCCCGCCGGCGTCGTCGAACTGCACGTCGACGAACTCGCACCCGGCGGCGGTGCCGGCTGGGCCGACTACCCCGCGGGCGTCATCTGGGCGCTGCGCGACGCCGGGCACGAGATCACCGGCGCCGATATCCACTTCGAGAGCACCGTCCCCACCGGCGCCGGCCTGTCCTCCTCGGCAGCCCTCGAGGTCGTCACCGCCGTCGCCCTGAACGACCTCTACGGCCTGGGCCTGGAGCGGTGGCGGATCGCCCGGCTCTGCCAGCGCGCGGAGAACGTCTACGTGGGCGCCCCCACCGGGATCATGGACCAGACCGCCTCGGCGTGCTGCACCGAGGGGCACGCCCTGTGGCTCGACACCCGCGACCTGTCGCAGCGCCAGATCCCCTTCGACCTGGCCTCCCAGGGCCTGCGGCTGCTCGTCGTCGACACCCGGGTCACCCACGCCCACAGCGAGGGCGAGTACGGCAAGCGGCGGGCGGGCTGCGAGGAGGCGGCGGCGCTGCTCGGCGTGGACGCGCTGCGGGACATCCCGTACGAGGGGCTCGACGAGGCCCTCGCCCGCGTCGAGGACCCCGAACTGCGGCCGCTGGTACGGCACGTGGTCACCGAGGACCGCCGGGTCGAGCGGGTCGTCGAACTGCTGGAGACGGGCGACGCCCGTGCCATCGGGCCGGTGCTGACCGAGGGCCACGCCTCGCTGCGCGACGACTTCAAGGTCTCCTGCCCGGAGCTCGACCTGGTGGTGTCGGCCGGTGTGGAGGCGGGTGCCCTCGGCGCGCGCATGACCGGCGGCGGCTTCGGCGGTTCGGCGATCGTGCTGGTGGAGGAGTCCGCCGCGGAGAAGACCGCCGAGGCGATTGCCGGTGCCTTCGCCACGGCCGGCCACCGCGAGCCGCGCATCTTCACCGCGGTGCCGTCCGCGGGGGCCCGCCGGCTGGTCTGACCCGTTGCGGAGACAGGGAGCCGGCCCCGGTCCCGGGGCCGGCTCCCTGCCGTGGGAGGCCTGCACGGCAGGAAGTCCGTCACGCCCGGCGGGTGGCCGGGCACCGCGTGGACGACGCCGGGGAGCCCACGGTCCGCGCCCCCACCGGCGCTGCCGCGGCTCGGCACGCCTTCCTCCGTCCACCGCTGTGGAAAACCGCACCGTGGGCCACAGTTCGGCACGTCCCGGGGAACTCCGTCCCGCAAGTTTTTCCATTCGGGCGCCTTTGTCTGCTCCTGCCCCTACGCTTTTTGGCAGCGCCGGTGGGGGCCGGCGGCATCAGGGGGCGAGACACAAGGGTTCGGCACCTGGTTGGGGACGGCTGCTAGCCCGGCGGCGTGCGGCGTCCGCTCCAGGTGCCGGGCCTCCGTGCACATCGACCTCGTCCGTGGGGGGAAGTGCCGAATGCCGGGAGTGGGGCCCGTGGGACGAATCCGCGTTCTCGTCGTCGACGACCACCGCATCTTCGCCGAATCGCTTGCGGCCGCCCTCGCGGCCGAGCCCGATGTCGACGTCTCGGCCGCCGGGAGCGGGGCGGCTGCCCAGCGCTGCCTGGAACGCGCGGCCTCCGACGGCCGCCGCTACGACGTGCTCCTGGTCGACGCCGACCTGGGGACGACGTCCGCCGTGGGGGCCCGGGTGATGGGCGCGCCCAGGGCCGCCCCGCTCGGCGCGGCCGACGGCGGCGCCCAGGCCGGGCTCGACGGCATCGCCCTGGTGGAACGCGTACGGTCCGAACACCCCGCCACCCGGACGGTCGTGCTCGCCGAGCGGGACGACGCGCGCCGTGCCGCCCGCGCCCTGCAGGCCGGCGCCTGCGGCTGGGTCGCCAAGGACTGCTCGCTGTCCCGGCTGCTGGCCGTGATGCGCGGCGTCCTGCGGGACGAGACGCATCTGCCGCCCGCCCTGCTCACCGGCGTGCTGCGGGAGTTGACCGCCGCGCGCCGGCACCGGACGGAGAGCGAGCGGCTGGTGGAGTCGCTCACCCCGCGCGAGCAGGAGGTGCTGCGCTGCATGGTGGCCGGCCTGGGCCGCAAGGCGGTCGCCGAGCGGCTGTACCTGTCGCCGCACACCGTCCGCACCCACATGCAGAACGTGCTGGGCAAGCTGGGTGTGCATTCGACGCTGGCCGCCGTGGCGCTGGCCCGGCGGGCCGGGGTGCCACCGGCCGACGGAGAGGGCGGCCGGGTGGGTTCCGCGGCCCCGGTGCAGCACGTCTGACGGCATGGAGCGCGGCGGATCGCCCTCCCCGTGACCGGGGAGAGCGACCCGCCGGGTCACCGCGGATACCCGCGGTCATTCACCGCCGACGCCGGTGGCCGGCGCCGGGCGGTCACCGCTGACGCCGGTGGTCGGCGCCGAGCGGCTGGTGTCACGGTCGTTGGCACGGTCGCGGTGACCGTTCTCCTGACCGCGGTCATTGAGGCCGTCGAACGGGTCGCGGCCGTTGTTGTCGCCGCGGTGGTTGTCACCCGCGTCGTCGAAGGGGTCGCGGTTGTTGTCGCCGCGGTTGTCGCCCCGGCCGTTGCCGCCGCGACCGTTGTCCCCGCCGTTGCCGCCGTTGCCGCCGCGACCGTTGTCGCCGCGGTTGCCGCCGTGGCCGTTGTCACCGCGGTTGCCGCCCCGGCCGTTGTCACGGCAGTTGAAGCCACCGTTGAAGCCGGGACCGCCGACGAAGCCGGGACCGGCGATACCGCCGACGCCACCGATGCCGCCGATGCCGCCGACTCCGCCGACGAAGCCCGGACCGCCGACTCCGCCGATGCCACCGACGCCGCCGACCCCGCCGACGCCACCGGGACCGCCGACGAAGCCCGGACCGCCGACTCCGCCGACGCCACCGACGAAGCCCGGACCGCCGACGCCGCCGACTCCGCCGACGCCACCGACGCCGCCGACCCCGCCGACGCCACCGGGACCGCCGACGAAGCCGGGACCGGCGACACCGCCGACGCCGCCGACTCCGCCGACGCCGCCGACGCCACCGACACCGCCGACGCCACCGACAAAGCCGGGACCACCGCGACCGCCGGGGCCGTCGCTGCGCTTGGCGAGGGCGACGCTGTCCAGGGGTTCCTCGGCGCGGGTGTCCTCGCGGAACGGGTCGTCCACGCCGTTGAAGCGCTCGTCGCCGCGGCCGTGCTCGCGGCCGCCGTGCCCGTTGTTGCGGCAGATGCCGATGCCGCCGATACCACCGACGAAGCCGGGGACACCGATGCCACCGACTCCGCCGACCCCGCCGACCCCACCGACGCCACCGACGCCACCGACACCGCCGACACCGCCGACGCCGCCGACGCCGCCGACGCCGCCGACGCCGCCTACCCCACCGGTGCCGCTGCACCAGCCGGGCACGGGACCGACGTTGGCAACGAAGCGGGCCGAGGACCAGGCCCAGAGGTTGCCGCTGAGCTGGTACCAGCGGGGGTTGCCGCCGATGGGGCTGCCCACGGACTTGCAGACGATGGCCACCAGGGCGTTGAAGGGGATGACGCCGACGCTGGCGAATTGGACGCCCGGTCCGCTGCGGACCCGCAGACCCGTACGGGCGACGACGCGGCCCTGGAACAGGGCTGCGTTGGGGGAGCGTGCGGACTTCACCGCCACTTCACGGGACAGGTCCCGGAGACGCTCCGAGGGGGAAACGAGTTCACTTTGGCCGTCCGGTCCAGGAGCGGCAGGCACCCCGGCGGCAGGCCGGCCGTCGGTGGCGAAGGCGGTGCCCATGGTGCCGATGGCGAGGGTGCCGGCCAAGGCGCCGGTCACCGCGGTTGCGGCTATCTTGCTTGCGCGGGTGTGCAGAGTCATCTGCATCTCCAAGGTGGAGCGGGACCCGGCGGGGTCCAGGGAAATGGAAGCCGGACGCGCCCCGACCGCCTTCCACTTGACGTTGTCGGAATGTGGTGCGCCGGCAGCCGCAAAAGTGGCCATTTGAGCCTTTATGCGGCGTTCACGGTCATCACGCTAAGTGCGCCACTTTGTGTGCGCAACCGGTGGCGGAGCGTGGCCGTTTGTGATCATTCCCTGGCGGTTACGCCGGGTAATCGCCGTCAACCGGGGACGTTGTCGAAGGGTGCGGTCAACTGTCGGAGCAGGTTCGCGAGTTCCCCCCGCTGGCGGCCGGAGAGCTCGCCGAGGATGGCCCGCTCCTGGGCCAGCAGGCCCGCCAGGGCCTGGTCCGCCCGGTCCCGGCCCTCCGGGGTGAGCCGTACGAGGACGCCGCGCCGGTCCGAGGGGTCGGGCAGCCGCTCCACGAGCCCCTTCTTGGTGAGCCGGTCGATCCGGTTGGTCATCGTCCCCGAGGTGACCAGCGTCTGGGTCAGCAGCTGTCCGGGGGAGAGCTGGTAGGGCGCGCCCGCGCGGCGCAGGGAGGTCAGCACGTCGAACTCCCAGGGCTCCAGACCGTGCTCGGAGAACGCCAGCCGACGGGCCCGGTCCAGATGCCTCGCCAGCCTGCTGACCCGGCTGAGCACCTCGAGTGGTTCGACGTCGAGGTCAGGGCGCTCCCTGCGCCACGCAGCGACCAGCCGATCGACCTCGTCCTCCATGGAGATCAGTGTAAGGGTTGTGTCGACATGAAGTCTCTTGACATCAAGAGATTAGCTCTGGAACCTTGTGGGCAAGGTCGGCGGCAGGAAGAGATCCATCTCTCGCCAGGGAGTTCGCAACATGCCCGCAGCAGCCTGGGATCCCCAGCAGTACCTCCACCACTCCACCCACCGCACCCGCCCCTTCCACGACCTGCTGGCCCGGATACCGGAGCTGCCCGGCGCGAGCCCGCGGATCGCGGACGTCGGCTGCGGTCCCGGCAACGTGACCGCCCTGCTCGCGCAGCGCTGGCCCGATGCCCGGATCACCGGCCTCGACAGCTCCGCCGAGATGCTGGAGGCCGCCCGGGCCTACGAAGGCCCCACCGCCGGGGGCGGCAGCCTCACCTTCCGCCCCGCCGACGCCGGACACTGGGTCCCCGACGGCACCTACGACCTGATCGTCTCCAACGCCGCCCTCCAGTGGGTCGAGGGCCACGCCGAGCGCTTCCCCCTCTGGGTCGAGCACCTCGCTCCCGGCGGCGTCCTCGCCTTCCAGGTCCCCGGCAACTTCACCTCGCCCAGTCACGCGCTGCTCGGCGACCTCTGCGACTCCCCGGCCTGGCGCGACCGCCTCGGCGAGGGCCACGGCCGCCGCTACGTCCACATCCTCCAGCCCCCCGGCTACCTGGAGCGCCTCATCGAGATCCCCGACGTCGAGGTGGACGTCGACGTCTGGGAGACCACGTACGTACAGCTCCTGCAGGGCGAGGACGCGGTGCTCGAATGGACGAAGGGAACGGCGCTGCGCCCGGTGCTGACCGCCCTCGAGGACGACCCGGAGGCCACCGGGGAGTTCCTCGGCCAGTACCGCGACCTGCTGCGCAAGGCCTACCCGGCGGGGCCGCACGGCACCGTCTTCCCCTTCCGGCGGATCTTCGCCGTCGCACGGAAAGCGGGGTGATCCCGATGATCACCGCCCTCGACCACGTCCAGCTCGCCGCCCCGCCCGGCTCCGAGGAGATCCTGCGCGCCTTCTACGCGGGGGTCCTGGGGATGAGCGAGGTCCCCAAGCCGCCGGTGCTCGCCGCCCGGGGCGGCTGCTGGTTCGCCGCGGGCCCGGTCCAGTTGCACATCGGCGTGGAGGAGGACTTCCGCCCCGCCCGGAAGGCCCATCCGGGCTTACGCGTGAGCGGCATCGGGGCCTACGCGGACCGGCTGGAGTCCCGCGGCGCCGCGGTCGTCTGGGACGGTGACCTGCCGGGCCATCGCCGTTTCTACACCGACGACCCGTTCGGCAACCGTCTGGAGTTCCTGGAGCCCGTCGACGCCGTGTGACGCCCCGGCGGCGCCGGTCACCCCGCGGGGGCCCGGCGCCGCCGGGCGGCACAACCGGTACAGCCGTCACAGCGTGAGGAAGGCCGCCCCCAGGAGTGCGGCGCCGGCCAGGGCGGCGGTCCAGGCGGTGCGGGGCCAGCGCAGCCCCCCGGCCAGGACCAGGGAGGCGAGGAGCAGGGCGCCGCCCAGCGGGACCCAGGCGTGCAGCACACCGGCGAGCCCGGTGCGCACCACGTCGTCCGTGCCGGGCTTGACCGCGACCGGTATCCGCTCGCCGGTGCGGTGGGTGACCGCCTTGTCGATCGTCACCTTCCCGCGGAGGGAGCCGAGACCCTCCGGCACGAAGGGGCCGGTGCAGGTGTCGGCGCCGCAGGTGGAGACCGTCATCGTGCCCTGCTCGCGGCCCTTGGTGAGCATGACGTGCTGGGCGGTCTTCCACGAGGTCCACACCCCGGCCGCCAGCATGACCAGGACCAGCGCGCTCAGCACCACGATGCGGCCGACCAGCAGCAGCCCCCAGGCGCTCTCGGCGGTGCGGCGGGCGAGACTCCGTTTGACCATGCGGGCGATCCTTGGCCATTGCATGGCACTCGGTCAACCTTTCGATGGTCAACCGTTGTAGGTGCCCTGCGCCCTCTCCAGCCCCTCGCAGACGAGCGACTCGACCGCGTCGGCCGCCCGGTCCACGAACCACTCGAGCTCCTTGCGCTCGGTGGAGGAGAAGTCCTTCAGGACGAAGTCCGCGACCTGCATCCGCCCCGGCGGGCGGCCGATGCCGCAGCGGACCCGCAGGTAGTCGGGGCCGAGGGACTTGGTGATCGACTTCAGGCCGTTGTGGCCGTTGTCGCCGCCGCCCTTCTTCAGGCGCAGGGTGGCGTAGTCGATGTCCAACTCGTCGTGGACCGCGACGAGGTTGCCGAGCGGCACCTTGTAGAAGTCGCGCAGCGCCGTCACCGGGCCTCCGGAGAGGTTCATGTACGTCATCGGCTTGGCCAGCACGACGCGGCGGCCGCCGATGCGCCCCTCGACGACCTGGGACCGGCTCTTGTGGGTCTTGAAGCGCCCGCCGATCCGGTCGGCGAGCAGGTCGGCGACCATGAAGCCGATGTTGTGCCGGTTGCCGGCGTACTCCGGTCCGGGGTTGCCCAGACCGGCCACCAGCCAGGGCCCCTCGGGGGCGCTTTCCGCTGCGCTCATGCTCATGTCGTCCATTCAACAGGACCGCCGCCCCGCTCCTTGCGGAGCGGGGCGGCGGACGGGGAACTGCGGGTGCTGCCGTACTTACTCGGCAGCGGCCTCGGCGCCCTCGCCCTCGGCGCCCTCACCCTCGCCCTCGGCGGGAGCCTCGGCCTGGGCGGCGACGACCTGCAGGACGACGGTGTCCTCGTCGACGGCCAGGGTGGTGCCCTTGGGGAGCGGGATGTCCTTGGCGAGGATGGAGGTACCGGCCTCCAGGCCCTCGACGGAGACGGTGACGCCGTCGGGGATGTGGGTCGCCTCGGCCTCGACCGGCAGCGCGTTGAGCACGTGCTCCAGCAGGTTGCCGCCGGGGGCGAGCTCGCCCTCGGTGTTGACCACGATCTCGACGGTGACCTTCTCGCCGCGCTTGACCGCGAGCAGGTCGACGTGCTCCAGGAAGCCCTTCAGCGGGTCGCGCTGCACGGCCTTGGGGATGACCAGCTCGTTGCCGTCACCCTCGATGTCCAGGCTGATCAGGACGTTCGGGGTGCGCAGGGCGAGCAGCAGGTCGTGGCCGGGCAGGGCGACGTGCTTGGGGTCCTGGCCGTGGCCGTAGATGACACCGGGGACCTGGTGCGAGCGGCGGATGCGGCGGGCGGCGCCCTTGCCGAACTCGGTGCGCAGCTGCGCGGAGATCTTCACCTCGGACATGGGGATCACACTCCTCGTGATGACGACGGGACTTCGGTCGGTCGCCCAGCCCACGACGGGCCGTTCCACTTACGAGGAGCGCGTCGATAACGGAGTCCGCCGCCGAAACGGGAACGGCCTCCCTCGCCGAGCAACTCGCTGAGTCTACCCGGCGGGGAGGCCGCCCCGGAAATCGATCAGACGGTGATCAGTGCGCGTCCTCGAAGAGGCTCGTCACGGAGCCGTCCTCGAAGACCTCGCGGACCGCGTTGGCGATCGTCGGCGCGATGGACAGCACCGTGATCTTGTCCAGGTCCAGTTCACCCGGCGTCGGCAGGGTGTCGGTGAAGACGAACTCGCTCACCTTGGAGTTCTTCAGCCGGTCCGCGGCCGGGCCGGACAGGACACCGTGGGTGGCGGTGACGATGACGTCCTCCGCGCCGTTGGCGAACAGGGCGTCCGCCGCGGCGCAGATGGTGCCGCCGGTGTCGATCATGTCGTCCACCAGGACGCAGATGCGGCCGCGCACGTCACCGACCACCTCGTGCACGGTGACCTGGTTGGCGACGTCCGGGTCGCGCCGCTTGTGGACGATGGCCAGCGGCGCGCCCAGGCGGTCGCACCAGCGGTCGGCCACGCGCACCCGGCCGGCGTCGGGGGAGACGACGGTCAGCTTCGAGCGGTCGACCTTGGCGCCCACGTAGTCCGCCAGTATGGGCAGCGCGAACAGGTGGTCGACCGGGCCGTCGAAGAAGCCCTGGATCTGGTCGGTGTGCAGGTCGACCGTGAGGATCCGGTCGGCGCCCGCGGTCTTCATCAGGTCGGCCACGAGGCGGGCCGAGATCGGCTCGCGGCCGCGGTGCTTCTTGTCCTGGCGGGCGTAACCGTAGAACGGCACGACCACGGTGATGCGCTTGGCGGAGGCCCGCTTCAGCGCGTCGATCATGATCAGCTGCTCCATGATCCACTTGTTGATGGGAGCGGTGTGGCTCTGGATGACGAAAGCGTCCGAGCCGCGGGCCGACTCCTCGAAGCGGACGTAGATCTCACCGTTCGCGAAGTCGAAGGCCTTCGTCGGCACAAGGTTGACGCCCAGCTCACGTGCCACCTCCTCCGCGAGCTCGGGGTGTGCGCGGCCGGAGAAGAGCATCAGCTTCTTCTCACCGGTCGTCTTGATCCCGGTCACTGCACCGTCTCCTTGGTGTTCAACGCAGCTTCGCCCTCGGTGAGGGAGCTGGCGGAATTGTGTGCACCTCACACGGTACGCGCTGCGTGGCGCGACCGCGCACGTGGGGAAGGCCACCCCGCACGCGCTCCCCCGCCGGTCAGGCCTCCGGCGCGGCCTGCTGGGCTTGTTCGGCGGCGTGGGCCGCCGCGCTGCCGGGCCGCTTCCTGGCCACCCAGCCCTCGATGTTGCGCTGCTGGCCGCGCGCGACGGCGAGCGAACCGGCCGGCACGTCCTTGGTGATCACGGAGCCCGCGGCGGTGTAGGCGCCGTCCCCGACTGTGACGGGGGCCACGAACATGTTGTCGGAGCCGGTGCGGCAGTGGGAGCCGATCGTGGTGTGGTGCTTGGCCTGCCCGTCGTAGTTGACGAAGACGCTGGCGGCGCCGATGTTCGTGTGATCGCCGATCGTCGCGTCGCCGACGTAGGACAGGTGCGGCACCTTGGTGCCCTCGCCGAGGGTGGCGTTCTTCATCTCGACGTAGGTGCCGGCCTTCGCCTTGGGGCCGAGCTTGGCGCCCGGGCGCAGGTAGGCGAACGGGCCGACCGAGGCGGCCTCGCCGATCTCCGCGCTGACGGCCACGGTGTTGCTCACCGTGGCGCCGGGGCCGACCAGGGTGTCGGTCAGCGTGCAGTTGGGGCCGACCACGGCGCCCGAGGCGAGCCGGGTCGCGCCGTACAGCTGGGTGTTCGGCAGCACCAGGGTGTCGGGCTCGAACTCCACGGTGACGTCCAGCCAGGTCGACGCCGGGTCCATGATCGTCGCGCCCTCCAGCATCGCCCGGTGCAGCAGGCGGTCGTTGAGGATGCGGCGGGCCTCGGCGAGCTGCACGCGGTTGTTGATGCCGGCGATCTCGCGGTGGTCCCCGGCGACCGAGGCGCCGACGCGGTGGCCGGCCTCGCGCAGGATGCCGAGGGTGTCGGTGAGGTACTCCTCGCCCTGGGCGTTGTCGGTGGTCACCTTGGCCAGCGCGTCGGTCAGCAACTGCGCGTCGAAGGCGAACACCCCGGAGTTGATCTCGGGGATGGCCCGCTGCTCGTCGGTGGCGTCCTTCTGCTCGACGATCGCCAGCACCGAGCCGTCGGCGTCGCGCACGATGCGGCCGTAGCCGGTCGGGTCGGGGACCTCGGCGGTCAGCACGGTGACGGCGTTGCCGTCGGCGGCGTGGGCCTCGACCAGCGCGCGCAGGGTGTCCGGGGTGAGCAGCGGGGTGTCGCCGGCGGTGATGACCACCGTGCCGGTCAGCTCCGGGAGTTCCGCCAGGCCCGCCCGGACCGCGTGGCCGGTGCCGTTCTGCTCGTACTGCACGGCGGTGCGGATCTCGGCGTCGGTCCCGGCCAGGTGGGCGGTCACCTGCTCGCGGGCGTGACCGACCACGACCAGCAGGTGGTCGGGCTCCAGGGCGCGGGCCGCGGCCACGACGTGTCCGACCAGGGAGCGGCCGCTGATCGTGTGCAGGACTTTGGGGGTCGCCGACTTCATACGGGTGCCCTCACCCGCGGCAAGGACGATGACGGCGGCCGGGCGGTGGGCGCTCACGGAACGGACTCCTCGGCGTGGGGTGAAGGTCACCCGAAGGATACCGGGGCGTTTCGGGCGGGGAACGCGGAAGGGTCGCGACGGTTGCCGCGACCCTTCGGTCAGTGCTCCGCTGCCAGGATTCGAACCCGGACTTAAGGGACCAAAACCCTCAGTGCTGCCGTTACACCACAGCGGAAGGAAACCCCGGCCGAACAGGACATCCGGTCAGGGTGCCCGTCTGGCCTCCACCACTATGCCGCACCGGCGGCCTCCAATGCGACGAGAAAGATCGGTACTTCCCCTCGTGAAAGGTGGGTACAAGTGCCAAGAGCCGTATTCCCGCCGACACGCGTGCTCTGTTCGGCCTTCACTTAGCCCTGCCATACTTACGAAGCCGTAAGTTACGGTGGCGTAGCCCCCGACCTTCATTGAGGGACCACCATGACCACACAGACCGACGTGATCACCGAGTCCCCGGAACCCGGGGCCGGCTCCGGGGCCCCGCTTCCCCGCGCCACGCTCGGTGGTGACAAGAAGCAGTCACTCGAGCAGATCACCCTCGGACTCTTCATCGGCATCCCCTTCCTCGCCCTCGTCGCGGCGATCCCGCTCGCGTGGGGATGGGGCCTGAGCTGGCTCGACCTCGGCCTGATGGTGGGGATGTACTACCTCGGCTGTCACGGCATCACCATCGGCTTCCACCGCCACTTCACCCACGGCTCCTTCAAGGCCAACCGCCCGCTGAAGATCGCCCTGGCCATCGCCGGGTCGATGGCCGTCGAGGGACCGATCGTGCGGTGGGTCGCCGACCACCGCAAGCACCACAAGTTCTCCGACGCCGACGGCGACCCGCACAGCCCCTGGCGCTACGGCGAGACCGTCCCCGCGCTGATGAAGGGCCTGTGGTGGGCCCACATGGGCTGGTTGTTCGACGAGGAGCAGACCCCCCAGCACAAGTACGCCCCCGATCTGATCAAGGACCCGGCGATCCGCCGGATCAGCCGTGACTTCTGGCTCTGGACCTCCGTCTCGCTGCTGCTCCCGCCGCTGATCGGCGGCCTGGCGACGATGTCGTGGACCGGCGCCGCCACCGCCTTCTTCTGGGGCTCCCTGGTCCGTGTGGCCCTGCTGCACCACGTCACCTGGTCGATCAACTCGATCTGCCACGCGGTCGGCAAGCGGCCCTTCCGCTCCCGCGACAAGTCCGGCAACGTCTGGTGGCTGGCCGTGCTGTCCTGCGGCGAGTCCTGGCACAACCTCCACCACGCCGACCCCACCTCCGCCCGGCACGGCGTGCTCCGCGGCCAGGTCGACTCCAGCGCCCGCATCATCCGCTGGTTCGAACTGCTCGGGTGGGCCAGTGACGTACGGTGGCCGACCGCTGACCGGATCGCCGCCCGCCGTAAGGAGAGCGTCAGCGAAGCGGCATGATTGACGGGTGAGCGACGGCAGAAGCAGCAGCAGGGGCAGCGAGGGCACGCCGTCGCGGCGTGCCCGACGGGTCCGCATGACGGGCAAGGAGCGCCGCGAGCAACTCCTCGACGTGGGGCGCACGCTCTTCGCCGAACGCGGTTTCGAGGGCACCTCCGTCGAGGAGATCGCGCACAAGGCGGGCGTCTCCAAGCCCGTCGTGTACGAGCACTTCGGCGGCAAGGAGGGCCTCTACGCCGTCGTCGTGGACCGCGAGATGCGGTGCCTGCTGGACATGGTCACCGGTGCCCTCACCGGTGGCCATCCGCGCGAACTGCTGGAACAGGCGGCCTTCGCGCTGCTGGACTACATCGAGCAGTACACCGACGGCTTCCGGATCCTCGTGCGGGACTCGCCCGTCGCCCAGTCCACCGGCACCTTCGCCTCACTGATCAGCGACATCGCCACCCAGGTGGAGGACATCCTGGGCATGGAGTTCAAGCAGCGCGGCTTCGACGCCAAGCTCGCCCCGCTCTACGCGCAGGCGCTGGTCGGGATGGTGGCGCTCACCGGGCAGTGGTGGCTGGACGCCCAGAAGCCCAAGAAGGCGGAGGTCGCCGCGCACCTGGTGAACCTGTCCTGGAACGGCCTGTCCGGGCTCGAGCCCAGGCCGCGGCTGATCGGCCACCGCAAGAACTGACGCCGCGCCCCGCTCCGCACGCACAGGACGAAGGGCGGTGCCCCCCCCGCGGGGGGCACCGCCCTTCGTCGTGTCCTGCGGCAGGTGGTCAGCCGGTGTTGCGCAGGCCGGCCGCCACGCCGTTCACCGTCAGCAGCAGCGCGCGGGCGAGCAGCGGGTCGGGCTCCTCGCCGCGGGCGGCGGCCTCGCGCTGCCGGTGCAGCAGCGCCACCTGGAGGTAGGAGATCGGGTCGAGGTAGGCGTCCCGGATCCGGAAGGTCTGCTGGAGCACCGGCTGCGCGTCCAGCAGCTCCGCCTCACCGGTGATCCGCAGCACCTCGGCGACCGTCAGCTCGTGCTCGGCCTTGATGACGTCGAAGACGTGCTTGAGCCCGTCGGGCACCAGGGTGCCGACGTAGTGCTCGGCGATCCGCAGGTCGGTCTTGGCCAGCGTCATCTCGACGTTGGACAGGAAGTTCCGGAAGAAGTGCCACTGCTCGTACGCCTCGGCGATGTCCGCCTCCCGGCCCGCCTCGCGGGCGGCCCTCAGGCCCGAGCCGACGCCGAACCAGCCCGGCACGATCTGCCGCGACTGCGTCCAGCCGAACACCCACGGGATGGCCCGCAGCCCGTCCAGGCCCGCCCCGCTGTCCGGGCGGCGCGAGGGGCGCGAGCCCAGGTGCAGCTCGGCCAGCTGGTCCACGGGGGTGGAGGCGAAGAAGTACGCGGGCAGGTCCGGGTCCTCCACCAGCCGCCGGTAAGCGGAGTGCGCGGCGTCGGAGACCACGTCCATGGCCGCGTCCCAGCGGGACAGCGCCTCCTCGGACTGGCGGGGCGCGGTGTGCAGCGCCGAGGCCTGCAGCGTGGCCGCGACCGTCAGCTCCAGGTTCTCCCGCGCCAGGGACGGGATCAGGTACTTGTCGGAGATGACCTCGCCCTGCTCGGTCACCTTGATCTCGCCCTCCAGCGTGCCCCACGGCTGCGCCAGGATCGCGTCGTGCGTCGGGCCGCCGCCCCGGCCGACGGTGCCGCCGCGGCCGTGGAAGAGCCGCAGCCGCACCCCGTGGCGGTGCGCCACGTCACGCAGGCTCCGCTGCGCCCGGTGGATCTCCCACTGCGAGGTGGTGATGCCGCCGAACTTCGAGCTGTCGCTGTAGCCGAGCATGACCTCCTGCACGTCGCCGCGGAGCGAGACGAGCTTGCGGTACGAGGGGTCGGAGAGCATCTCGTCGAGCAGCCTGTCGGCGACCTTCAGCTCGTCGGTGGTCTCCAGCAGCGGCACGATGCCGATCTTGGCGATCCCCGCGTGCAGGTCGATCAGCCCGGCCTCGCGGGCCAGCACCGCCGCCGCGAAGACGTCGTCGGAGCCCAGGCACATCGAGATGATGTACGACTCGACCACCTCGGGCCCGAACCGCTCGAAGGACTCCCGCACGGTGTCGAAGACGCCCAGCGTCTTCGCCCCCGCCGCATCCAGCGGCGCCGGGGACGGCGCCAGGGGCCGCCGCGAGCGCAACTCCTTGGCGAGCAGCCTGCGCCGGTAGTCCCGCGGCATGTCCGCGTACCGCCAGGACTCCTCGCCGAGCCGGTCGAAGAGCTGGCCGAGGGCGTGGTGGTGGGCGTCGGCGTGCTCGCGGACGTCCATCGTGGCCAGCTGCAGACCGAAGGCGGCCAGCGTGCGGATGGTGCGGTCCAGACGGCCGTCCGCGATCAGCTCACCGCGGTTGGCGCGCAGCGAGTCCTGCACCAGACGCAGGTCGGCCAGGAGGCCGCCGGTCCCGAGATAGTCGCGGCCGGGCACGTGCGGCGTGCCGCCGGCCAGCCGATCCCGGGTGTTGAGCAGCTTCTGCCGGATGCAGGTGGCCTTGAGGCGGTAGGGCTCCTCCGCGTTCAGCCGCTTGTAGCGGGGGCTGATCTCCGGGAGGCGCTGCAGGTCCTGCTCCAGGTCGGCCAGCAGCTCGGGTGAGGCGCCCGAGTTGCGGATCGAGTTGGACAGCGCCGCGCGCAGGTCGTCGACGAGCTCCAGGGCGTCCGTGATGCCGTGCTCGTGCTGCAGGATCAGCACGTCCCAGGTGACCTGCGGGGTGACGTTGGGGTTGCCGTCCCGGTCGCCGCCGATCCAGGTGCCGAAGGTCAGCGGGCGGGTCTCCGCGGGCAGCGGCACACCGACCCGCTCCAGCTCGACCGCCAGGTCCTCCAGCACGTCGCCGACCGCGCCCGCGTGCAGCTCGTCCAGGTAGTAGATGGCGTTGCGCGCCTCGTCGGCGGGCTCGGGGCGCACGACACGCAGTTCGTCGGTCTGCCAGAGCAGGTCGATGTTCTCCGCCAGACGCAGGTCGCTGCGGCGGCGGTCCCCGCCCCCCTCGACGGACTCGTCCAGCAGCGCGGCGATCACCCGCAGCTTGTTCAGCACGCTGCGGCGGGCCGCCTCGGTCGGGTGGGCGGTGAAGACCGGACGCACGTTGAGGTTGCGCACGGTCTGCCGCAGGTGCTCCGGGTCGGCGTCCTTGAGCAGGTCGGCCGTACGGGCCAGCAGGCCGCCATCGGCCGCCCTGCGGGAACGCAGCTCACGGCCCCGGTGCACCTGCTCGGTGACGTTGGCGAGGTGGAAGTAGGTGGAGAACGCCCGTACCAGCTTGGCCGCGGTCTCCAGATCGGTCTCGCCGAGCAGGGCGGCGGCGGCCTCGCCGTCGCTGCGGGTCAGCGCCCGCACCCTCTCGACGAGATCGAGGAGCTCCGGGCCCTCCTGCCGGACGAGCGTCCCGCCGAGGAGGTCTCCCAGGCGGCGGATGTCCGCGCGGAGGGGGGCGCTGCCGGTGGTGTTGTCGGCGCTGCTCACAGGTGCGGCTCCTCGTGCAGTGGAATGGTCGGCGGCATTGTCCGGACCGCGCTGTCCGACGGCACAAGGATAGGTCGGGGCCGCCCCACGGACCGGGGCTGACCGCCAGGCGGACACCGTCGCGTCTAGGCTGGTCCGTATGAGTACGACGGGGGAGTACGTACCGGACGGGGCCGGCGGACGAAGCCGGGCGGTCGCCGGGCCGTGGTGGTGGCCCAGGCGGCGCAGCATGGTGCTCGACGTGTCCCTGGCCTTCGTCTCGGCCGTGGAATGCCTCCTGGAAGGCGCGGCCTTCGCCGAGAAGTCCGGGGTCTCGCCGGTCGTCACGGGTCTGTTCGGCCTGCTGGTCGGCTCGGTGCTGGTGCTCCGCAGGCGCTGGCCGGTCCTGGTCGTCCTGGTCTCCATCGCCGTCACGCCGGCCCAGATGGGCATCCTGCTGAGCATCGTGGGCCTCTACACCCTGGCCGCCTCCGACGTACCGCGGCGGATCATCGCGGTGCTGTCGGGGATGACCATGCTCGGCATGCTGATCGTCACCTTCCTGGAGATGCACGGTGACCTCGGCGGCGCGGCGTACCACGCGCCGCTGGCCGTGGTCGTCCTCACCTCCGTGCTCGCGGCGGTCGGCGTCACCGCGCCGCCGGTGCTGCTGGGCCTGTACGTCGGCGCCCGGCGCCGGCTCGTGGAGAGCCTGCGGGAACGGGCGGACGGCCTGGAGCGGGAGCTGTCCCTGCTGGCCGAGACGGCCACGAGCTCCGCGGAGCGTGCCCGCATGGAGGAGCGCACCCGCATCGCGCGCGAGATGCACGACGTCGTCGCACACCGGGTGAGCCTCATGGTCGTGCACGCGGCCGCGCTGCAGGCGATCGCCGTCAAGGACCCCGAGAAGGCCTCGGCCAGCGCGCAGCTCCTCGGGGACATGGGGCGGCAGGCGCTCAACGAGCTGCGCGAGATGCTGGGCGTCCTGCGGGCGGAGCCGGTGATGGCGGCGCGGGCGGCGTCGGCGGGTGCGGCGGTCCGTGTCGTGGCCGCTGCGGAAACGATTGCGCCCGCCCCGTCCCCGTCCCCGCCCCCGGCCGCGGCCGGGGACGCCGAGACGGAGGACGAGCAGGGGCCGTGCCTGGCCGAGCTCAGGCGGCTGCTCGACGAGTCGCGGGCCACCGGGATGGACGTCGAGCTCACGGTGGAGGGGGAGGAGCGTCCGCTGGCGGCGCGGGTCGAGGCCACGGTCTACCGCGTCGTGCAGGAGGCGCTCACCAACGTCCACAAGCACGCGCCCGGCGCGTGGGCCCGCATCCGCCTCGCCTACCGCGAGGCGGAGGTCGCGGTCCTGGTGCAGAACGGGCCCTCCGACGGGGCGCCCGCGCTGGTGCTGCCCAGCGGGGGCAACGGGCTGGTCGGCATGAAGGAGCGCGTCACGGCGCTCGGCGGGGGGTTCGCCGCCGGCACGACCCACGAGGGCGGGTTCCGCGTCTCCGCGATGCTTCCCGCGTAGCGGTACGGCCCGGGGTGCCCCTCGCGGCCCGTTGTTGGGTGCGGGTTCGTTGCGCCTGCGGCGGGCGGTCCAGGTCGGACCCCGGATGCCGCACAACACCTACACGTCAGCGTCCAGAACGCCCACCCTCCCCCAGCCTTCGGCCGGGGGTGCCCCCAACGACCCGCCCCCTCCGTATCGCCGGGCGGCCAACGGCCGGTGGGGGTTCAGAAAGCGGTCCGGGGTTGCCGCAGGTGCCTTACTCACCCCCCACCGGCCGTCATGCGCCCCAACACACGGGAGGGGGTGGGGCGGGGTGCGGCCATGGGGGTCCCCCCGGCCGAAGGCTGGGGGAGGGACGGCGGCGGGGAAACCGCCCGCCGCAGGCGCAACGCACCCGCACACAACAACCGGCCGCAAGGGGCACCGCAAACGCAACGACCCGGCGGCGCGGTCAGGTCGTGAGGCGGTGGGGGCGGGAGCCCGTCGTGAGGGCGCCGAGGGCCGCGTCGATGGTCGGGCCCAGGTAGTAGTCGCCGGTGTGGTCGAGGCAGTAGACGCGCCCCTCGGCGTCGATCGCGAGCTGCCCGTGGCCCGCGGACTCCTCCCCGAGCGGTGCGACCTCCGTGTCGAGCGCGCTGCCGAGGTCGCCGAGGGTGCGCGCGAGGTGCAGCCCGTGGAGCGGGTCGACGCGGACCGTGCTGGGTGCGACGTGGCGGCCGGGGGAGGTGACGGCCGGCACGGTGAGGCCGCCGAACTCGGCCCAGGCCTCTACGGCGGCGGGGAAGACGCTGTGGCGGTGGCCGCCGGGGGAGACGTAGGCGCGGAGCGTGTCGGCCCAGACCTCGGCCTGCCGGATGTCCCAGCGGCCGGGCTGCCAGCCGGCGGCGCGCAGGGCCACGTCGACGCCGACGGGGAAGCGGGTCGAGTTCATTCGGCGTCGGCTCCCGGGTCGAAGGCGCGGACGCCGAAGTGCGCGAGCAGCGCCTCGCAGGAGCGGCAGGGCGGGGCGTAGGTGCCATGGGCGGGGTCGCCGTCCTCGCGTATGCGGCGGGCGGTGAGCTTGGCGCCCTTGAGGGCCTTGCGGGCCTCGCCGTTCGTGAGCGGCTTGCGCGCGGCGCGCTTGCTGCGGGCGCCGTCGACGGTGGTGAGGTGGCGGGACAGCAGCACCGGCTCGGGACATCGCCCGGTGAAGCGCTCACGCTGGGCGACGGGGAGGGCGTCGAGGACGTCCTGGACGAGCGGGTGGAGCGGGGGCGGCTGGTCCGCCTTGGCGCCGGTGCAGGTGAGGACCTCGTTCTTGACGGACAGCGCGGCGGCGACCGCCGGCAGGATCCCGTCGCGCCGGTGGCGCAGCGCCGGTGGCGCGGGCGCTTCGTCGGCTCCCCAGTTGAGCCGCGGATCCGCGGCGTCTCTCGTCAGCATCTTCGTACGGCCCTCCGATCCGTCCTCGCGCCGAGGACGTCCCCCTATGTGCGTAAGACTGCCAAACGGACAAGGCGTTACGGAAGTCGGTTGTGAGGTGAGAGGTTTACTTTGTGCCGGATGTCACGGCACTGTGGGGAGATGCGTATCGTCGTCCGGTGTGCTGCCGCAGTGGCGCTCCTTGCGTTGGCCATTGGTTGTACGGATAGTAGCGCCGGGTCGGACGGGAGAGGGGCCAAGCCCACGGAGAACGGCCGGGATTCGACCACGGCCTCCACGGGAGGGGCACAACGCACGCTCACCGCGGCCCGGTTGAAGGCGGCGCTGATCACCTCCGCCGATGTGCCCGGCTACGTGGTGACGGGCGGCGCGGGCGTGCCCGTCCCCGAGGAGTCGCTGACCGCGGACCGGCCCGGGTGCCGTCCCCTGTCCGACCCCGTGAGCAGCCGCCCCGTCCGGCCGCGCACGGCCCAGGTGACGGCCGCCGTCACCACGCGCGGGGCGCTCGGCGGTGACGGCGGGCTGGACCTGCTGCTGCTCGCCGCCCACCGGCCCGGCGAGGCGGGCGAGGTCGTCGCCGGGATCACCGCCGCCCTGAGGCAGTGCCGTTCCTTCGGGACGACGGACGGGGAGGGAGGCGCCCGGCACTTCGCCGTCCGTCCCGCGCGGGCCCCCGCGGTGGGCGACGAGGCGGTCGCCTACGTGATGACCGACACCGCCGACGCCACGCGAGGCACCGCCACCGTCACCGTCGTGCGCACCGGGGGCAGCACGGCAACCTACGTCACGGTCAAGCCGTCCGGTGACCCCGCCGGACCGCCCCTGGCCGTCGCGCGCGCCCAGCACGGGAAACTCGCCGCGGCCGCCGTCCAGCCGTGACCGGAACCAGCTCAAGCGCCTCTTGCCACACCCCATAGGCTGTGCCCAACACCGGATCCAGCATGGGGGCATCGGCAATGACGACAGGTCGGCCCGGGTATCGGGCCGCGCCACCGAACGCGGCTTACGCCGGTCAGATCGTGCACTTCCCGGACCCGGTGCGGCGCGCCCGCCACCCGCAGGGCGTACGCGTGGACGAGCGCGGCTTCCCCGACTTCTCGCCGTACGCCCGCGCGGCGGCCGAGATCGCCGAACCGCCGGACGGCTTCGGCATCGACGAACTCCGGCTGACCGACTACGTGTCGGCCAACGCCGCGCAGCACGCCGCCGGTCACGAGTTGTGGGGCAGCCTGTCCCCCGTCGCCACGCCGCACGGGTGGAGCTGGCACCACGTCGCCGGCAGCCGCCGTCTGGAGCTGATCCCCGCCGAGGTCAAGTCGTTGCTGCGGCACCACGGGGGCCTGGCCACCACCGCCTCCGCCGACCACGACAAGCGCGGCACCCGGCCGCTCCAGGAGACCCGGCCGGTCCACTTCGGCGTGCGCAAGGACGGGGTCGCCGTCACCGAGCAGCAGGTCCGGGACGTCGAGGAGGAGCTCGGCTACCGGCTGCCCGGCGCGTACCGCACCTTCCTCAAGGCGGCGGGCGGCAGCGCACCGCGCGGTGTGGCCCTGCTGCCCATGCTGGGACTCCTGGTCGACCAGCCCTTCTTCACCGTGCGGGACGAGGCGGCGGCCAACGACCTCGGCTACGTCAACAAGTGCCTGCGGGACCACCTCACCAAGGACTACCTGGCGATCTCCTACGTCCAGGGCGGTGTGCTCGCCGTGAAGGCGCGCGGCGCCGACCTGGGTTCCATGTGGCTGTGCCCGTACGACGACGTGCGGGACGCCGACGGCGCCTTCGGTTCCACCGAGGAGCGGGTCACCGGGCTGCTGCTGCCCTGCGGCGAGGACTTCGACGCCTTCCTCGCCGCGCTCGCCGGCGACCCGCCGGAGCTGGAGACGGTGGCGAACCTGATGGTGGACGGCGGCTTCGCCCGCGCCGTCCCGGTGGAGGGGTGAGGCAGGACATGGTCACGTTCGCGGAGGCGCAGGAACGCGCCGAGCGGTGGATCAACGCCGACGTCCCGGCCTACCTCGCACGTGAGGTGCAGGTGCGGGAGTTCGACCGGGGCTTCGTGGTCTGGTCCGAGCCGAGGGACGGCGGTCCGACCTCGGACGACGGGGAGACCCGCATCGTCATCGCCCGGGACAGCGGCGACGCCACGCTCTGGCCCGCGCTGCCCGTGGGCGAGATCATCCGCCGCTGGGAGGAGATCTACGGCGCCGCGGCCGGCGCGGTCGCGGACGCCGTGCCGGAGCGGCCCCGGCGGATCGACCTGGAGGCGACGTCCTTCCTGCTGAGCCCGCCGCAGTGGCTGCAGGACGCCGCCGACCGGCTCGGCATCCCCGACCGCCGTGACGTTCCGGACGGCGGTCGGGCCGACACCGTCCCCACACCGCCGCGCGCCCCGGCCCCGGTCAGCACGCCCGGTCCCGCCACGCCCACCCAGCCGTACGTCCCGACCCCGACCCCGCCGATGCCGACCCCGTACGGCGGCGCGCCCACCCCGCCGCCCGCCGCGTGGCGGGACGCCAACGACAGCCAGGGCGCGGGGGCGTCCGTGCCGCCGCCGGCGACCGTCTACGCGCCCCCGATCAGCGACTCGGACGACGCCCACACCCCGCCGCCGATGACGAGCGCCGACGCCAGCACCGAGCGGCTGCCCGGTGTGGCGGAGGCCGGGACGCCGCTGCCGCGGCCCCAGGTGCAGGGCGGTTACGGCTACCCCGGCGCGGGCGCCGGCACGCCGCCCCCACCGGCTCCCGGGCCCGGCGCCTACGGCTACCCGGGCGGCTCGTCCACGCCCCCGCCGCCGGGGCCCCCGCGCTCCCCGTTCGGCGGTCCGGCCGTGGCACCGCCGCCCCCGCCGCCGGTGGCCCAGCAGGGCCCGCCCCCGCCGCCGCCCGCGCCGTCCACCCCCGCCAGGCCCGCCCCCGGGGACGTGCACCACGCCGCGACGATGCTGTCCCGCCCGGACGGCCCGCCTCCGCCGCCCCCGCCGCCGCCCGGTCCCGGCCGCGGCGCCGCCGACGTGTCCGCCGCCGAGACCTCGAAGGCCGGCCCGCCCGGACCGCCCGCGCCGCCGCCCGGTCCGGGCGTGCCCGGCACCCCGGCCGCCGGGTACGTGCCCACGCAGCTGGTGCAGGCGCTCCCCGCGAACGACCGGCCCGGTCCGCCCGTACCGCCGCAGCCGGCGGCCGGGGACGTGCACCAGGCCGCGACGATGCTGTCCCGCCCGGACGGCGCCGCCGGGGCGTCGGCACCGCCCCCGCCGCCGCCCGGTCCGGTCGCGGCGCCGCCGCAGCCCCCGGCGTACGGCTACCCCCAGCAGCCGCAGGCCCAGCCGCAGCCGCCCACCGGGGTGCCCACGGTCGGCCCCGGCTACCTGGCCGTGCTCCGCTACCGCGCGCAGGACGGCTCGGAACAGCAGCTGATGCGCCGCTCCGCACCCGGCACGCCGCACCCGGAGTGGCAGATCCTGCACGAGCTGCGCGCCCTCGGCGTGCCGCCGCAGGCGGTGCTGGAGCTGCACACGGAGCTGGAGTCGTGCGACCTGCCGGGCGGCTACTGCGCCCGGATGATCCGCGAGACCTGGCCCCAGGTGCGGATCAGCAGTACCGCCCCCTACGGCAAGGACCACGCGAGCCGTCGCGCGGGCGTGCAGCACCTGCTGACGCACCTCGGCGAGCTGCACCAGGTGGCGAGTGCCCCGGCGCACGCGCACCCGCACCGGGTGCCGCTGCCCGAGCAGCACCAGGTCCAGCGGGTCTCCCCGATCCCGCTGGACGCGATCGGGCAGGAACTGGCGCAGTCCTTCGGGCCGCAGGGCGTGTTCCGCTTCGACCAGCGGGCGGTCGCCCGGCAGGGCGTGCCGGACCTCGTCGCGCAGACGCTCACCTGGTCCGGGCTGCCGGTGGACTTCGGGCCGTTCTTCTGGGCCCAGGCCCAGCCGGGGCGGCCGGTGCCGACCCTGGCGGAGCTGGCGGCCGAGCGCGGCGTGCAGCCGGCCCCGGACGCGGGCTCGTACCTGGTGATGGGCAATGACTTCGGCCGCCAGCTGTGCGTGCAGTACGGCACGGCGCACATCGTCGCGGTGCCGCTGGAGGCCGGGCCGGGCGGTACGGCTCCCGTGCCGCAGTTCGTCAACTCCAGCCTGCCGGAGTTCGTCCGCTGCCTGGCACTGCTCGGGAAGATGTGGCGCTGGCGGCTCGGCCTGACGCCCGAGCAGGCGGGCCGCTGGACGGTCGACTTCCAGAACCAGCTGGCCGCGCTCGACCCGGCCGCGGTGGCGTCGCCCGAGCACTGGTGGCCGGTGCTGATCGAGCAGATGTGGGACGGGATGCTCTAGGTCCCCGTACGGCGTCGCTCCGGCCGGTCTGCGGGCCGGTCGGAGTGTCGCGTTATGGGTAAATCCGGCAAATCCCCGAGAATAGGGGTATGAGCACGGCACACCCCCGCGGCGGCCACGGCTTCGCCACCGTCCGTGGCCGCGGGTACCGCACCGAACAGGTCGACCGCTTCCTGGAGGAGCTGTCCGAGGACCGCGACGCTGCCTGGGAGCGCGCCGCGCGGCTCACCGTCCTGGCCAACGAGATGACCGCGGAGTGCGCCGCGCTGCGCGAGGCGGTCTCCACGCTCTCGCCGCCCACCTACGAATCCCTCGGGAAGGGCGCACTGGACCTGCTGCGGCTGGTCGAGGAGGAGGCGGCCTCCGTACGCGAACAGGCCGAGGAGGAGGCCCGGCACGCGCACGACGCGGCCGCGGCCGCCCGCCGCACGCTCATGGACGAGGCCCGCGCGGCCGCCCACGCCCGCCGCGGCACCGCGGACGAGCAGGCCGAGCAGGTGCTGGAGCAGGCCCGTGCCGATGCCGGGCGCGTGCTCGGCGAGGCCCGCGAGGAGACCGGCCTGCTGCGGGACGAGGTCGCCCGGGAGCTCGACGCCGCGCGGCGGGAGGGCGAACAGGCGCTCGCCGAACTGGAGAAGGAGCACCGCGAGCGCTTCGACACCCAGGAGCACGAACTCGCGGAGGGCGAGGCCGGGGTCGACTCGCGCCTGGCCGAACTCACCTCCTACGCCGAGGCCATGGTGGACGACGCCCGCCGGGCCCTGGCGGAGACGGAGGAGGCCGCGCGGCGCCGCCAGGAGGAGGCCGACGCCGCCGCCGCGGAGCTGCTCGCCCAGGCCCGGGTGCGGGAGGAGCGCATCCGTCTGGCCGCCGAACGCGAACTGCGCGAGCACGAGGTCCGCCGGGAGGAGATCCGCGAGCACCTCGCCCACGTCCGTGGCAGCCTCGCCGCCCTCACCGGCCGCGAGGCCCCCGACGCCGAGGAGGAACCGGGCCCCGCCGCCCCCGACGTTCCCTCCCCCTCACCCGGGGACGATCAGGAACCGTCGTAGGCGGGGAACTCCCCGCTGTCCAGGACCCACGGCCGCACGGGGACGGCGTCCCCGAAGGCGTAGTCGTGGCGCGCCCGGTAACGGGGGCCGTCGTCGCC
Organism: Streptomyces sp. NPDC006207; assembly: GCF_040613835.1. Lineage (NCBI taxonomy): Bacteria > Bacillati > Actinomycetota > Actinomycetes > Kitasatosporales > Streptomycetaceae > Streptomyces > Streptomyces sp. NPDC006207. Next base: position 50,223 of record NZ_JBEXSX010000028.1, on the reverse strand, counting down.
GGGCGCCGGTCCCGGATCGGAGAGGACGGCCAGCGTCCTGTCGCGCGGGTCGATGATCAGGTACAGCGGGATGCCCATGGCGGGGTAGTCCCGGGCCTTCTCGCGGTAGTCGTTCTCCGGGTTGGACGTGGAGACGACCTCGGCCACCAGGGTGACGTCGGCTGGGTCGAGGAAACCGGGGGTGTCGAGGGCCTGTTCCGGTACGACGACGAGGTCGGGCCGGCGCATGCGCCCTATGGCGGGCGCCTCGATCTCGGGACCGCTGTGGGCCACGTGACCGGCCCAGTCCGGATCGTCGGCCATCTGCCGCTCGATCTGCCGCCGCAGCCGCAGGGCGATCAGCTCGTGCCGGTTGACCGGCGGCATCATCATCGTGATGACGCCCTCGCCGATCTCCACGGCCCAGGTGTCCTCGCGCTCCATCAACTCGTCGGCGATGGCCCGCATGCGCGCGTAGGTCTTCGCGTCCACGGCGTCACCGTACCGCCGGGTCCTCCTCCAGGACCGGGAAGCGGCGGGGCGCCACCAGGAGGACGGCGGCCAGGGACAGGACCGCCGCGACGGCCGCGCCGGCGTACACGTGGTTGACCGCCGCCGCGACGGCGCGGCGCACGTGGTCGTCGATGTGTGCGGCGCCGGCGATGGAGTCGAGGTCGGTGCCCGAGCCGTGCAGGCGGGAGGCGAGGGTGGCGTTGGCGACGGCGCCGAAGACGGCCGCGCCGACGCTCTGGCCGACCTGGCGGCAGAAGAGGATCGACGAGGTGGCGGTGGCCCGTTCGCTCCACGGGACGGTGGACTGCACGCCGACGATCAGGGGGAGCTGGAAGAGCCCGAGGGCGGCACCGAGCAGCAGCATCACCAGGGTGGGCTGCCAGGCGGGACCGGCGTACGGGAGCAGCACCAGTACGACGAGGACGACGGTGGCGGCCGCCATGCCCAGGGCGGCGGTGTTGCGGAAGCCGATGCGCAGGTAGACGCGGTTGCTGAGGGCGGCGGACAGCGGCCAGCTGAGCGTCATCACCGACAGCACGAAGCCCGCCGCTATCGGCCCGAGCCCGAGCACGGTCTGGGCGTACGTGGGGAGGAAGACCGTCGGGGCCACCATGAGGACGCCGAGCATGCCGAGGGCCAGGTTGACGGCGACGATCACCCGGCGCCGCCAGACCCAGCCGGGGATGATCGGCTCGGCGGCCCGGCGCTCGGCCCACACGGTGAGGGCGCCCAGGACGAGGCTGCCGCCGAGCAGCCACCACCGGGCGGGCCCGCCCTGCACGAGGCCGGTGATCAGCAGCCCGCCGGAGAGGAAGAGCAGCAGCGCGCCGGGCCAGTCCACGCGGTGCCGGGTCCGCTCGCCGACCCGCTCGCGCAGATGACGGGAGATGAGCAGGAGCGCGACCGCCCCGACGGGCAGGTTGATCAGGAAGATCCAGCGCCAGCTGGCGTAGCCGGCGAACAGCCCGCCGCACAGCGGCCCGAGGACGGCGGAGACCGCCCAGACCGTGGAGATCGCCGCCTGGATGCGGCCGCGCTCCTTGAGCGGGTACAGGTCGCCGGCGATCGTCTGCACGGTCCCCTGGATGGCGCCGCCGCCGAGCCCCTGCACGATGCGGAAGGCGATCAGGCCGGCCATGTTCCACGCCCCGGCGCACAGCACGGAACCGAGCAGGAAGATCCCGATGCCGGTCAGCAGCACGGGCTTGCGGCCGAAGGTGTCGGCGAGCTTGCCGTAGACCGGGAGGGTCACCGTGACCGCGAGCAGGTAGCCGGAGAAGAGCCAGGAGAAGACGGAGAAGCCGCCCAGCTCGCCGACGATCTGCGGCACCGCGGTGGAGATGATCGTGGAGTCCATCGCCGCCAGCGCCATGGCCATCATCAGCGCGGCGACCACCGGGCCGCGCCGCTGCGGCCCCGTCCCGGAAGCGGTGGCGGCTGCGGTCGCGGTCTGCTCGGTGCGCTCCACGGGACCCCCTGGTTGTGTGTACGACACACGATTTCATGCCGGGCCCCCGCGCGCACAGGGGGTTCCCGCAGGCCGGACGGCAGGGCTTGAACCTCCCGCGACCGGAGGGTGCAGGCTCGACCCCGAGCCGGGTCCGCCGAAAGGTGCAGTCCCCCTAGGGGTCCCACCGAACTTTCTCCTACCCCCGGTTCGTACCGGCGGAGGACGAGGGAGCCCTCCTGGGCTCCCTAGCCTTCTGGTGGGGCTAACCCCCGGGCCGATACGGAGACCCGCACCATCGTCCCGGCCCCCTCCCCGAAGCCAGTCTTGGTAGGCGACGCAGCCCGCCCCGAAACGGCGGCGACGACCACTCGAACAGGAGCAGTCCAGTGACAACGGCAGTATCGATTCCCAAGTCCGGGGGCAGCGGAGAACGTACGGCCGTGGCCGCCCGGGCCCGTCAGGTCACCAAGGCGTACGGCTCGGGCGAGACCCGGGTCGTGGCCCTGGACGCGGTCGACGTCGACATCGACCGCGGCCGCTTCACCGCGATCATGGGGCCCTCCGGCTCCGGCAAGTCGACCCTGATGCACTGCCTCGCCGGTCTCGACACCGTGACCGACGGCCGGATCTGGGTCGGTGAGACCGAGATCACCAAGCTGAAGGACAAGAAGCTCACCCAGCTGCGGCGGGACAAGATCGGCTTCATCTTCCAGGCCTTCAACCTGCTGCCGACCCTGAACGCGGCCGAGAACATCACGCTGCCCATGGACATCGCCGGCCGCAAGGCCGACCCCCAGTGGCTGCAGCGGGTCGTGGAGACCGTCGGCCTGGCCGGACGCCTCAAGCACCGGCCCGGCCAGCTCTCCGGCGGTCAGCAGCAGCGCGTCGCGGTGGCCCGCGCCCTCGCCGCCCGGCCGGAGATCATCTTCGGTGACGAGCCGACCGGCAACCTCGACTCGCGCGCCGGCGCCGAGATCCTCGGCTTCCTGCGCCGCTCGGTCGACGAACTCGGCCAGACCATCGTCATGGTGACGCACGACCCGGTCGCCGCCTCGTACGCCGACCGCGTCCTCTACCTCGCCGACGGCCGGATCGTCGACGAGATGCGCGACCCGACGGCCGACTCCGTCCTGGAGCGCATGAAGGACTTCGACGCCCGCGGGAGGACGTCGTGACCGTCGTCAAGACCTCGATGCGCAACTTCGTCGCGCACAAGGGACGCATGGCGCTGTCCGCCATCGCCGTCCTGCTGTCGGTGGGCTTCGTCTGCGGCACGCTCGTCTTCACCGACACCATGACCTCCACCTTCGACAAGCTCTTCGCCGCCACCGCCTCGGACGTCACGGTCACGCCCAAGGGCGCGCCCAGCGACGACGAGATGCAGATGACCACCAAGGCGGCCACCGTGCCGGCCGCCACGGTCGCGCGGCTGAAGGAGGTCGACGGCGTCAAGTCCGCGACGGGCGAGGCCAACAGCCAGACCCTGACCGTCACCGACGCCGCCGGCGAGAACCTCGGCCCGACCTCCGGCGCCCCCACCATCGCCACGAACTGGGACTCCACGGAGCTGCGTTCGGTCGACGTCACCTCCGGCCACGCCCCGCGCGGTCCCACCGAGGTGATGGTCGACGCCGACACCGCCGACAAGAAGCACCTCGAACTGGGCGACGAACTGCGCGTGATCGCCATCCCCGGCGAGTTCCACGCCCGGATCACCGGCATCGCCACCTTCAAGGTCACCAACCCCGGTGCGGCGATCTTCTACTTCGACACCGCCACCACCCAGACCAAGGTGCTCGGCGCCAAGGACGTCTTCAGCAGCGTCGGCCTGACCGCGAAGCCCGGGGTCAGCGACGAGCAGCTGAAGAAGAACGTCACCGCCGCCCTCGGCTCCACCGCCGGCTACAAGGTGCAGACCCAGGCCGAGTGGACCGCCGAGAACCAGAAGGACATCGCCGGCTTCCTCGACGTCATCAAGTACGCGATGCTCGGCTTCGCCGGGATCGCCGTCCTCGTCGGCGTCTTCCTCATCGTCAACACCTTCTCGATGCTGGTCGCCCAGCGCACCCGGGAGATCGGCCTGATGCGGGCCATCGGCGCCAGCCGCAGCCAGGTCAACCGCTCGGTGCTGGTCGAGGCCCTGCTGCTCGGCGTGGTGGGCTCCGTGCTCGGCATCGGCGGCGGCGTCGGGCTCGCCGTCCTGCTCATGAACCTCATGGGCAGCGTGGGCATGAACCTCGACACCTCCTCCCTGACGATCAAGGCCTCCACCCCGGTCATCGGGCTCGTCCTCGGCGTCGTGGTGACCGTCCTCGCGGCCTACCTGCCCGCCCGGCGGGCCGGCAAGGTCTCCCCGATGGCCGCGCTGCGCGACGCCGGCACCCCCGCCGACGCCCGCGCCGGCAGGGTGCGCGCCGCGATCGGCCTCGTCCTCACCCTCGCGGGTGCCGCCGCCCTCGTCGCCGCCGTGCAGGCCACCAAGGCCGCGGACGGCTCGATGTTCCTCGGCCTCGGCATCCTGCTCACCCTGGTCGGCTTCGTGGTCGTCGGGCCGCTGCTCGCCGGCGTCGTCGTCCGGGTGATCAGCGCGGGCGTCCTGCGGGCCTTCGGCCCGGTCGGCCGCCTCGCCGAGCGCAACGCGTTGCGCAACCCCCGGCGCACCGGCGCCACCGCCGCCGCCCTCATGATCGGCCTCGCGCTCGTCGCCGGACTGTCGGTGGTCGGCTCCTCCATGGTGGCCTCGGCGACCGACCAGCTCGACAAGTCGGTCGGCGCGGACTTCATCATCGCCTCCGACAGCGGCCAGCCGATCACCCCGCAGATCGAGCGGGCCATCAAGGCCGCGCCGCACCTCGCCCACGTCACCGACTACAAGTCCCTCGACGTCAAGCTCACCGCCCCCGACGGGTCGGTGTCCGACACCTCCCTGTCCGCCGCGGACCCGACATACGCCCAGGACCTCCAGGTCAAGACGGTCGCCGGCGAGCTGTCGGCCGCCTACGGCACCAACGCGATGTCGGTCGGCGAGAACTTCGCCGACAAGCACAAGGTCAAGCTCGGGGACGAGCTCGCCGTCCGCTTCGCGCACGGCGAGACCGCCACACTGACGGTCGCCGCCATCACCTCAGCGGACACCGTCTTCGACCAGGGCGCGATGTACACCAACATCACGACCGCGGCGCGCTACGTGCCGGCCGACCGGATGCCGATCAACGACATCATGTTCGCCGCCGCCAAGGACGGGCAGCAGGACGCGGCCTACGCCGGGCTGAAGAAGGCGCTGCACGACTTCCCGCAGGTCCAGGTCCGCAACCAGGCCGACTACAAGCAACTGCTCAAGGACCAGATCGGCCAGCTGCTCAACCTGATCTACGGCCTGCTGGCCCTGGCGATCATCGTCGCGATCCTGGGCGTCGTGAACACCCTCGCCCTGTCGGTGGTGGAGCGCACCCGGGAGATCGGCCTCATGCGGGCGATCGGCATGTCGCGGCGGCAGCTGCGGCGCATGATCCGCCTGGAGTCGATCGTCATCGCCCTCTTCGGCGCGGTGCTCGGCCTCGGCCTCGGCATGGGCTGGGGCGCCTCGGCCCAGCAGCTGCTGGCGCTCCAGGGGCTCGGGATCCTGGAGATCCCCTGGCCGACGATCATCACCGTCTTCATCGGCTCGGCCTTCGTCGGACTCGTCGCGGCGCTGGTGCCGGCGTTCCGGGCGGGGCGGATGAACGTGCTGGGCGCGATCGCCACGGAGTAGGCCTTGCGGCCCATGGCCCCGGGTGCGCCTCGTGCGCCCCGGGGCCGTCGCCGTGTGCGGGTTGTTTGCGCCTGCGGCGGGCGTCCACCCGCCCGCCCGCCCGATTGCCCGGCGCGGTCAGTGCGGGCCTGCGCTCTGTTGGTTCGGGGTCGGTGCCGCGCCGGCGCACTCCCCCAGCCTTCGGCCGGGGGGACCCCCACAGCGCTCGCGGTTTACGTCCACGTCGTTGCGTACCGGGTTCGCCGCTCGTCTCTGCCAGCCTTCGGCCGGGGGGACCCCCATGGGCGCACCTCGCCACACCCCCTCCCGTTGTCGGGGCGCATGACGACCGGTGGGGGTCAGTGGGGCACTTGCGGCAACCCCGGACCGCCTTCTCACCCCATCCGGCCGTTAGTCGCCCCAACCGGCAGGAGGGGGTGTGGCGGGGTGCCCCCGCAGGGGACGAGCGGGGAACCCGGCGCCGAATGACGTGGGGGTGAACCGCGAGCCCCGAGGTGGGGGTCCCCCCGGCCGAAGGCTGGGGGCGTACGCCGGCGCGGCACCGACCCCACAACGACCGCGCGAGGCGGTCACTGACCGCGCCGGGCAATCGGGCGGGAGGGTGGGAGCACCCCCCCACGGCCACCCCGGGGGCCCGCGCGCAAACGACCCCGGACAGGTTGCGGCGCCGGGTGTCCGCGGAGCGTCGTACGCTGGGACACCCCGGCTCGTTCGACGCGTCGGGCTGTTCGCGTTGCCCCGCCTGTCTGCCTCTGGGACGGAAAGCCACATGAGCCTGAACGGTCTGCTCGACGTCGTCGTGGACGACCCCGCGCTCGCGGAGGCGGTCCGCGGTGCCGCGGACGGCAACCGCCCGCACGTCGACCTGGTGGGTCCGCCCGCCGCCCGCCCGCTGGCCCTGGCCGCGCTCGCGGCCCGCGCCGGCCGCACCCTGCTGGCGGTGACGGCGACCGGCCGTGAGGCCGAGGACCTGGTCGCGGCCCTCCAGTCGCTGCTGCCCGAGGACTCCGTCGTGGAGTACCCGGCCTGGGAGACGCTGCCGCACGAGCGGCTGTCGCCCCGCTCGGACACCGTGGGCCGCCGCCTGGCCGTGCTGCGCCGGCTGGCGCACCCCAGCAAGGACGACCCGACCGCCGGCCCGGTACGCGTCGTGGTCGCACCGATCCGCTCCGTGCTGCAGCCGCAGGTCAAGGGTCTGGGCGATCTGGTCCCGGTGGCCCTGCGCACCGGGACGACCGCCGATCTGAACGACGTCGTGGACGCCCTGGCGGCCGCCGCGTACGCCCGGGTGGAGCTGGTGGAGAAGCGCGGCGAGTTCGCCGTGCGCGGCGGGATCCTGGACGTCTTCCCGCCCACCGAGGAGCATCCGCTCCGGGTGGAGTTCTGGGGCGACGACGTCGAGGAGATCCGCTACTTCAAGGTGGCCGACCAGCGCTCGCTGGAGGTCGCAGAGCACGGCCTGTGGGCGCCGCCCTGCCGGGAGCTGCTGCTCACCGACGAGGTGCGGGCGCGCGCCGCCGAGCTGGCCGAGGAGCACCCGCAGCTGCGCGAACTGCTGGACAAGATCGCCCAGGGCATCGCCGTGGAGGGCATGGAGTCCCTCGCCCCGGTGCTGGTGGACGACATGGAGCTGCTGCTGGACGTGCTGCCGGCCGGGTCGATGACCGTGGTCTGCGACCCGGAGCGGGTCCGTACCCGGGCCGCCGACCTCGTGGCGACCAGCCGGGAGTTCCTGGAGGCCTCCTGGGCGGCCTCCGCCGGGGGCGGTGAGGCCCCGATCGACCTGGGCGCGGCCTCGCTGTGGAGCATCGCCGACGTGCGCGACCGGGCCCGTGAGCTCGGCGTCCCCTGGTGGTCGGTGAGCCCGTTCGCGGCGGACGAGGGAACACCGGACGACGAGGGCGACACCCTCAAGCTCGGCATGCACGCCCCCGAGGTCTACCGGGGCGACACCGCCCGGGCGCTGGCCGACACCAAGGGCTGGCTCGCCGACGGCTGGCGCGTGGTCTACGTCACCGAGGGCCACGGTCCCGCCGCCCGCATCGTGGAGGTGCTGGGCAACGAGGGCATCGCCGCGCGCCTCGACACGGGGCTGGACGGGCCGGTCGAGCCCTCCGTGGTCCATGTGGCCTGCGGCTCGCTGGAGAGCGGCTTCGTCGACCCGGCCCTGAAGATCGCGGTGCTCACCGAGACCGACCTGTCCGGCCAGAAGTCCTCCACCAAGGACATGGGCCGCATGCCGTCCCGGCGCCGCAAGACCATCGACCCGCTGACGCTGCAGGCGGGCGACTTCATCGTGCACGAGCAGCACGGCGTAGGCCGCTATGTGGAGATGGTGCAGCGCACCGTCCAGGGCGCCACGCGCGAGTACCTGGTGGTCGAGTACGCCCCCGCGAAGAAGGGCCAGCCGGGCGACCGGCTGTTCGTGCCGACCGACCAGCTGGAGCAGATCACCAAGTACGTCGGCGGCGAGGCGCCCTCGCTGCACCGCCTGGGCGGGGCGGACTGGACGAAGACCAAGGCGCGCGCGAAGAAGGCGGTCAAGGAGATCGCCGCGGACCTGATCCGGCTGTACTCCGCCCGCATGGCCGCGCCCGGCCACAGCTTCGCGCCGGACACCCCCTGGCAGCGGGAGCTGGAGGACGCGTTCCCGTACGCGGAGACCCCGGACCAGCTCACGACGATCGCCGAGGTCAAGGAGGACATGGAGAAGTCGGTCCCGATGGACCGGCTGATCTGCGGCGACGTCGGCTACGGCAAGACCGAGATCGCGGTGCGGGCGGCCTTCAAGGCGGTGCAGGACGGCAAGCAGGTCGCCGTCCTGGTGCCCACCACACTGCTGGTGCAGCAGCACTTCGGCACCTTCTCCGAGCGCTACTCGCAGTTCCCGGTCGTGGTGAAGGCGCTGTCCCGGTTCCAGAGCGACAGCGAGGCCAAGGCGGTCCTGGAGGGCCTGCGCGAGGGGTCCGTGGACGTCGTCATCGGCACCCACCGCCTGTTCTCGTCGGAGACCAAGTTCAAGGACCTGGGCCTGGTCATCGTCGACGAGGAGCAGCGCTTCGGCGTGGAGCACAAGGAGCAGCTGAAGAAGCTCCGCGCCAACGTCGACGTGCTGACCATGTCCGCCACGCCCATCCCGCGCACGCTGGAGATGGCGGTCACGGGCATCCGCGAGATGTCGACGATCACCACCCCGCCGGAGGAGCGGCACCCGGTGCTGACCTTCGTCGGCCCGTACGAGGAGAAGCAGATCGCCGCCGCGGTCCGCCGCGAACTGCTGCGCGAGGGCCAGGCCTTCTACATCCACAACCGGGTGGAGAGCATCGACAAGGCCGCCGCGCGGCTGCGCGACCTGGTCCCCGAGGCGCGGATCGCCACCGCGCACGGGCAGATGGGCGAGTCGGCGCTGGAGCAGGTCGTGGTGGACTTCTGGGAGAAGAAGTTCGACGTGCTGGTCTCCACGACGATCGTCGAGTCGGGCATCGACATCTCCAACGCCAACACCCTCATCGTCGAGCGGGGCGACAACTTCGGCCTCTCCCAGCTGCACCAGCTGCGCGGCCGGGTCGGCCGCAGCCGTGAGCGCGGTTACGCCTACTTCCTGTACCCGCCGGAGAAGCCGCTCACCGAGACCGCCCACGAGCGGCTGGCGACGATCGCCCAGCACACCGAGATGGGCGCCGGCATGTACGTCGCCATGAAGGACCTGGAGATCCGCGGCGCGGGCAATCTGCTCGGCGGCGAGCAGTCCGGCCACATCGCGGGCGTCGGCTTCGACCTGTACATCCGCATGGTCGGCGAGGCCGTGGCCGACTACCGGGCCGGCCTGGAGGAAGGCGGCGGCGAGGTCGAGGAGGCCCCGCTGGAGGTGAAGATCGAGCTGCCGGTCGACGCGCACGTCCCGCACGACTACGCGCCCGGCGAGCGGCTGCGTCTGCAGGCGTACCGGTCGATCGCCGCGGTGAACTCCGAGGAGGACGTCAAGGCCGTCCGCGAGGAGCTCACCGACCGGTACGGCAAGCTCCCGGAGCCGGTGGAGAACCTGCTGCTGGTCGCCGGGCTGCGGCTGCTGGCCCGCCGTCTGGGGGTCTGCGACATCACCCTGCAGGGCAGCAACGTGCGCTTCTCGCCCGTCGAGTTGCGCGAGTCGCAGGAGCTGCGGCTGAACCGCCTCTACCCCCGCACGGTCGTGAAGCAGGCGGCCAGGCAGATCCTGGTGCCGCGCCCCACCACGGCGCGGATCGGCGGCAAGCCGGTGGTCGGCCGGGAACTGCTCGCGTGGACGGCGGAGTTGCTGACCACGGTCCTGGACAGCTGAAGCCTCCAGGGACGCGAAAGGGCCCCGTCCGCGCGAGGTCGAGGTGCGCGGACGGGGCCCTTTCGCTCCGGAGGCCTCCCGCGGTTCAGCCCAGCAGGCGCCGCAGGTTCAGCCGGCCCCACAGCAGGCTGGTGGAGAACGACAGCACCATCACCGCCAGGACCAGCCCGACCAGCAGCACCGCGGCCACCGGTCCGCTCAGGTCCGGCGAGACCACGCGGTGGACCAGTTCCTCGACGAAGAGCACGTGCACCATGTACGCGCCCAGCGCCGCGCCGGCCAGGTGCTTCAGGCGCGGCTTGAAACGCTCCGGGATGCGGATCCGGCTGACCAGCAGCAGGACGCAGACGCTCATCGCGGCCACGAAGAGGTGGGCGTTGGGGATCACGTAGTGGACCCGCGTGTTGTACCAGAGGCACCCGGCCATGGTGAGCGGCAGCAGTACGACCAGCCACCGGCGCCACGGGACGGCGCCGGCCGGCAGGGCGAAGAGCATGGCGCCGCCGACCGCGTACACCAGGGAGTAGGTGCCGAAGCCCCAGGCCACGGGGGGCAGGTCGGTGTGGGTCAGGTCCCCGACCAGGGCCAGGACGCTCGGCAGGACCGCGATGCCCAGCAGCACCGCCCCCAGCCCCCAGGGCCGCTTGCCGTCCTTGATCAGCATCGCGAAGGCGAGCAGCACGATGATGGGGATGTAGTTGTACATGAACCACAGGTGGTAGGCGGGCTGCACGGAGCCGATGAGGGAGTCCCTCGCGAGCTCGGTCATGGGCCGCTCGTTGCGGTCCCGGAGCCAGGCCCACACCAGGTAGACCGCCGTCCACGCGAAGAGCGGGACGGTGTTGCGGACGATCCTCTGCCACATCCGGGCGCTGTCCCGCGGCGGGGCGCCGACCAGCACCGCCCATCCGGCGATGGCGAAGTACATGGGCACCGCGAACGGGTTGACCGCCTCGGCCACGTGCCCCGCCCAGTACGTCGCGGCCCCGTGGGACGCGTCGTTCCCGGTCGAGCGGATGAACTGGGAGCCCACGTGGCCCAGCATGACGGTGGCGGAGCACAGCAACCGCATCAGGTCGATGTCGTAGCGGTGTTCCCGCGCGTCGGCGGAGTGTCCGGGGGAGGCGGAACTGCGCTGCAACGGCAGTCGCACGGCTGTTTCATTCGACACCGCGTGATGATCGGGCACACGGGTGTCGTGGAACCGAACGGTCGCCCAACTCCCCGGGGCCTGGCGGTATCGGAACGGTCTCGGTCCGCCGGGCGGCGCCGGGGGCCGCGGTGGCCGCGGTGGCCCGGGGTGGCCGCGGTGCCGCCGGAGCCGCCCGGCGGGGTGCCCGTTCACCCGTGATTCGCCCTGATGTGGCGGGGGGTTCGTCCGGCGTCATCGGAGCGGGCTTCCCCTCACCCCTTCGGGTGTCATTGTCCGATGGCCGCAACGCGTGCGTGGCGCCGGGTCCCCTCTTCCCGCCTGGTGTTTCCCGTTCGGCCCGGCGTCCGGAGGTACCGGTGGGCGGCTTGCCCGGTGGGGGGCGCGGGGCTAGCGTCCGGCATCGCTGGACGGATCGTCCGGCGTGGGTGGACGGCGCCGGGACGCCCGCCCCGCCGCGGTAGTCCGTCCCGCGCGCCGATGACTCCCGGGCCCGGGGATCCGCCGTCCCATCCCCCTTTCCATGGACGGATCCCCGGGACCCGGGCTCACCACCCAGCCCCCGGAGGAACACGTGCCCGGACCACACCCGCCCGCCCGGCGCCGCGCATGACGCACGGACCCTGGGACCTGCTCGCCCGCGGGGGAGTGGACGTCCTGTCCCTCATGGCGCTGGTGGGCCTGCTCTACCGGCGCGGCTGCCCGGCCCCGCAGATGCCGCTGGTGCTGACGGCGCTCAACGTCGGCCTGTTCGCGGCGATGAGCGCGATGGGCGCGGGCTCGTTCCCGGCCGGGGTGGGCTTCGGGCTGTTCGGGATGCTCTCCCTGGTCCGGCTGCGCAGCACCGCCTTCACCGCCCGGGACGTCGCGTACACCTTCACGGCGCTGGTGATCGCCCTGTGCGGGGGCCTGCCGCAGCGGGAGATCTGGTTCGTCGTGGCGCTGGACGTGCTGGTGCTCGCGGCCGTCCTGGTCGTCGACGACCCGCACGCCCACCGGCCGACCCGGGTGGTGCGCCTCACCCTGGACCGCCTGTACGCCGACCCCGCGGCGATCCACCGGGAAGTCGTGCTGAGGTTCGGCCAGGAACCGCTGGCGGTGCTCGTGGACGAGGTCGACTTCGTGCGCGAGACGACCCGGGTCTCGGTCCGCTACCGCGGCGACTCGCCCCTGGGCTGGGGGCTGCCGGACGACGGTGCGGGGCCGGCTGCCGCCGGACGGGGCGGCCAGGACAGCCTGCTCGAGAGCAGGCTCGTGTGACCGGCCCGGAGGGCTTCGCCGAGGCGCTGGGACTGGCCCGGCTGCGCGGGGCGACCCTCGCCGAGGTCGACGCCGCCGCGGCACTGCAGCACCGGGTCGACCGCAAGTACCTGCTGCCGGCCCTGTCGGCGCGCTGCCTGGTCGCCGCCCTGGCGACGACGCACCACGTGCTGGACGTCGGTGGCCGCCGCACCACCGGGTACCGCAGCACGTACTTCGACACAGCCGGGCTCGGCGCCTGGTACGCGCATGTGCAGGGGCGCAGGCGCCGCTGGAAGGTCCGCACCCGGCTCTACGTCGAGGACGGGCTGTGCCGCGTCGAGGTCAAGACCAAGGACGGCCGCGGCGCCACGGTCAAGCACGCCCGCACCGTGGCCGCCCGGGAGTACGGCCTCATCGGCGCCGGGGCGGCCGCCTTCGTCGACGACGTGCTCGGCGCCGCCGGGGTCCCGGTCCGCTCCGGGCTGCTGTCCCCCGCCGGGGAGATCCGCTACGTCCGCGCGGCCCTCGCCGACCTGGCGGCCGGCAGCCGGGTCACCCTCGACGGCCGGCTCACCTGCCACCGCGGCCGGGCGACGGCCGCACTGAACCACGGCTTCGTCCTCGTCGAGACCAAGGGCGGACCCCGTCCGGGCGCCGCCGACCGGCTGCTGATGGGCCTGGGGGTACGGCCGCTGCCGCTCAGCAAGTACGTCGTGGGACAGGCCCTGCTCGTCCCGGGCCTGCCCGGCAACGACGTGCGCCGCCTGGTGCGGTACTGCTTCCACGCCCCCACGCGCGCCGAACCGGAGGCCCGGGTCCCCGGCCCGGCCGGACCCGCGTGGTGAGCACGGCCCACCGCAGGGCGCCGGTCCGCTCCCGGGCCCCCCGCACGGGCCGTCGGTACCCGGCCGTCGCCGTCGCCGCCGTGGCCGCGGCGGTCCTCGGCCTGATCGGCACCCACGTCACCGCCCCCGCGGACCCCGGGGCGGGCGGCGCGGTGCGGCGGATCGAGCAGGACCCGCCGCCCCCGCTGTTCCCGGACGCCGAACTGCGCGGCTGGACCACGCGGCTCGACGCGCAGCAGCGGGCGGCCGACGCGCTCTACGCCCGGTGGCGGTCGGGGCACGGCACCGCCCGCGACGACCCGGCGTTCGTCCGCTGGGCGGCGGACCAGATGCACGATCCGCCCGCGGAAGCCGCACGCGCCGCCGGACTCGGGGAGGTCCGCCGTCTCGCCCGTACGCGCACCGCCGCCGGCCGGACGGCCGCCGCGTGGCTCGCCGCCCACGGGGAGCGGGACATCTGGCGCCTGTACCTGGACGACCGGCGCGAACTGATGCCCCGCGCCGAGGGCGAGGCCGCCCGGGTCCGCCTGGACGCGGCGCTGGAGCTGGCCGGCACGATCAGCGGCGGGCTCGCCGGGCACTACCGGCGGTCCCGCCCCTCCGCCCTCGATCCCGCCCTGGGCCCGGCCCGGAAGGCCACCCCGGCCGCCGATTGCGCCTGCGCCTACCCGGCGGCGCCCGCGGCGCTCTCCTCCGCGGCCGTCGCCGTCCTCACCGCCTGGGCCCCGCGGCGCGCCGCCGAGTACCGCTGGATGCAGGTCCAGGTGATGCACGCCCGGCTCTACACCGCCGACCACCTACGGGACGACCTCCTCGCCGGCGCCCTGCTCGGCGCACTGGTCGGCGACTACATCCGGGCGGCGGACACCACCCCGACGAACCGCGCATGACCAACGGCACCCCCTGTGACCTGCGGCGCTAGCGCGTCCCCACGCCAGGTTCACCTGGACGCCACCCCGGGAACGCCGGTGTTCACCACATTCGCACCCGCCTCCCCCCATGGCGTCCCATAGTCTGCCGGGGCAGGTGATATCGGACAGCGACCGGGATGGATCCATGCACATCGCCGTCTTCGCCGAGGTGCCGGAGGCCGTGGGCCGGACCGGGTCGGCGGACGTGCCCGGCGAGGAAGCCGGGGAAACGGGGTACACGGGGGTCCAGGAACTGTTCGACATCGCCCGGTTCGCAGAGCGGATGGACCGCGCGTGGGGGCCGGCGGTCACGGACGGCCGTGCCGCCCCACCCACCGGCCCGCTGACCACCGTGCCCGCGATGACGGACCGGGCCCCCGTCCACGACCATCCGATCCCGCGGCCCGGCCGGACCCTGGCCGAGCTCCGCGAGCGCACCCGGGAGTGACCGCCGATCTCCGCCCAGACGACCACCGCCGCCCCCGCCCTCACCGCCGGTCACGCGACCGGGACGAGCGAGGTCTCCACCACGCCCGTCGCCCGGCCGCGTGAGCACAGATACGACATCGACCTGCTGCGCGTCCTGTGCTCCATCGGTGTCATCGTCTGCCACGCCGCCGGCCAGCTCCTCAACGCCGTGGGCCGCGAGCCCTCCGGCGGCCGGCCCGTCTACTGGACCGGGCTCGTCTCGGACGGGCTGACCCGGTGCGCGGTGCCGCTGTTCTTCGCGATCGCCGGCTGGGTCGTGCTGGTCGGCGCGACCCCCCGGGACGGCACGCAGGTCCGCAGACGGCTGACCCGCATCGTGGTGCCGATGGGCGTGTGGACCGCCGCGTACCTCGCCTGGGACTGGATCCGGGACACCAACTCCCGTCCCACGCAGCGGCTGGCCTTCGAGTCGCTGTTCGGCTCGATCCAGCCCGCCTACCACCTCTGGTACCTGTACGCCTACGTGCCGGTGATCCTGCTGCTCTCGCTCGCCGCGCTGATAAAGGCGGGCAAGCGGCCCTGGGGCCTGGGCGGCCTGCTCGTGCTGCTGGCCATCGCGCCGACCTTCATGGGCGACCTCGGCAAGGTCCTCCACGTCAACCTGCCCGACTTCGAGTGGAACCTGTCCCCGTACCAGGTCGCGTACGCCGCCGCCGGATCCGCGCTGCTCGCGCTGCCGCTCGCGGCCACCACCGGCCGCCGCCGGCGGCTGAGGTGGCTGGCGGCCGGGGTCTGCGCGTGGGCCGCGGTGGTCGCGTACGAGCACTGGGTGCACTACCCCTCGCCCTACGCGGGCCTCGCCGTGCCGTTCCTGGCGGGCGCGCTGGTGATGGCCCTCAACCGGATCAGCATCCCGGAGCGCCTCCGCCCGCTGGTGTCCCGGCTCGGCGGTGCGGCCTTCGGCGCCTACCTGGTGCACCTGATGTTCCTGCGGGCGCTCGCCCCGCACCTCGTCTCCGCCGACGCGGGCTGGCTGGGCGCCGTCCTCATGATCACGCTGCTGGTGACCGGGACCGTGGTGCTCTCCTTCGCCGCCAGCCTGCTGTGGACGCGCCTGCGGCTCAACCGCTGGCTGGGCTGACCCCCGAAGGCGCCGGAGCACGTGACGGAGGGGCGCCGTGTCGCGACACGGCGCCCCTCCTGAAGGACCGGTTCCCCCGGGAGGCTCAGCCGAGGACGGTCTTCAGCTTCGCCACGTTGTCCTGCGTCACCTTCCACAGCGCCTCCTGGCGCCCGTGGACGTCGGCGACGGTCGCCGACAGGTTGTCCAGGATGCCGATGGAGCGCTCCGCGAGGATCGCGCCGAGGTTCCGGTCGTGGACCGAGACGCCCCACTCCGGGCGCTCGATGTCGGACAGGAAGTACGCCATCTTCGGGTGGGAGATCAGGCTGATGATGGGCGTGCCGCAGCCGAACGGGATCATGCCCGCGTGGCCGCGCATGCCGATCACCAGCTTGGTGCGCGCGAAGGCGGTGCGCAGCTGGTCGGTGTCGAAGTCGTACATCGGCTCGACCGGCAGCGAGATGCCGTACTCACGCCGCAGGTCGAAGACGAAGCGCTCGTCGTCCAGCGCGTGGGCGGCGTAGCGGACCTCGGCGTGCTTGCCGATGGCACGGACCGCGGTGGCCATCTCCCGGAGGAAGTGGTCGTAGTCGTGGCCGAAGCGCAGCCCGGCGCGGTCGTAGGCGCAGTTGATCAGCACCGTGTCGTCCCGCTCGACCGGGTCCTGCCAGCCGGGCACCAACTGGCGGGAGACGGTGGTCGGGCAGGGCTGGAAGAGCACCCGGTCCTGCAGCTCCGCGGGGAGCAGCGCGCGGACCTTCTCCACCGAGCCGTGGTTGCGCAGACCGAAGAACGCCGACTTGGAGACCAGCAGCCGCAGGCTCTCCTCGAACCGGCGGCGCGTGTACGACTGGCCGTCGAAGGCGTTGTAGCCCACCGCGAAGACCGCCAGCGGGACGTCGATCTTCTCCAGCAGCCGGTCCGGCACGTTCCACTGCCAGGCGCTGTTGCCGTTCGGCGAGGTGTCCGGGATGAACAGTCCGCCGCCGCCGATGACCAGGCCGCGGCGGGAGTTCACCCGCTCCAGGGCCGCCTCGTCGAACAGCTTGTGCGCGTGGATGGAGTGCCAGCCGCGGTCACCGGTGTCCGGGCCGAAGCAGAGCCGGACCGTCTCGGGCAGGATCTTGTCGCCCGCGTTGCCCTGGCGCTCCATGTAGAACGCCACGTGCGCCAGCTGCTCGGAGGGGGTGCCGGTCTCGGCCGGGCGGGCGGCGATCGCCTCCGCGCGCTCGTACGAGATCCGGCAGGCGCGGTCGCTGACGTCCGCGTTGAGGCCGGCCAGGGCGTACTCGCGGGAGGCCGTGTTGTCGCCCAGGATCCACGCCATGTTCGCCAGCCGGCCGAAGGGGCGGGCGGCGGCCGGGGCGTGGGCCGTGGAGAGCAGCAGGTGGGCCGTGGCCTCCTCGTAGCGGGAGGTCGACATCAGGGCCTGGCCGAGCAGCTCGTGGGAACGGCTCTCGTCGGCCGGGATGGGGGAGCGGCCGAGGATCTCCACCGCGTCCTCGTACCGGCCCTTGGACAGGTACGCCTCGGCGACCTCGCGGACGCCGTCGTGCCGGCCCTCGCTCGCCACGAGGTGGCGGCCGAAGTGGATCAGCAGGTCCGGGTGCTTCTCGTCCTCCAGGGCCAGGAAGCGCTCGACGAAGTCCGCGTGGGGGAGGTCGTACTCCTGCCACGCCGCCTCGGCGCCCGAGTAGCCGTGCTCGCCGCCGTTCCACGGCTTGTGACGGCCGGTGAAGTGCAGGATGACGACGTCTTCCTCGTCGGGGGAGCGGTCGCCGGACAGCCGCCGCTTGACGAAGTTGTAGCGCGGGTCGATCTTGACGAACTTGCCCGCGAGCAGGGCGTTGAGGATGCCCTGGTCGTGCTTGTCGAGCTCGTACGTGCCGGAGGTGCCGACGGCGTCGATCTGCGCGCAGAACTCGTCGGTGAGGTACTCCTTCTGGATGACCAGCAGACCGCTGTTGAGCTTCGACTGGTCCAGCAGGAACTGCGGCACCGCGCCGACGCCGTGCCGCATCCGAAGCAGCTCGCCCAGGTCGCCGAGGACGACCATGTCGGTGTCGAGCGTGATGACCGTGTCGTAGTCGCGGATCCGGAAGACGTCGAGGATGAAGTACGCCTTGCGGATCAGGTAGTTCTCCGGGTCGCCCTTGACGAAGCCGTCGTAGCGCTCGGGGACGACACGGCGCATGACCACGCGCGGGTGCAGCTTGCGGATCTCGGTGACCGAGGCCGGCTGCAGGTCGTCGTAGAGGACGACGAAGTCCTCGCAGAGGCCGGGGTTGGTCAGGGCCAGGCTGCGCAGCAGGGCGAGGAAGCCGGGCAGGTAGTTCTCGTCGACGTACGACGCGAAGGCGACGCGGCGCTTGCCGGTCAGCGTTTCGCTCCGGGGTGCCGGAACCGGGACAGAGGCGGTCATCGGAGCGATATCCTCATTTCAGTGACGTCCTGGGCGCGGGCCATGACCCATTCCTTCTCGTCCGCGTAGCCGTGCGCGGTGGCGATCGGGAGCTTCATCGCTTCCTGCAGGCGGTAGGCACCGCTGTCGTAGAAGTCGAACCCGATGAGGTCGATCTTCGGGTTGACGTCCAGGAAGTCCAGCAGCCACAGCATGTTGAAACCGCTGGTGGGGATGGACGGCATCACGTCCTCGCCGATCCTGCCGATCTCGCGCACCGGCCAGCGCAGCGTGCGGTCGCCGACGTAGCGCTGGGCGCCGGGGACCAGGCGGCGGCGGACCGAGTTGCGCCACTGGTGGTGACTGCCGCTGAAGACCAGCCGCGTCTGGACCTTCTTGTCCCAGTTGAAGTTGTGCAGGTGGATCGTCGCGTGGATGTCGGTCTTGGTGCCGGTGGCCGGCGCCTCGATCCGGTACGAGTTGAAGCGGACGACGAGGTCGTAGGAGTCGATCTCCTGACCCATCGTGCTGGAGCCCACCCGCTGGGAGTTGGCGACCAGACAGATCGTCTTCCCCGCGATGAGGTTGCGGAAGTCGCTGAGGCCGACCATCTCGGAACCGGTCAGCGCCGGGTCCGGGATCGGGTCCAGCTCGCGCAGCCGGCGGTCGTCGGCGTACAGCTCGAGCAGCTGGGTCGAGCCGGCCAGCCGGCCGCGGTCCCGCTCCAGACGGAGGTTCACGTAGTCGGTCAGCGCCGCGCGCACCGAGGTGGCGGAACCCTCCTGCTCGCTCATCCCGACGAGCGCGGCCACGAGCCGGGGCTCGGCGCGCTCCCAGTCGCCGGCGTCCTTGAGGGCCAGGCCCTCGGCCCACAGCTCGGTCTCCGGGACGCCCGCGAACTCACGGGAGCCGGGGGCCTCCTGCTGGAGCAGCTGCAGCGTCCGCGCGAGGCGCTCGCCGCTCTCCCGCAGCTTGGTGATGCGGCCCGCGATGTTGAGGTCGTCGTTGGGGGTCAGCGCCAGGAAGCGCTCGTACGCGGCGATGGTGGCCGCGTCGTCGCCGAGCGCGTCCATCAGGCGCGCCCGCAGGCGCCAGCCGGCCCGGGACTGCTTGCGGACGCCGAGGACCGTCTCGGTGATGCGCGTCGCGAGCTGCAGCTCGTCGGCGCCCTGCACGTCCACGGCCTTGTTGCCCACCTCGAGCAGGGCGTCGAAGACCTCGGGGTTCGACTTCGGCCAGGTGCTCTTCCCACCGGTGAGTGCGGCGGCGTCACCCGGATCCGTCATCGCGGCCGCGTACCGGGCCAGCAGTTCCCGGATCGCCTCGGCGAGCTGGCCCTTTCTCCAGTCCAGGTTCTTGGCGAGCTTGCCGCCGTGGACCGCACAGGACCGGACGCACTCGGCCACGGAAACCGAAGCGATCGGAATATCCGCGCCCGCGGAGTTGTCCAATCTTTTCTCGAGCCATCCAGCCCGGAACTTGACCATGCTGCTCCCAACAATGACACGGCCGCTGGGGAGAACTGCATGGGTTTCCCGCGCGGATCAACAGACGCCGCCCGGGCACCTCGACGCACATGGACACGCGCACGGCACATGGGGCGGAGGCGATCACCATAGGGAGCGGATATGACGTTCAAGTGAACGAGGATATAAGCGGATGCGAACGGGGAAGGCGGCGGTCGGGGGGCGTCGCGGGCGACATGGGGAAAAGCGGGAGTTCGTATTCCGTATTCCTTGCGTTCACCTTGCCGAAGCATTCCCGACGCCCCCTCTGGATCTAGTCCGATACGCTTGTCCTCCGGCACCGTCCGGGGGGCCGGAGTCCGTGGCCCGCGTCGAGATCGTCTGGATTCCCAGGTGCCCAAACTTTCGGTAATCGTCCCCTTCCGCAATATTCAGCCATATGCGCACGACATGTTGTGCGGGCTGGCCAACAATGCGGGGGCGGACACCGAGTTCATCCTCGTCGACGATCACTCGACGGACGGCACCCCGGAGATCCTGGACCACTGGGAGCGCCGGCTGCCGGGCATGAGGGTGATCCGGCACGAGCAGAACAAGGGCGTCGCCCAGTCCCGCAACAGCGGGCTGGACGCGGCCGGCGGGACGTACGTGACCTTCCTGGACGGCGACGACTGGTACGCCCGCGGCTACCTCGACGAGCTCGTCGCCGGCATCGAGCGGCTGGGCTGCGACTTCGTGCGCACCGGGCACGTCAAGGCCACCGGCACCGAACGGGTCGTGCACCGCCCCCCTGCCAGGCGCTGGGACGCCGTGCTCGACCCGCGCGACGCGATCACGCCCTCGCACGTGTCGACCATGGTCGACTACCCCTTCGTCTGGGCCGGGATCTACCACCGCCGGCTCTTCGAGGACGGCGGCATGCGCTACAGCACCAGCCTGCGGACCGCGGAGGACCGCGAGTGGGTCTGGCGGCTGCACCTGACGGCCCGGTCCTTCGCGGTGATCCGCCCGGTCGGGGTCTTCTACCGGCGCGGGGTCAGCGACTCGCTCACCCAGATCAGCGACGGCCGGCAGCTGGACTTCATACCCGCCCACGACGCGATACTCGACGACGTGCTCGCCGACCGCGAGGCCGAGCGCTTCCTGCCCAAGATCGTCCGCACCTACTGCGCGCTGATCGCCTTCCACATGTCCAACGTGCGGCGCTACGACGCCGGGACCGGCAGGCAGCTCAAGCGGCAGTCCGCCGTCGCCCTGGCCCGCATGCCGCAGGACGTGCTGGACCGGACCCTCGCCGAGATGGACGTCCAGCGCGCCCACGTGCTCCAGCGGCTGCGCGCCGACGCGCGGAAGGCGGCCTGACGATGACCCTGCCGACGGCCGAACGGGCTGAGGAGAGCATGAACCACGACCGGGCCCAGATCTTCGAGGTCTCGACCCTCTACGGCGCCGCGACCCTCGCCGCCGCCCTGGACGCCGGCGCCTTCGGGCCCCGTACCGGCACCCGGCGCATCCTGCTGGTGAGCAACAACGCCCCGGTCCCCGAGACGGTCGTCCAGCTCTCCGACATGCACGGGTACCAGCGGATCGTCACCCGCTTCGACGAGGTCGTCTCGTGGAACGAGGTGATCCACCCGCACCGGCCCTCCAAGTGGGCCCCGTTGGAGGACGAGAGCTCCATCTGGCAGCGGTTGTTCCGGCACTCCTGGGGCCTGGGCGACGTCCCCGTCGAGCTCGTCGTGGAGTCGATCCAGGTCAACCCGGCACGTGCGCTCGCCACGATCTTCGCCGAGAGCGCCGTCCACGTGTACGCGGACGGCCTGATGAGCTACGGGCCCACCCGTGAGAAGCTGCCGGGCCCCCTCGGCAACCGCGTCCAGCGGGTCCTCCACCTCGACCTGGTGCCCGGACTGCGCCCGCTCCTGCTGGCGGAGACCGGCGCGGAGCCCGAGCTCGTCCCCGACGACGCCTTCAGGGCCGTGCTCAAGGAGATCGCCGTCGAGGCGGCGGACGACCCCCGGCTCACCGCCCTCGCCCAGGACCCGCCGACCGCGGTGCTGCTCGGCCAGTACCTCGCCGCCCTGCGCATCCTCACCCCGCAGGAGGAAGAGGAGCTGCACGTCACCATGGTGCGCGGCGCGATCGCCGCGGGTCACCGCTCGATCGTCTTCAAGCCCCACCCCACGGCGCCGGCCGGCTACTCCAAGGCGATGGAGGAGGCCGCGGCCGCCGAGGGCGCGCGGCTGCGCGTCCTGGACGGCCCGCTGCTGGCCGAGACGCTGTACGAGGTCTGCCGGCCGGAGCTGGTCGTCGGCTGCTTCTCCACCGCGATGCTCACCGCGAGCGCCTACTACGACGTCGCGATCGCACGGGCCGGGACCCGTCTGGTGCTGGACCGGCTCACGCCGTACCAGAACAGCAACCGCGTCCCGCTGACCATCGTCGACCACCTCGTGCCCGACGTCGCCACCCCGGGTGCCCAGGGCGGCGCTGCCGGGGAACTCGCCCCGCTCGTACGGGCCGTGGGCTTCTGCATGCAGCCCAGGATGCACCCCGGGCTGCGTGAGGAGACCGCGGCGTGGCTGCGGGACCACCTCGGCCCGGACACCGAGTACTACTTCCGGCGCCGCCGCCTCACCTCGCTCGGGCTGCCCGGCGGCGGCCCGCTCAGCGCCGCCCAGCGGCTGCGCGGCAACACCACCGTGCGCCGCATGGTGCGCGTGGCCCGCCGCCTGCGCTCCCGGCGTTAGGCGCCGGCCGCTAACGCCCGACCTGCCCCAGCCAGGTCAGCGTCCGCCGTACCTCCAGCGAGAAGGGGTGGTGCGGGCCGTGCACCCGGTCGGAGTCGTACAGCAGGCGGGACAGCACGTCGTGGGCGGCCATGCGGTCGCCCACCGACAGCAGCAGGTGGCCGATGCGGCGCCGCACCTCCAGCGGAAGCTCCGGGTCGGTGGCGCGGTACTGCTCGAAGGAGGGCAGCAGCGCCCGGTACTCGGCGAGCGCCGCCGGGGCCTCGCCCAACTGCTCCAGGCACTGCGCGGCCTCGTAGCGGTACTGCAGCGACTGGCGGCCCAGCGGCCCCGACTCGGCGGCCAGTTCGTCCGCGAGCCGGCGCAGCTCCGGCAGGGCGCGGCGGTACTGGCCGTCCTCCATCAGCGTGGCCGCGTACTGCTTGCGCAGCATCCGCACCACCGGTGACTGCTCGCCGTGCTTCTCCGCGGCGGCCGGCAGCACGCCGCCCAGGATGTCGACCGCCTGCGTGATGCGTCCGGCGTCGAGCAGCCGCTTCACCTCGTCGACGGCCTCCGCGATGCCGTGGCCCGCGGGGGCCCCGGTCGCGCCCGGGGCGGGGGTGGGCTGCGAAGGGGCGGCCGGCCGGTCGGGCCAGGGCGCGAGCGGACGCAGGAAGGGGCGGGTGGGGTCCATCGGCCCGAGGGGGCGGTGGACGACGCCGGGCACCGGCAGCAGCGGCGCCAGCCGGCGGTAGGTCTCCTGGGCGTCGGCCGGGCGGTGCTGCGGGTCCTTCGCCAGCAGTTGCAGCACGAGCGCCTCCAGCGGTTCCGGCACCTCCGGGCGCACCTGCCGCAGCGGCACGGGCTGCTCGTACAGGTGCCGGTGCAGCACGCCGAGCGCCGTGGCGCCCGCGAACGGGACGGTGCCGCTGACCAGTTCGTGCAGCAGCACCCCGAGCGCGTACAGGTCGGTGCGGGGCCCGACGGCGCCGCTCATCGCCTGCTCGGGCGCCATGTACGCGGGCGTCCCGATGGGCGTGCCGGTGTGGGTGAGCCGCGTCGTGTCGGTGTCGAGCACGGAGGCGACGCCGAGGTCGAGGACGACCATGGTGCCGTCCGGACGCACCATCACGTTGCGGGGCTTGAGGTCGCGGTGCACGATCGGCACCGCGTGCACCGCCGACAGCACGGCGCACAGCTGCGCGGCCACGGCGACCGCCCAGGGCCAGGGGTAGGGGTCGTGCTCGGCGAGGTGGTCGGCGAGGTCGGCGCCCTCCACGTACTGCATGACGAAGTACAGCTCGTCCGCGTCGCTGCCCGCGTCGTGGACGGTGACCAGCCCCGGATGGTCGACCTGGGCGGTGACCCGGCACTCCCGCTCGAAGCGCCGGCGCAGTTCCTCGGCGTCGCCGCCGCCGGCCACCTTGTCCGGGCGCAGCAGCTTCACGGCCACCCGCCGGTCCAGCCGCCGGTCGTACGCGGTCCACACCTGGCCCATGCCGCCCTGACCGAGGACCGTGGCCAGCTCGTAACGGCCGGCGACGATCCGTCCGTTCACTGACCGCCCTCCTGCTTGCGCAGCAGGTCGCTCAGCTCGTCCAGTTCGGCCCGCACCTGGTTGATCCGCGGCGGGTGCGGGTGCGGGTGCGGGTGCGGGTGCGGGGGTGCGGGCGACTGCGGCGGCACGGGGGCCTGCGGCGCGGCGGGCGGGGGCGGGGTCGTGCGGTAGGGGTTGTAGTCCACCGGCGGCTGCGGCGGCGCCTGCTGGTGCGGCGGGGCGTACGGCACGGTCGTGGCGTACGACGGGTAGCCGGGCACCGCGGCCGCCCGGTGCAGCGCCAGGTCGGCCACCAGGTAGTGGACGCCGACCAGGGGGACGAGGGCGATGGCGGTGAGCATCGCCACGTCGGTCCAGGGGCTCTCCTCCGGCAGCGTGCCGACGGTCGCGAAGGAGGCGATGCTCACCGCGGTGCAGATCCAGAAGAACACCCAGTCCATGGTCCGGCGCCGCTGGATGGCCAGGTGCAGCAGCGGGAGGCCGGACAGGAAGCCGCAGCTGATCGCGGTGATCGTGAGGAAGATGGCACGGAGCGTGATCGCCGTGGCCTTGGACTGAGCGGGTGGGTACGGCGGGACCGGGCCGGGGCCGTTCATCACTGCTCTCGTACTCCCTGGACATCAGTGCGGAGGACAGCTGCGGGTGGTATCGCGAGAGTATCCGCCGTCGCCGACGGGCTGTCACCCGATCCCGTAACTATTCGGGACGCACCGTGCCGTCGGTCAGCCCGTCGTAGAGCCCCTGCACCAACTGCTCACCCAGCTGTCCCGCCAGCCGCAGGGTCTCCTCGAAGGCGGCCAGGGTGCGGAAGCGTTCACCGTACCGGCGCTGGTCGGCCGGCGGCAGCCGCGGCACCTGGAGCCGGCGGACGTCCAGCCGCGTCGCGGTGGAGGCGTAGCTGCTGGCCTGGCGGTTGTTGGCGGTGCCGCGCAGGAAGCCGGCGAGGAACCAGGGGTCCAGGGCGGCCGGGTCGGGGCGCAGCAGGTGGAGGTTGCGGCCGAGGGCCGCCCCGGCGGTGGCGGCGTCGACGACGCGGGCGGCCGAACCCCGGCCGAGCACCGGGACGACCACGTCGCCCTCCTGCGTGAGGACCGGCTCCTCCCCGGGTGGCCCCTCGGGCAGGCTGCCGCTCGGCGCGCCACCGCCGAGGACGTCGTGCTCGGTGAGCACGGCGGGACCGCCACCGGGGCGGGCGCTCCCGGTGCCGCCCGCGCGCAGCACCAGCGCCCCGGCACGGGCCAGTTCGCCGACCGTGGTGAGCGGCCAGCGGGAGGGCTCGGCCGCCCCGGCGGGGGCGGGGGTGAGCTCGGCGGTGCGCAGCAAGGTGGCGGCCAACCGGTCGCGCACCCCGGCGAGTTCGGCCGCCCCGCCGCCCGCGGCGGGCGGCGGCAGGTGGCGGGCGGGGGCCAGGTCCACGTCGTCGTCGAGCAGGTCGATGACCTTCAGGGCGCGGCTCACACCGGGCCGCTCCTCCGTGGTGCCGTGCCGGTCGAAGGAGTGCCAGGCGTCCAGCACGGTGGCGCGCACCGACTGCCAGGGCACCTTCTCGCCGCCGGGGGCCGCGTCCTGCGACCCCGCGGTGTCGACCAGCAGCAGGTGCGGGGAGGCCGCCGCGCCGGCGCCCGGCCTGCGCAGCACCCACAGGTGGAGCGGGATGCCGTACGGGGGCGCGGCGCCGGCCGGGAGCGCGACCACCGCGCGCAGGGCGCCGCGCCGCAGCAGGTCGGCCCGGATCCGGCGGCCGGAGCGGCGCGAGGCGGCGGCGGGCGGCATGAGCAGCACGACGGTCCCGCCCTCCCGGACCCGGGCCAGGCAGTGCTGCACCCAGGCGAGTTCGGACTCGGTGCGGGCAGGGAAGCCGTACTCCCAGCGGGGGTCGTAGGCGAGGTCCTCGTGGCCCCAGTTGCGCTCGTTGAACGGCGGGTGGCACAGCACCGCGTCGGCGGCGAGCCCGGGGAAGGCGTCGGCGCGCAGGCTGTCGCCGCCGGCGACCCGCACCACGGCGGCGGGGTCGGCGTGCAGGGCCAGCCGCAGCGCCGCCAGCGCGGCCAGGTCCGGGTCGGCCTCCTGGCCGTACACCTCGTGCGGGGCCTCGACGGCACGCAGCAGAGTGCCGGTGCCGCAGGCGGGGTCGAGCACGGTACGGGCGGGGCCGGCGAGCGCGGCCATCAGCTCGGCGGGCGCGGCCGGGGTCAGCGTGTACTGCCGGGGGTTGGCGTCCAGGTGGCGTCCGAGCAGGAACTCGTAGGCCTGGCGCGGGCCCATTCCCGCGGCGAGCTCGGCGGCGCCGCGCAGCAGTTCGGCGTCGACGGGGGTGCCCAGGGCGAACCGCCCGCCGAAGTGCCGCTCGAAGAGGTCCCGTACGGCGTCCTCGGCCTCGGCGCCCTCCATCCGGGGCCCGTCGGCGGGGTGGTCACGGACCAGCAGGCAGACGGCGCCGGCCTGCCGGAGCGCGGCCGCGGTGCCCGAGGGATGGGACTCGGCCCGCTGCCAGACCCGTTCACGCAGCGGGACCTCGGCGAGTTTGCCCTGGGCACGGAGCCAGCTCTCGACCTCCGGCAGCGCGAAGGCCGGGCTGGTGTCGGTGCCCCCCACGGGCTTGGGGAAGTCGGCGTGCCTGCGGCGCCAGTTGCTGACGGCCGCCCGCCCCACCCCGGCCAGCCGCGCGATCCCGGCGGCGGTCACCTCGCTTGCGTTCTCCGGCACCTGGCTGGCTCCCTTCCCGCGGCGGGGTGCGGCTGTGGCCCCGAGCATAGCGGTGAACGAAAGATCCGACCCTTCACGCGTGAACTCACGTGAATCGAGATTGCATGTTGACTCGGTTCACAGCTCGTGCTGTCATTGACCCATCGGTTCACGGAGTCCCCGGGCATTCCGCCGGCCCGCAACCGTCATCCACACGCTGTCCACCAGGGGGGACGATCCTCATGGCCACCACTCGCGGAGCGCTCACGGCGCTCGGCTGCGTCACCGCCGCCCTCACCATGGCCGCCTGCGGCCCGCTCGGCGGCACGGCGGAACCGGCCGCCACCGGCCTCGCCGACCAGCCGGCCACCACCATCGAGAAGAAGGCCGTGGCCGCCATGAAGTCCGCCCCGGCGATGACCGTCGACCTCGACGGCATCTCCGACGGCGAGCGGATGAAGTTCCGCATGACGATGAGCAGGACCGGCGACTGCAAGGGTGAGGTCACCGCCGAGGGTGGCACCGTCCAGCTCGTCAAGGCGGGCCCCTCGCTCTACATGAAGGGCGACGACGCCTTCTGGAAGAGCCAGGGCTCCGACGGCGCCGCGATGAAGGACCTCCTGGCCGGCCGGTGGATGAAGACCAAGGCCGACACGCCGGACAACAAGGACCTCGTCGAGGCCTGCGACCTGAACGAGTTCCTCGTCGAGGTGGAGAAGGACTCGGACGGCGAGCTGGGCGGGAAGAAGGGCGAGCCCACCACCGTGGCGGGCAGGCCCGCCGTGCCGATCACCAGCAAGGACGGGGCCGAGACCACCACCGCCTACGTGGCCACCGAAGGCAAGCCGTACCTGCTGAAGCTGGTCGTCAAGGGCGGCAAGGAGCCCGGCACGATGGTCTTCTCCGACTTCGACGAGACGGCCGCGATCACCGCCCCGGCGGCCAAGGACACCGTCGACATCGACAAGCTCGCCGGCTGAGCCACCGGCTACGATCCCCGGGCCCTGGCGCGCGCCGCGCCAGGGCCGTCCCCTTCCCGAGAACGGCGGAACGCACCATGGAAGACCGCATACCCGACGACATCGCCGCCCTCGCCGCGGCCGAGGGGCTCGGACGGCACCGCCTCACGATCATGCCGAAACGGCACGGCTTCCTGATGACGTGCAACTTCGTGTTCATGATCCTCGTGGGGCTGGCCTGCTTCGTGCTGCCCGGCCTCTGGTTCCTCCACCATGCCCTGCGCACCCCCAACTTCTCCCGCAAGGCCGCCGCCCGGCGCCTCCACTTCTTCGAGTCCGGGCTGGTCGAGATCGACCACGCCGGCGTTCCCGCCGCCTTCCGCTGGGACTCGATGACGGTGCTGCAGGAGATCACCGAGTCCTACGTCAACGGCATCCACGTCGCCACCGGTTACCGCTACACGCTGCACAAGCCGGACGGCACGGTCCGGAAGATCCTCAACTTCTACGCGGAGCCGGAGCGGTGGGGGCCGTTCATCCAGCAGGAGGTCGCCGCCTTCCAGCTGCCGGGAATGCTGCGGATGCTGGCGGAGGGGCGGACGCTGACCTTCGGGGACATCTCGGTCAACCGCTCCGGCGTCGCGACGCCCCGGCGCGGGGCCGTCACCTGGCAGGAGATCGAGGGCGTCCGGGTCACCGACGGCGTGCTCGTGCTGAAGAAGGCCGGCAAGTCCCTGTCCTGGTCGTCCAAGAAGGTCAAGGACATCCCGAACTTCCTCCTCTTCCTCTCCCTTGTGGACGAGCTGCGCCGAACCTCCGTCGCGCACTGACCGTCCGGGCGTCGTACGCCCCCTGCCCGGCCCCACCTCCCACCCCCTAGAGTGCCAAGGTGCTGACAACCAGGGCGGGATCGGCAGCGGCAGCCGTCGCCGTGCTGCTCGGCGTGGGTCTGGCCGGGTGCACGGGCGAGGGCCTCGGCAGCGGCACGGGCAGCGGGGCCGGGAGCGACGGGGCCCCGAAGGGCAGCGCGCTCAAGGCGGTCGGCGACCTGGCGGTGAAGGGCCGGGCGCCCAAGACGGGCTACGCGCGGGACGAGTTCGGCGCGGCCTGGGCGGACACCGACCACAACGGCTGTGACACCCGCGACGACATACTCCGCCGGGACCTCACCGGCACCTCCTTCCGCGCCGACCGGGGCGGGGACTGCGTCGTCGCCTCGGGCACCCTCGACGACCCCTACACCGGGAAGCGGATCGACTTCACGCGCGGGCGCAGCACGGTCGACATCGACCACGTCGTGGCGCTCAGCGACGCCTGGCAGAAGGGCGCCAAGTACTGGTCCCGCGACAAGCGCAAGCAGATCGCCAACGACCCGCTGAACCTCCTCGCCGTCGACGGCCCGACCAACCGCGGCAAGGGCGACGGCGACGCCGCGACCTGGCTGCCGCCGGACAAGGCCTTCCGCTGCCCGTACGTGGCCCGCCAGGTGGCGGTGAAGAAGAAGTACGGGCTGTGGGTCACCGGGGCCGAGAAGGCCGCCATGGAGAAGGTGCTCGGCACCTGCCCCGACGAGCCCCTGCCGGACGCCGGCAGGCCGGTGACGTCCGCCGGCGGGAACGGCGGCAGCGGCGACAGCGACGGCTCCGGTTCGGGCGACGGGAAGGAGGGCACCGCCCCCTCCCCGGGTGCTTCGTACGCGAACTGCGCCGCGGCCCGCGACGCCAGTGCGGCCCCGCTGCACCGCGGCGACCCCGGCTACTCCCGGGCGCTGGACCGCGACGGCGACGGGGTCGCCTGCGACACCTGAGGTACCGCGGATCGTTTGTGCAGTGTGTTGTGCGGATCGCTGGATATCCCGGTGCCCTGCTCAATATCCTCGATCACTGCATCACTGCCAGGTCGTGCACCGTCGCTCGATCCCTTGCCGGGAGGCAAAAATGCTCCGCCGCAGGACTGCTCTCTCCGCCACCGCCGCCGCAGCCGTGCTGCTCGCAGCGCCACTGCTGACCTCCTGCGGCACGCCGCACGCAGGTGCCGCGGCCGTCGTGGACGGCCGGCAGATCACCGTGGAGACGGTCCAGGCGAAGGTCGCCGCGGTGCGCGCCGCGCAGGAGAAGACCCCGCAGGCCGCCCAGCTCATCGAGGCCAGCAGCGACCTCCAGCGCAACGTCGTGCACCGGCTGGTGCAGAACGAGGTGATCGAGAAGGCGGCGCAGAACGTGGGCGTCTCCGTCACCCGCAACGAGCTCCAGGAAGCCCGCGGGGACACCGAGAAGCAGGCGGGCGGCAAGGCGGCGCTGGAGGCCCAGCTGCTGCAGACCTACGCGATGGTGCCCGCCGACATCGACGAGAGCATCCGTACCGACCTGCTGATGCAGAAGGTCGCCGCCCACTACGGCGCCGACGTGCAGACCCCCGAGGGCCAGACGGCGCTGATCAAGGTGCTGCGCGACACGTCGAAGAAGCTGAACATCGACGTCAACCCGCGCTACGGGAAATGGAACTCCGACAAGCTCGACCTGGACGCCACCAAGGACCCGTGGCTGACCGAGGTGAGCCGCCGCGCCGCCCAGGCCTGATGCACCGGAACCGGGGCCGGGTCCGACCTCGGACCCGGCCCCGGCGCCGTTGCGCGGCGAGGTAGTTTCGTCGGGTGGACCACTCCGATGACTCCGCCCGTCCGGGCCGCCTGGTACTGCTGACCACCACCCACCGGGTCGCCCCCGGCCTGCTCTCCTGGCCCGCCTGGGAGCTGCTGCGCGCCGCCGACCTGGTCCTCTGCCCCGACCCCGGGCACCCGCAGCTGCCGTACCTGCGCGAGGCCGGGGTCGCCGTCGAGGCGTCCGCGCCCACCGGGCGGGAGCTGGTCGACCTCACCGAGGGCGGCCGCACCGTGGTCTACCTGGCCGGCGGCGAGGGCGACCGCGGCGTCACCGACGAGCTCGCCCGGCTCGGCGGCTCCGGCCGGGTCCGCATGCCGGACCTGGAGCTGCTGCCCGGGTCCTACGACCTGCCGGGTGCGCGGCTGCTCGACCTGGTGCAGGTGATGGACCGGATCCGCCGCGAGTGCCCCTGGAGCAGCGTCCGTACCACGCAGGAACTGGTGAAGTACGGCATCGAGGAGGTCTACGAGCTCGCCGAGGCCGCCGAGGAGGGCGACCGGGAGGCCCTGCGCGAGGAACTCGGCGACGTGCTGCTGCAGGTCGTCTTCCACGCGCGGATCGCCCAGGACGACCCGGAGGAGCCGTTCTCGATCGACGACGTCGCCGCCACCATCGTGGAGAAGCTGATCCACCGGCACCCGCACGTCTTCGGCGACGAGGTCGCCGAGACGCCGGAGGACGTCCGCGAGCACTGGCTGCGCACGAAGGCGGAGGAGAAGCGGCGCGGCTCGGTCACCGAGGGCATCCCCCTCGGCCAGCCCGCGCTCGCGCTCGCCGCCAAGCTCGGCTCCCGGGCCCGCCAGGCGGGCCTGTCCGTGGCCGCACCCGGCCAGGACGCCGCCGACACCGGTGAGCGCCTGCTGGCGCTCGCGCTCGCCGCCCAGGAGGCCGGCATCGACCCTGAGTCCGCCCTGCGCGCCGCCGCGCGCCGCTACCGGGACGCGATCCTGGAGGCCGAGAAGGCGGAGGCCGAGAAGCAGGGCTGACCCTCCGTTCCGGGTCATCCCCGCCGTCCCGAGTGAGTTGGGACAGAGCGGGTAAATGGGTCATATGATGCGAGCACTGGAACAGATCCAGCTGGCCGTGCCGCACGACTACATCGTCGGCATCGCGCCGCTGGTAGTGGGCATTTTCCTGGTCGGGATCCTCGTCGGCGCGGTGTCGATCGGGATGTGGGCCCGGGGCAAGGAACCGCCCCCCGAGCAGAAACCGCAGCCCCGTGGCGGGGCGTGGCACACCCGCCAGGAGTACGGCCGGGAGACCCCGGCCGACCACGGCCCCGGCCACCAGGACGGTGAGCGGCACACGCTCACCGAATGGCGGGAGCCGGACGAATGGCCGCAGGACGGCGTCCGGCGCCTCCCGCACTCCCTGAAGGGCTTCGGCAACTGGGGCTCCCACGGCGTGCCCGGCCCCGAGGGCGCCACCCGCGGCCCCGCGGGCACCCGCAGCCCCGAAGGCGGCACCCGCAGTCCCGCGGGCACCGCGGGCGGGTCCCCGGGCGGCGCTCCCAGGGGCGCACCGACCCGTTCCGGGCCGGGACAGGAGGAAGGCGGCAAGGAGGAGCACTGAGCCGCGGGCACCGGGCCCGGCCGCGGCCGCTCTAGGCTGGCGGCCATGCGCATCGACGTAGGGCACGCGTGGCCGCGCGACGAGGCGGAGGCCCGGGCCCTGCAGGACCGGCTCCGTCCGCTGGCGGACCACCGCGGGCCCGGCCCGCAGCGACCGCGGTACGTGGCCGGACTGGACGTCGCCTACGGCGGCGGTCACGGTGTCGAGGGCGACACCGTCGCCGCCGCCGTCGTCGTGCTCGACACCGCGACGCTGGCCCCCGTCGAGCAGGTCACGGCGACCGCCCGGGCCACGTTCCCGTACGTCCCCGGGCTCTTCGCCTTCCGCGAGCTGCCCGTGCTGATCGACGCGCTGGAGAAGCTCTCCGTCACGCCCGACCTGCTGCTCTGCGACGGCCAGGGGCTGGCGCACCCGCGGCGCTTCGGGCTCGCCTGCCACTTGGGCGTGGTCACCGGCCTGCCGGCGGCGGGGGTGGCGAAGACGCCCTTCGTCGGCACCTGGGACCCCGCCGCGCTCGGCGACGCCCGGGGATCGACCGCACCGCTGGTGGAGGCGGGGGAGACGGTGGGCCGGGTGCTGCGGACCCAGGCCGGGGTGAAGCCGGTCTACGTCTCGACCGGCCACGGCGTCGACCTGGACACCGCCTGCCGTCATGTGCTCGCCCTGGCCCCCTCCTACCGCCTCCCGGAGACGACCAGGCTCGCCGACCGGCTCAGCCGCGACCGGCTAACGTCATGGGGTGCATGAGAGCGTGACCCCCGACCCCGGCATCCCGGCCGCCCCCGAGCTGTTCACCTGGCAGTTCGCGACCGATCCGTACCCCGCGTACGCGTGGCTGCGCGAGCACTCCCCGGTGCACCGCACGACCCTGCCCAGCGGGGTGGAGGCCTGGCTGGTCACCCGGTACGCGGACGCCAAGCAGGCGCTCGCCGACGCACGGCTCAGCAAGAACCCCGTCCACCACTCCGAACGCGCCCACGCCAAGGGCAAGGTGGGCATCCCGGGCGAGCGCAGCGCCGACCTGATGACGCACCTGCTCAACATCGATCCGCCCGACCACACCCGGCTGCGGCGGCTGGTCTCCAAGGCCTTCACCCCGCGCCGGGTGGCGGAGTTCGCGCCGCGGGTGCAGGAGCTGACCGACCGCCTGATCGACGGTTTCGCCGCCAAGGGCGAGGCGGATCTCATCCATGAGTTCGCGTTCCCGCTGCCGATCTACGCGATCTGCGACCTGCTGGGCGTCCCCGCCGAGGACCAGGACGACTTCCGCGACTGGGCGGGCATGATGATCCGGCACGGCGGCGGGCCGCGCGGGGGAGTGGCCCGCTCGGTGAAGAAGATGCGGGCCTACCTGCTGGAACTGATCCACCGCAAGCGCTCGGAGCTCGGCGACGACCTGATCTCCGGACTGATCCGGGCGAGCGACCACGGTGAGCACCTCACCGAGAACGAGGCCGCCGCGATGGCCTTCATCCTGCTCTTCGCGGGCTTCGAGACGACCGTCAACCTCATCGGCAACGGCACCTACACCCTGCTGCGCCACCCCGAGCAGCGGCGGCGGCTCCAGGACTCCCTCGCCCGTGGCGAGCGCGAGCCGCTCGCCACCGCCGTCGAGGAACTGCTGCGCTACGACGGGCCGGTGGAGCTGGCGACCTGGCGGTTCGCGACCGAACCCCTCACCGTCGGCGGGCAGTCCGTCGCCACCGGCGATCCGGTGCTGGTCGTCCTGGCGGCAGCCGACCGCGATCCGGAGCGCTTCGCCGACCCGGACACCCTGGACCTGTCGCGCCGCGACAACCAGCACCTGGGGTACGGCCACGGCATCCACTACTGCCTGGGCGCCCCCCTCGCGCGGCTGGAGGCGCAGTCCGCCCTGGCGACGCTCCTGACCCGGCTGCCGGACCTGCGACTGGCCGCCGAGCCGGCCGACCTGAGGTGGCGCGGCGGCCTGATCATGCGGGGCCTGCGGACCCTGCCGGTCGCCTTCTCACCGGAACGTGACTGACAGGACGTCAGAACGTGATCTTCGCGTGATCCGTGAGACACCGACTTGTGATGCATGGGCCAAGACCACTACCGTCGGGCGCCATCGCAGTATTCGAATGTGAAAGGCGATGCCGCAATGCTGAAGTCCGGGAACGGCCGACACCGCAAGCCGCGTCAGGCCCCGACCGCCATGGTCGCGGTGGCGGCGACCGGGGCGGGCCTCACGCTCCCCCTCTTCGCAGCGAGCGGCGCCAGCGCCGCCGACGCCAACAGCACCTGGAACGCTGTCGCCATGTGCGAGAGCGGCGGTCTGTGGAGCTCCAACACCGGAAACGGGTTCTTCGGCGGCCTGCAGATCACCGAGGAGACCTGGGAGCAGTACGGCGGCGCCCAGTACGCCGAGCGCCCGGACCTCGCCAGCCGCAACGAGCAGATATCCGTGGCCGAGAAGATGCTCGCTGAGCTCGGCCCGGACGCGTGGTCCGGCTGCGCCGACTCCTCCGGCCTCACCGACGCCCTCGACGGCCTGCTGCACGGCGGCCAGGACCAGGACGGCCAGGGAACGGGCGACTCCACCGGCTCCGGCGACCAGGACACCGACGGGGACGGCGCCACCTCCGGCGACGACAGCACGGGCACCACCTCCCCGGGCACCGACGAGGACACCACCGCCACCCCGGACGCCGACGCGACCGAGGGCCCCGACGCCTCCGCGACCGCCTCCGCCGACGACAAGGGCGAGGGCAAGGGCACCGGCAAGCACCGCAAGCCGGAGGCCGGCACCGCCACCGACGGCACCGGGAACACCACGGGTTCGACCGGTACCCGCAGCGGCGACCCCGCCGGCCTGCCGGCCCACTTCGTGGAGGGGGAGGCCGCCTGGGGCGTCGTCCCGCTCACCACCGACACGCGCGCGGAGACCAAGCAGGCCGACACCGGCCGGGACAGCGGCACCAGCGCCAAGACCACCACCGGCAGCCGCTACCTGGTGCAGGAGGGCGACTCGCTCTGCGAGATCGCGGTGGAGCAGCACGTCGGCGGCGGCTGGCGCGGCCTGTACGACGCGAACCGCGACGTCATCGGCGACGACCCGAACGTGATCAGCCCCGGCTCGTACCTGGACCTCGGCCGCTGAGGCCCCCGTGCGCCGCCGGGCCGGGAGTCCACCCCCGCCCGGCGGACACCGGCTGACATCGGGCTGAACTTTCTCCTCCGTTCCGCGCACGGGCGCGTCCATCCCCCGAGCGTGCCCGGCCGGGGCTTTTCGGGTCGGTTAGGCTCATGCCGAAACGAAGAGACATCCAGAAGGAGACCCACGTGCCGTCCATCGACGTCGTCGTAGCCCGGGAAATCCTCGACTCGCGAGGCAACCCCACCGTCGAGGTCGAGGTCGGCCTCGACGACGGCAGCACGGGCCGTGCAGCCGTCCCCTCCGGTGCGTCCACCGGTGCGTTCGAGGCCCTCGAGCTCCGCGACGGTGACAAGAGCCGTTACCAGGGCAAGGGCGTGGAGAAGGCCGTGCTGGCCGTCATCGAGCAGATCGGCCCGGAGCTGGTCGGCTACGACGCGACCGAGCAGCGGCTGATCGACCAGGCGATGTTCGACCTGGACGCCACCCCGGACAAGTCCTCCCTCGGCGCCAACGCCATCCTCGGTGTCTCGCTGGCCGTGGCCCACGCGGCCTCCGAGGCCTCCGACCTGCCGCTCTTCCGCTACCTGGGCGGCCCGAACGCCCACGTGCTGCCGGTCCCGATGATGAACATCCTGAACGGCGGCTCGCACGCCGACTCCAACGTGGACATCCAGGAGTTCATGATCGCGCCCGTGGGTGCGGAGTCCTTCTCCGAGGCCCTGCGCTGGGGCGCCGAGGTCTACCACACCCTCAAGGCGGTCCTGAAGGAGCGCGGCCTGTCCACCGGCCTCGGCGACGAGGGCGGCTTCGCGCCGAACCTGCCGAGCAACCGCGACGCCCTCGACCTGATCGTCGAGGCCATCAAGAAGGCCGGCTACCAGCCCGGCCAGGACATCGCGCTCGCGCTCGACGTGGCCGCCTCCGAGTTCTACAAGGACGGCAGCTACTCCTTCGAGGGCAAGTCCCTGTCGGCGGCCGAGATGACCGCGTACTACGCCGAGCTGGTCGCGGCGTACCCGCTGGTCTCCATCGAGGACCCGCTGAACGAGGAGGACTGGGACGGCTGGAAGACCATCACCGAGGAGCTCGGTGACAAGGTCCAGCTGGTCGGCGACGACCTGTTCGTCACCAACCCCGAGCGTCTGCAGCGCGGCATCGACAGCGACACCGCCAACGCGCTCCTGGTCAAGGTCAACCAGATCGGCTCGCTGACCGAGACCCTCGACGCGGTCGAGCTGGCCCAGCGCAACGGCTACAAGTGCATGATGTCGCACCGCTCCGGCGAGACCGAGGACGTCACCATCGCCGACCTCGCCGTCGCCACCAACTGCGGCCAGATCAAGACCGGCGCCCCCGCGCGCAGCGAGCGCGTCGCCAAGTACAACCAGCTGCTGCGCATCGAGGAGATCCTCGACGACGCCGCGGTGTACGCCGGCCGTTCCGCGTTCCCCCGCTTCAAGGGCTGACCCCGTCCGGTGCCGCCCGCCGCGTCCGCGGCGGGCGGCACCGTGCGCCAGCAAGGGCCACCCGAACCCCACCGGAGGTGCACGTGCCGGATCGCTTCTCCACCGCGACACGCATCCGTGCCCTCGGGGCACAGGCGCAGGCCCGCGTCTATCGCGCGGCCGGCCGCCCGCGGCCGGTGCTGCCCCGTGGCCGCAACCGGCTGACCGGCCGGGCCGCGCTGCTGGCGCTGGTCGTCTGCGCCCTGGTCGTCGCCCTCGCCTACCCCATGCGCCAGTACGTGGCGCAGCGCTCGCAGATCGCCGACCAGCGCAAGCAGGCCGAGCAGGCGCGCAAGCGGGTGGACGAGCTGCGGGAGGAGAAGGCCCGCTGGCAGGACCCGGAGTACGTCAAGGCGCAGGCCCGGGCCCGGCTGCACTACGTACTGCCGGGCGAGACGGCGTATACGGTGGTGGAGCCCACCGGGGCCGCGGCTCCCGAGGACTCCGGCGCCCGCCGCAGCGACAGCGCGGCCCGCCGCCCCTGGTACGCGAACCTGTGGGACGGCGTCGACCACGCGGACGCCGCCGCCACCGCAGCACATCGTTGACGCAAGCCCCTGAGAGAGACACGCCCAGGCATGGAAAAGCCCCCGCCGCAGACCGAGCACGCCCCGCCCACCGAGGCGGACATCGCCGCCTTCAAGGAGCAGCTCGGCCGCCCGCCGCGCGGCCTGCGGGCCATCGCGCACCGCTGCCCCTGCGGCAACCCCGACGTGGTGGAGACGGCGCCGCGCCTGGAGGACGGGACGCCGTTCCCGACGCTGTACTACCTGACCTGCCCGCGCGCCGCCTCGGCGATCGGCACCCTCGAGGCCGAGGGCGTCATGAAGGAGATGACGGCCCGCCTCGCGCAGGACGAGGAGCTGGCCGCCGCCTACCGCGCCGCGCACGAGGACTACATCGCCCGCCGGGACGCCATCGAGGTCCTGCAGGGCTTCCCCAGCGCCGGCGGCATGCCGGACCGGGTGAAGTGCCTGCACGTCCTGGTGGGCCACTCCCTCGCGGCCGGCCCCGGGGCGAACCCGCTGGGCGACGAGACGATCGCGATGCTGCCCGAGTGGTGGCGCAAGGGCCCCTGCGTGAGCCCGTGCGGCACCGCCGGGCAGGAGGAGGGCGAGGACCGGTGACCCGGGTGACCGCCATCGACTGCGGTACCAACTCCATCCGCCTGCTCGTCGCGGACGCGGACCCCGCGACCGGTGAGATCAAGGACCTGGACCGCCGGATGACCATCGTCCGGCTCGGCCAGGACGTGGACCGCACCGGCCGGCTCGCCCCCGAGGCCCTGGAGCGCACCTTCGCGGCCTGCCGCGAGTACGCGGGCGTGATCGAGGAACTGGGGGCGCGCAAGGTCCGGTTCGTGGCCACCTCCGCCTCCCGTGACGCCTCCAACCGGGACGACTTCGTGCGCGGCGTGGTGGACATCCTCGGCGTGGAGCCCGAGGTGATCACCGGCGACCAGGAGGCGGAGTTCTCCTTCACCGGCGCCACCAAGGAACTGACCGGACGTACGGACCTGGAACGGCCCTTCCTGGTCGTGGACATCGGCGGCGGCTCCACCGAGTTCGTCGTCGGCGACCGCCACGTCACGGCCGCGCGTTCGGTCGACGTCGGCTGCGTGCGGATGACCGAGCGCCACCTGGTCCGCGACGGCGTGGTCACCGATCCGCCCACCGCCGGGCAGATCGCCGCCATGACGCGGGACATCGACGCCGCCCTCGACCTCGCCGAGCGGACCGTCCCGCTGCGCGAGGCCCGCACCCTCGTCGGCCTGGCCGGGTCCGTCACCACGGTCGCCGCGATCGCGCTGGACCTGCCCGAGTACGACTGGGCCGCCATCCACCACTCCCGCGTCCCGGTCGGGACGGTGCGGGAGATCAGCGCACGCCTGCTGTCCGCCACGCACGCCGAACGCGCCGCGATCCCGGTGATGCACCCGGGACGGGTCGACGTGATCGGCGCGGGTGCCCTGGTGCTGCTGCGGATCATGGAGCGTACGGGCGCCCGGGAGGTCGTGGTCTCGGAACACGACATCCTCGACGGGATCGCCTGGAGCATCGCCTGAGCAGGGTCTTTTCCAACTGAGCGGGCTCTCGGGGCGGGCGTGACACGCCCGCCCCACAAAGTTCGTGAATTTCTTCACATGAAAGTTCCCGCCGGACGGCCCAACTTTCCGGGGCCGGGACCCCGCGAGCCCTCCAAAACCCTTGGGGCGCCCGTGTTTCGGGGGTGTTGCGGGACGGTGGCGGGGCGCCCCCGGATGCCGATCGCCGCTGGTCGGACGGGGCGCTCAACGCCCGCGCCACCCACCGGGTTCCCCCTGGGTGCTGTGGCCCTGGTCACGAAGCGGCGCAGTGTAGCAGAGGGCACCGCAAACCTTGTGAAGGGGCTCACGAGGTACCCCCTGGGGCGTGGTGAATACTCGAAGCATGAGCACCACGGAGCGTCCCAGGATCCTCGTAGTAGGCGGAGGGTACGTCGGCCTGTACGCGGCGCGGCGCATCCTCAAGAAGATGCGTTACGCGGAAGCGACGGTGACCGTCGTCGACCCGCGCTCGTATATGACGTACCAGCCGTTCCTGCCGGAGGCCGCCGCCGGCAGCATCTCCCCCCGCCACGTCGTGGTGCCGCTGCGCCGCGTGCTCCCCAAGGCGGAGGTCCTCACCGGCCGGGTCACCACCATCGACCAGGACCGCAAGGTCGCGGTCGTCGAGCCGCTCGTGGGCGAGACCTACGAACTGCCCTTCGACTACCTGGTGGTCGCGCTCGGCGCCGTCTCCCGCACCTTCCCGATCCCCGGCCTCGCCGAGCACGGCATCGGCATGAAGGGCGTCGAGGAGGCCATCGGCCTGCGCAACCACGTGCTGGAGCAGCTCGACAAGGCCGACTCCACCAACGACGAGGACGTCCGCCGCAAGGCGCTCACCTTCGTCTTCGTGGGCGGCGGCTTCGCCGGCGCCGAGACGATCGGCGAGGTCGAGGACATGGCCCGCGACGCGGCCAAGTACTACACCAACGTCAAGCGCGAGGACATGCGCTTCATCCTCGTCGACGCCGCCGACAAGATCCTCCCCGAGGTCGGCCCGGAGCTGGGCACCTGGGGCCTGGAGCACCTGCGCGAGCGTGGCATCGAGGTCTACCTCGGCACCTCCATGAGCTCCTGCGTCGACAAGCACGTGGTGCTCGCCAACGGCCTGGAGGTCGACGCCTCCACCATCGTGTGGACCGCGGGCGTCAAGCCCAACCCGGCGCTCGCCAGGTACGGCCTCCCGCTCGGCCCGCGCGGCCACGTGGACACCGCCCCGACGCTTCAGGTCCAGGGCACCGACTACATCTGGTCCGCCGGTGACAACGCCCAGGTCCCCGACCTGGCCTCCGGCCCCGGCGCCTGGTGCCCGCCGAACGCCCAGCACGCGCTGCGCCAGGCCAAGGTGCTCGGCGACAACGTGGTGTCCGGCATGCGGGGCTTCCCGCAGAAGGAGTACAAGCACGCCAACAAGGGCGCGGTGGCCGGCCTCGGCCTGCACAAGGGTGTCGCCCTGATCCGCTTCGGCAAGCTCAAGCTGAAGTTCAAGGGCCGCCTGGCCTGGTACATGCACCGTGGCTACCACGGCATGGCGGTCCCGACCTTCAACCGCAAGATCCGGGTCCTCGCGGACTGGACGCTGGCGATGTTCCTCAAGCGCGAGGTCGTCTCGCTCGGCGCCATCGAGAACCCGCGCGAGGAGTTCTACGAGGCCGCCAGGCCGGTCCCGGCCGCGGCGGCGGTCGCCGCCGAGGCCACCAAGGCCAAGGCCTGAGCAGGTAACGGTCCGGCCGAAGGGCGTCCGCCATCCGTGGGGCGGGCGCCCTTCGCCGTGCCCGTGTCCCTGGCCCCGGGGCACAGGACATGAGATGGGTAGAGGTAAAGAAGCGGTAGTGCGGGAATGTCGGTGTATCCCGCATCCGTTTCCCAGCCCAGTGGACCCGTCTTCATGGAGGCACGGAGGTACCCGCCATGGCCGATGCGGCCGGACGACTGACCGCTCTCGCCGAGCAGGCGCTCGGCGTTCCCCTCCCGCTGCGCATCCGCGCGTGGGACGGCAGCGAGACCGGACCGCCCGACGCCCCGACGCTGGTCGTGCGGCACCGCAGGGCGTTGCGCCGGCTGCTGTGGAAGCCCGGCGAGCTCGGCCTGGTCCGCGCCTGGGTGGCCGGTGAACTCGACGTCGAGGGCGACCTGTACGAGGCGCTGGACCGGCTCTCGGGGCTCGTCTGGGATCGCCCCACCGAGGACGACGGGGCGTCACCGCGCCGTCTGCTCGGTCTCGCGCGCGACCCCGAGACCTACCGGCTGGCCCGGGAGGCCCTCGCCCTCGCCGGACCCGGACTGCCGCCGCCCCCGCCGCCGGAGGAGGTACGCCGGCGCTCCGGGGTGCTGCACAGCCCGGTCCGCGACCGGCAGGCGATCAGCCATCACTACGACGTCGGCAACGACTTCTACGGGCTGGTGCTCGGCCCGTCCATGGTCTACTCGTGCGCCTACTGGGAGGGGCCCGACGCGACCCTGGAGGACGCCCAGCGGGCCAAGCTCGACCTCATCTGCCGCAAGCTGGAACTGCGGCCCGGGCAGCGGCTGCTGGACGTCGGCTGCGGCTGGGGCTCCATGGTGATGCACGCCGTCGAGCACTACGGCGTCCACGCCACCGGCGTCACGCTCTCCACCGAGCAGGCCTCCTCCGCGCGCAAGCGGGTCGCCGACGCCGGCCTCGCCGACCGGATCGACATCCGCGTGCAGGACTACCGGGCGGTCGACGACGGGCCGTACGACGCCATCTCCTCGATCGGCATGGCCGAGCACGTGGGCCGCGAGCGCTACCGGCAGTACGCCGGGGTGCTGTACGGGCTGCTGCGGCCCGGCGGGCGGCTGCTCAACCACCAGATCGGCCGCCGCCCCTGGACCGACGAAGAGGCCTACCACGTCGACGAGTTCATCGACCGGTACGTCTTCCCCGACGGAGAGCTGGCCCCGCTCGGCTCCACCGTCTCGCGGCTGGAGGAGGCCGGACTCGAGGTACGGGACGTGGAGGCGATCCGCGAGCACTACGCCCTGACCCTGCGGCAGTGGGTCGCCAACCTGGAGGCGCACTGGCCGGAGGCCGTCCGCCTCGCCGGAGCCGGCCGCGCCCGTGTCTGGCGGCTGTACATGGCGGCCTCCGCGCTCTCCTTCGAGCAGAACCGCATCGGCGTCAACCAGGTGCTCGCCGTCCGCCCGACCAAGGACGGCGGCTCCGGGATGCCCCGCACCCGGGCCGACTGGCTGGGCCCGGGCCGGCAGGACTGACATGCCGAGGGGCGGAGGCCGTCGTGGCCTCCGCCCCTCGGGCGCCTCCCGCCGTCCCGCTACTCGGCCTTGATGGCCTCCAGCATGTTCAGCCTGGACGCCCGCCGGGCCGGCCACAGCGCGGCCAGGACGCCCACCAGGGCGGCCATCGCCAGGAACACCCCGATCCTGTCCCAGGGTAGCGTCATCGCGTAGCTCGGCAGCTGTGGCTTGATCAGCCCGCCGACGGCCCAGGCGAGGAACACCCCGAGCCCGAGGCCCAGTACCGCGCCGAACAGCGAGATCACCAGGGACTCCAGCCGGATCATCCGCTTGACCGCGGTACGGTCCAGGCCGATCGCGCGCAGCATGCCGATCTCGTGCTTGCGCTCGAAGACCGACATCGCCAGCGTGTTGATCACACCCAGCACTGCGACCAGCACGGCCATCGCGAGCAGCCCGTAGAGGATGTTCAGCATCAGGTCGATCGTGGAACTGAGCTCGCGGGAGATGGCCGCCTTGTCCTGGACCTTGATCACCGGGTTCTCGCCGAGCGCCTTCACCAGCGCGTCCTGGTTGGCCTCTTCGGCACCGCCGGCCATCCTCACCAGCACCCGCATGTCCCCTGCTTCGGGGGTGTGCGGGGTGACCGTGGCGTTGTCCATGATCACGCCGTTGATGAGGTCGCCGCCCTCGTAGACGCCGCCGATCGTCAACCGCCCCTTGGTGCC
This sequence comes from Streptomyces sp. NPDC006207, assembly GCF_040613835.1. Classification (NCBI taxonomy): domain Bacteria; kingdom Bacillati; phylum Actinomycetota; class Actinomycetes; order Kitasatosporales; family Streptomycetaceae; genus Streptomyces; species Streptomyces sp. NPDC006207. Next base: position 7,820 of record NZ_JBEXSX010000028.1, on the reverse strand, counting down.
GTCGTCGTAGCGCACCGGCAGGCTCTGCCCGGTGTGCCAGCCGCGCCGCTCGGCGGTGTCGGAGTCCACGACCATGGAGTCGCCGTGCACCGAGGCCAGGGAGCCGTGGGTGAAGTCCAGGGTGAGCAGCCGCCCGATCTGCGGCGCGTCGACGCCGGTGACCCACTCGTCCTCGCCGCCCAGTTCGGTGTGCGCGTCGCGCACCGCGCTGGAGTCGCTGACGCCGTCGATGCCGGCGACCCGCTCGGCCACCTCGGGCGAGAGGTTCCGGCCGGTGGCCATCGTGATCTGGTAGTCGGCCTTCAGGTGGGCGGCGGCCATTTCGTCCACGGTGGTCTTGACCGAGATGGCCACCACCGTGAGGGCGGTGATCAGGGTGAGACCGATCATCAGGGCCGACGCGGTCGCGGCGGTGCGCCGCGGGTTGCGCACCGAGTTCTGCCGGGCGAGCTTGCCCGTGACCCCGAAGGGCCGCAGCAGCGGCGCGGCCGCGGCGACCACCGGCCGGGACAGCAGCGGCGTGAGGACGAAGACGCCGATCAGCAGCAGCCCTGCGCCGCCGCCCAGGACCATGTTGCCGTTGTCCTTCATCCCCGAGCCGGCCAGCACCAGGACCACACCGGCCGCCGACAGCAGCGCGCCGAGGGTGTTGCGCAGGAGCAGGCCCTTGACGGTGGCCGGGGCGTGCACGCTGCTCATCGCCGCGACCGGCGGGATCTTGGCGGCCCGGCGGGCCGGCAGCCATGCGGCGAGCATGGTGACGCCCACACCGACGGCGAGCGCAGCCCCGGCCGTGCCGGGCTGTACGGACAGGGCACCCTCGGGCAGTTCCGCGCCCGCCGAGCCGAGCACCGCCCGCATGACGGCCGCGATGCCGATGCCCAGCAGGAACCCGGTGGCACCGGCCACCACGCCCACCACGAGGGCCTCGGCCAGCACCGACCGCGTCACCTGCCGGCGGCTGGCGCCGACCGCGCGCAGCAGCGCGAGTTCCTTGGTGCGCTGGGCGACGAGCATGGTGAAGGTGTTGGCGATGATGAAGATGCCGACGAAGAGCGCGATGCCGGCGAAGCTGAGCAGGGTGGTGTTGAAGGTGCTGAGGTCGGAGGCGATCTGCCGGGCCTCGTCGTCGGCCAGTTTCTGCCCGGTGGTCGCGGTGGCGTCCTTGGCGTAGCGCGGCAGCAGCTTTTCGATCTCGGCCCTGAGCGTGGCCTGCGCGGTGCCCGGCGCCGCCTTGACGTCGATCTCCTCGTACGTGCCCGGCTTGCCGAAGAGCTTCTGGGCCGTGGCCGTGTCGAAGAGCACCAGGCTGCCGCCCGCGGCGACGTTGCCGTCGTCGGTGGAGAAGACGCCGGTCACCTTCTGCCGCATCACCGGGCCGTCGATGGACATCCGGACGGTGTCGCCGACGGCGTAGCCCGTCCGCTCCGCGGTCTTGGAGTCCAGCGCGATCTCGGAGGAGGTCCGCGGGGCGCGTCCCTCGCGTATCGGATAGCGGTCCGCACCGGCGTAGTTGCCGCCGCGGGTGGACCAGCCGTCGCCGATCAGCCGGCCGTCCTTGCCGGCGACCGCGGTGAAGCCGGTGACGGTCGCGGTGGTGGACGCGGTGCCGGGCAGCCGGCCGATCTCGTCCACCAGCCGCTGGGGGAGCGGATGGTCGACGTCCCCGTAGGTGACGGCGACCGAGACGTCGGAGTAGCTCCTCGCGGAGGCCTTGCGGAGGGCATTGCCGATGGTGTCGGTGAACACCAGGGTGCCGGAGACGAAGGCGACGCCGAGCATCACGGCGAGCACGGTCATCAGCAGTCTGGCCTTGTGCGCCAGCACATTGCGCAGGGCGGTACGGAACATGTCAGGGCTTGTCTCTCGGTCGTGGCTCGTGGTCGGCGGCGCGGATCAGCTGGTACGGCCCTTGGCGTCGAAGCGCTTCATGCGCTCCAGCACCGTGTCCGCGGTCGGGCCGTGCAGCTCGTCGACGATCCGCCCGTCGGCGAGGAAGACCACGCGGTCGGCGTAGGAGGCGGCGACCGGGTCGTGGGTGACCATGACGACCGTCTGGCCGAGCTCCTTCACGGAGTTGCGGAGGAAGCCGAGGATCTCCGCGCCGGAACGGGAGTCGAGGTTGCCGGTCGGCTCGTCGGCGAAGATGATCTCGGGCCGGCTGGCCAGTGCCCGGGCGACGGCGACCCGCTGCTGCTGTCCGCCGGACAGCTGGGACGGCCGGTGCGACAGCCGCCCGGACAGTCCGACCGTCTCGACGACCCGGTCCAGCCACTGTTTGTCGGTCCTGCGGCCGGCGATGTCCATCGGGAGCGTGATGTTCTCCGCGGCGGTGAGCGTCGGCAGCAGGTTGAACGCCTGGAAGACGAAGCCGATCTTGTCCCGGCGGAGCTTGGTGAGCTGCTTGTCCTTCAGCGAGGACAGCTCGGTGTCGCCGATCCGCGCCGAGCCGGACGAGACGGTGTCCAGGCCCGCCATGCAGTGCATCAGCGTGGACTTGCCCGAGCCCGAGGGCCCCATGATCGCGGTGTACTCGCCGGCTCGGAACTCGACCGTCACCGCGTCGAGCGCGACGACCCGGGTCTCGCCCTCCCCGTAGACCTTGCTGAGGTCGGTGGCGCGGGCGGCCGTGGCCGTGGCGGTGGGGTGTGCGGTGGTGGTGGTCACGGCACGCTGCTCCTGTCGGGACGGGGGGAGTCGATCGGACCCCTCCATCGTCCCGACGGGAGAGGTCGCCGGGATCCGTCCACATCGTGGTTCTGCAGGCAGTCCCGAGAGGTACGCGCGGACCCTCGCGTCCTACTTGGGGATGACGGGGACCCCGACATCCCGCCCTCGGGTGGAAGCGATTTCGCGTCATATGCAGCGGGTGCGGTCCGCCGCCCGGACCGCCCCGGGCCTGTGCTTTCCTCCGGACGGCACATATCTGATGGCCCGTCAGTCAGCCTTAAAATCAGACAACATGACGAATCCTGGGCCCTGTTCCACCCGCCCCGCCGGATAGGCTCGTACTGCGCTCTCGTACCGCCACGCCCGGATGGTGGAATGCAGACACGGCGAGCTTAAACCTCGCTGCCCCTTGCGGGCGTACCGGTTCGAATCCGGTTCCGGGCACTCACTTCCTCACCGGCGTGGCACCACCGCCACGTTCTCAGCCCTGTTCCCGTTCCACCGGGAGCCACAGTTCGGCCTCCGCCTCGGTCCCGTCCGCGGACGGACGGGCGCGCAGGATCTCGGGGCCGGGGCGGCTGCGGTACGGGTTGGAGGGGAACCACTGGGTGAACACGTCCCGCCACAGCTCCTGGATGGCCTGCGGCGCCGGCCCTGAGGTGGTGAAGACCGCCCAGGTGCCCGCAGGCACGGGGAGGACCGTGGTGCCGTCGGGCGCGGCCGCCGACGTGATCACCCCCTGGTGGTAGTCGAGAAAGGTGCCTTCGGCGCGGCTCGGGTCCAGTTCGTCGCAGACCGCGACGACCCCTCGCGGTTCCTGGTCCGACAGCTCCTCCAGACGTGCCACGAGCCGCGGGTCGATCCCGCGGACGAAATCGACGATCGCCTGGTTCGGCCCCGAGTGCACCAGGGGGACCCGGGCCTTGAGGCCGACGACCCTGAAGTCCGGCCTGTCCACGACGCGGTAACGCATGCTGCTGCTCCCTTCGACGGTGAGGCGGAAGGCCAACCGGGGCTGGGAGACCAGCGCGGCGCCGGTGCGCCGGGCCTCGCCCGGCCCGACCCCGTGCACGGCGCGGAACGCCCGGGCGAAGGCCTCGCCCGATCCGTACCCGTAGCGCACCGCGACCTCCAGCAGCGTCGCGGGCCCCGCGAGCACCTCCGCGCCGGCGACGGTCAGCCGGCGGCGCCGTACGTACTCCGAGAGCGGCATGCCCGCGAGCGCGGAGAACATCCGGCGCAGGTGGTACTCCGAGGTGCCCGCGACGCGTGCCAGCGCGGCCACGTCGACCTGCCCGTCGAGATGGCGCTCGACGTGCTCCAGGGCCTGGTTGAGACGTTCCAGCACTCCCGTTCCCCTTCCTCTTCCACGACCCACGCTAGGCGTCGGGCACCCCGCCGGACCCGACATCCCGTGCCCGGTCGGGTCGGGTGGCCGCGACGTCCGCCGCCGCACGGGCGAACGCGCGGACCCGGGCCGTGGTGTTGCCGTGCCGCCACACCAGGCCGCGCTCGATGGGCGGTGCGTCGTGGAGGGGGACGTAGGCGAGGTCCGGCCGGGGGTAGTAGCGGCGGGCGTGCTCCCCGACGGGGAGGACGCCCCGGCCCAGCGCCACCAGGGTGAGCATCTCGGAGAACGACCCGCCGGCCGGCCCCTTCGGGACCGTACGGCCCGACGGGGTGCGCTCCGGGGTGCGGTCCCGCTTGAACGCCACCGAGGTCACCTCCGGGTACTGCACCACGGGGTGGTCCGCGAGCACCTCGAGCGACACCGACTCCCGGCCGGCCGCCGGGTGCCCCGCGGCCACCGCGAGCACCCGGCGCTCCCTGAGCAGCACCGGTCCGCGGACCATCCCGTCGAAGGGGAAGGAGGCGAGGAGCACGTCGACGGAACCGTCCAGCAGGCTCGCCCGGGAGGTGGCCAGCTGGACCTCGCGCACGTCCACCCGGCAGTCGGGGTGGCGCTCGGAGAACAGGCGGACCACCCTCAGCAGCGTGGGCGCCGTGCCCTCGCCGAGGAAGGCCACGCGCAGCGCGCCGGTGATGCCGCGGCCGGCGTCGGCGGCCCTGCGCAGCGCTTCCTCCAGCCCGGCGACGAGGGGGAGCAGATCGTCCGCGAGCCGCCTGCCGACCGGGGTGATCCGGACGCTGCGGCTGTTCCGTTCGAAGAGCGGGCAGCCGATGGTGCGTTCCAGCTTGCCCACCACCTGGCTGACCCGCCCGGTGGTGACGCCCAGGCGCTCGGCGGTCCGGCCGAAGTGCAGCTCCTCGGCGAGGGTGAGGAAGGCCTCGATCTCCACCCGCTCCAGCACGCTTCCCCCTCGGCGTTGAGTTCCGCTCAACGATCGTACGGCGATCATGCCTTGATGACGGCGGCCCCCCGGCGGATCGTGGAGGACGTCCACGGCACACCACCCCTGGAGGAGACATGACCGTGCTGCGCGTGAAGGCCTTCGACCACCTGGTCCTCAACGTCGCCGACGTCGAGCGGTCCCTGGCCTTCTACACCGGACCGCTCGGCCTGGAACCGGTGCGCGTCGACGAATGGCGCGCGGGGAAGGCCCCGTTCCCGTCGGTGCGGGTCACCCGGGAGACCATCATCGACCTGGTCGCCGGGCCCCGCGGCGAGTCCAACGTCGACCACATCTGCCTCACCGTCGAACCGCTGGACTGGGAAGAGGTCGTCGCGTCCGGGGTGTTCACGGTGCTGGAGGCCAACGTGCGGCGGTTCGGCGCGCGCGGCTCCGCCCTGTCGACCTACGTCGAGGACCCGGACGGCAACACGGTCGAACTGCGCTGGTACCCACAGGACGCGCAGGACTGAGCGCAGTTCCGGGCGCCGCCTTCGGCGCCCGGCCCGGTTGCTACAGTGCGCCCGTGTCCGACTCCTCGCGTGAATCCCTGTCCGGCGCCGGCTGGGAGAGCCAGCAGCCCGGCGCCTACCGGGAGTTGATGCCGGCCCGGGTGGTCAACCTGTCGTGGCTGGACCCGGTGACCCTGTGGAAGGCCCGCAACGGCCCGCTCGCCTCGCTGTTCGGCGACCCGACCGGCCGGGACCGGCAGCGCTGGGTGAACGGCCAACTGGAGCGAGGGGCGTCCGGTGCGGACCTGGTGATCGAGCGGGACGACCCCGACACCTTCTCCTTCCTCCTCCTCGGCGACACCGGCGAGGGCGACGACCCGCAGTACGCCGTCGTCCCCGGGATGCTCAAGGCGGGCGCCGGCACGCGCTACGCCGTGATCTGCAGCGACGTCCTCTACCCCGTCGGCAGCGCCAACGAGTACGACACGAAGTTCTTCCGGCCCTACCGGGACTACGACGCCCCCGTCTACGCCATCCCCGGGAACCACGACTGGTACGACGGGCTCAACGGCTTCATGCGGGTGTTCTGCCGCGCCCCCGCCCTGCCGCCCGCGCCGCGCCCCCGCCGGTTGACCCGGGCCTGGTGGCGCAGCCTGCTGTGGGCGAAGCCCGACGTGCCGGACGACGCCCGGCTCGACGAGGCCCGCCGGATGCGCTCAGCGCCCTCGCAGGCGGCCTCCCAGCCCGGCCCGTACTGGGCGATCGACTCGGGGCCGATACGGATCATAGGCATCGACACCGGGCTGCTCGGCGACATCGACAGGGAGCAGGGCGAGTGGCTGCGCCAGGTCTCCCTGGGGCCCCGCCCCAAGATCCTCGTCACCGGTTCCCCGATCTACGTGGACGGCGAGCACCACCCCTGCGCCATCGAGGGCGGCGGCACGGTCGACGAGGTCGTCCGCGACCCGGAGCACAACTTCGTCGCCGTGATCGGCGGGGACATCCACAACTACCAGCGCTACCCGGTGGACGTGGACGGCCGGAGGATCGAATACGTCGTCTCCGGCGGCGGGGGCGCCTTCATGCACGCCACCCACACGATCCCCCGGGTGGAGGTCGGCGGCGTCACCGAGGACCGCTTCCGCTGCTACCCGATGCGCGGCGACTCCCTCGCCTTCTACAGCCGGCTCTACGGCCGCCGGCTCCACCTGCGCCGCCTGTTCGACCTGACCCCGGACGAGGCGTCCGCGGTCCTCGCCCGGCGTCTCGGCATCCCGGCCACCCGGGCCACCGGCGCCCGCGTGACCTGGCGGACCCGCTTCGTCGCCGGCGTCCTGGGTGCTCCGCCCCGGCCGGACCGCAGGCGCCGGCTGCGCCTGCCCGTCCGCCGGGTGCTCACCCGTCTGCTCTCCCCGGGCTCGGCGACGTACAGCCCGCCGTTCTTCAAGAGCTTCCTGCGGCTGGACGTCAGCCCGGCCGCCGTCCGCGTGCGGTGCTTCGCCGCCACCGGCCTGCTGGCGCACGAACTGGACCCGCCGGTCGAGGACGACTTCACCGTCCCCTTGCCGTGGACGAACGGTATGTGAACGGCGCGCCCGTTCCCCCGGCCCTCCCCGCTGCGCGCATCACGATGCCCTGCGACGGCGGTGATCTGCACGAACGCGCCGGATGCGGCCGTGCGGGGCGGCCCGCGCGTGAGGCTGCCGCGACCACCTGTACGGACAAGTCCGGGCCTAGGCTTTTACCGTCACCTGAAGGTTCCGTCGCGTTCTGGACATCTGCGCTTAGTCAACCTTCCCCCTAAGGCTCCTAAGTTCACAGCCAAGCAATGGCAAGCAGTGAGCAACGGAGGTCGTTGTGTCCGAGGGTGTACGCAGGGCCCGGCGGTACGCCGCGCCCGTGGCGGCTGCGGCCGCCGCCGCGGTCGTGACCATGGTGGTCAGCCCGACGCTGGGTGCGTCGGCCACGGCCCCGCAGACCGCAAGCAAGGGCAAGGCCCCGGCTGCGAAGAACGTCATCTTCATCAACGGCGACGGCATGGGTGCCGCCGCCCGGCAGGCCGCGCGCCTGCACCTGACCGGTCTGAACGGTCAGCTCGCGATGGACAAGCTCCCCTACTCGGGTCAGCTGACCACCGAGCCGGACGACCCGAAGGCCGTCGTCACCGACTCCGCCGCGGCCGCGACCGCGTGGGCGACCGGTGAGAAGACCTACAACGGCGCGATCAGCGTCGACGTGGACGGCAACCCGCTGGCCACCCTGGGCCAGCAGGCCAAGGCCGCCGGCAAGGCCACCGGCCTGGTCACGACCGCGCAGGTCACCGACGCGTCGCCGGCCGCCTTCTTCT